>NZ_JACHZF010000007.1 GCF_014193375.1 Halomonas campaniensis
GTGAAGATCATCGAGCACAACCTGGAGCGCTGCACGGTGCTCTCCGAGCGCCTCGACCGCACCGTGGTGCTGCACGGCAGCGCCACCAGCAAGCGGCTGCTGGAGGAGGAGAACGTCGAGGAGTGCGACATCTTCTGCGCGCTGACCAACGACGACGAGGTCAACATCATGTCGTCGATGCTGGCCAAGCGCATGGGCGCCAAGAAGGTGCTGACGCTGATCAACAACGCCGCCTACGTGGACCTGGTGCAGGGCGGCGAGATCGACATCGCCATCTCGCCCCAGCAGGCCACCATCGGCAGCCTGCTGACTCACGTGCGGCGCGGCGACATCGTCAACGTGCACTCGCTGCGCCGCGGCGCGGCTGAGGCCATCGAGGCGATCGCCCACGGCGACACCCAGTCGTCGAAGGTGGTGGGGCGTGCCATCGGCGAGATCGAGCTGCCGCGGGGCACCACCATCGGCGCCATCGTGCGCGGCAAGGAGGTGCTGATCGCCCACGACGACGTGGTGGTGGAGTCCGGCGACCACGTCATCCTGTTCGTGATCGACAAGCGCCGCATCCGCGACGTGGAGCGGCTCTTCCAGGTCGGCCTGACCTTCTTCTAGGGAGGGGGTACGTCTAGGGAGGGGGTACGTCAGTCCTCGCTAACCGGATGGCTTTCCTGGTCTACGCTGATCAGGGAAACCCTACGGGCTCCAGGGCAGGCGGGTGATGCGCATGGGGTCCTCGCACCGGAGGCTGCCATGGCGATCCGACTGACCGACCCCCTGCGCCGCGAGTACGAGCGGCTGTTCGAGAGCTGCGATACCCTGCCCCAGCGCCACGCCGAGGTGGAGCGCGGCGTCGACCGGCTGCTCCAGCACCGCGACCGCTACCAGGCCGTGGCCGACAGCCGCGGCATTCCCTGGGCCTTCCTGGCCGTGGTGCACCACATGGAGTCGGGCTGCCGGTTCGACTGCCACCTGCACAACGGTGACCCGCTCACCGGCCGCACAGTGCAGGTGCCGGCGGGCCGGCCCAAGCGCGGCGCGCCGCCCTTCACCTGGGAGCAGAGCGCCGAGGATGCCATGACTCTCAAGCGGCTGGGCGCCGACACCGACTGGAGCCTGGCGGGTACCCTCTACCAGCTGGAGCGCTACAACGGCTGGGGGTACCGCCTGTACCACCCCCACGTCCTCTCCCCCTACCTGTGGAGCTTCTCGGGGCACTACACCAGCGGCCGCTACGTGGCCGACGGGCGCTGGTCCGACAGTGCCGTGTCGAAGCAGTGCGGGGCGGCGGTACTGCTTCGCCGCATGTCCGAGCGTGGCCTGATCGACTTCACCGACCAGCCCGCCGCCACCCTCTACGCGGCCGTGGCGGCGGAGCCCGCCGGCGCCGAGGCGTCCAAGCGCAAGCCCCTGGTGCCGGCGCACCGCAAGCGCCGCGCCCGCCGCCAGGCCGAGGCCGAGGCGGCCGAGCACCTGCAGCGCTGGTTGAGCACCTTCCCCGGCATCTTCCTGCGCGTCGACGGCATCCCCGGCGACCGCACCTCGGATGCCTACCGTCTCGTGACCGGTCACTACCTGCCCGGCGACCCGCGAGTCGGATGAGCCTGCGGCGTCGCGTCGATGCCGTCCTCGCCGATGACCCACCATGGAGGAGCGTCAGGATGACCCAGGAGCGCTACCACCCCATCATCTACGTGCGCGGCTATGCCATGCGCGACAGCGAGATCGAGGCCACCGTCAACACGCCCTACATGGGCTTCAACCTGGGGGCGACCCGGGTCCGCCAGGGGCCCAGCGGACGGTTCGACACCTTCATCTTCGAATCCCCGGTGATCCGGCTGATGAAGGATCACGGCTATCGGGACGTCTACGCGGAGGGGGCGGTGAGCGAGGCCAGGCTGCCGCGCAAGACCCTGCTGATCCACCGCTACTACGAGGACGAGGCGGGGGAGGGGCAGCGCCCCTCGATTCCCGAGGCGGCCCGCGCGCTCTCCGAGCGCATCCTGTGGCTGCGCGAGCGCGTCTGCGGCGATGATGCCGAGGCGAGGGCGTCCTTCAAGGTCTACCTGGTGGCCCACTCCATGGGCGGGCTGGTGTGCCGCTGCCTGCTGCAGAACCCCGCGGCCGGCAGCGCCGAGGCCCGCGCCTGCGTGGACAAGGTCTTCACCTACGGCTCGCCCCACGACGGCATCGAGATGGCCGGCCTCAACGTGCCGGGCTTCCTGGGCCTGTGGGACATCAACAACTTCAACCGCAGGAGCATTGCCGAGTACCTCAAGCTCACGCCGCAGGATGGCCGGGTCAACCACCTGGGGGGCCACTTCCCGCCGGAGCGCTTCTTCTGCCTGGTGGGCACCAACCACCGCGACTACAACGCCACCCGTCACGTGGTGGGCTCGCAGAGCGACGGCCTGGTCAAGATCGACTGCGCCTGGATCCAGGACGCCCCGCGGGTGCACCTCTACCTGGCGCACAGCGGCCCCTTTGGCATGGTCAACTCCGAATCGGGTTACCAGAACCTGACACGCTTCCTGTTCGGCGATGCCCGCATGCTGGGGCGCATGGTGGTCGAGCACCTGCCGCTGCCGCCGTCGCTGCAGCAGGCCCGCGACGAGGGCCGCGACATCGAGGGCAGCTACCATTTCGAGTGCACGGTGTCCCCGCGCCTCTACCCGCCGGTGGCCCTCTCCGACCGCCGGGTGGAGCACGACTCGGCGATCTTCCGTCGCTACGACGAGATGTGCCATCCCGAGCGGGCCGGGGTGGATCATGCCCGCCACCCGGTGCTCTTCTCGGTCTACCTGGACAGCTCGAAGATCACCGTGACCCAGGGGCGCACCATGATGCTGGTGGCCGACATCGCCGTGCGCAGCACCGAGTTCAAGGTGGGCGGGCGCTGGTTCGTCAACCGCCGGGTCCCGGACGAGAACCTGTTTCGCGAGAAGGTGGTGATACTGGCCACCGCCGATGCCGGGGGCTGGCGCCTGCGCTATATCCTCGGCGACGAGGACTGGGGCGAGGGGCGCGGCCGGCCGGTCAGGGAGGACGCCGAGGGCCGCTACGTGCCGCTCACCAGCCGCAAGGGCTTCAAGGCGCGGCTCTACCTGCGCATCGATCCCTGGCAGTGAGGCGTCGCCCGGGCTGGCGGGCTGATGCCCGGGGCGTTCGGTGGTACTGTTCCCTCATTCGAATGAACTTAGGCTCGGGCGGTTTCATGCCGCCCGGGGCAACAGGGAACAGCAACGGAGCGGGCCTTGGCTCAACTGGAACATATCCAGGCGCTGGAGAAGCGCCTGTGGAGCGCCGCGGACAACCTGCGCGCCAACTCGAACTACGCCAGCAACGAATACTTCCTGCCGGTGATGGGTCTGGTCTTCCTGCGCCACGCCTTCAGCCGCTACCTGGCGGTGAAGGACGACATCCAGGCCAGCCTGCCGTCGCGGGGCGGCAAGACCCGCGAGATCACCAAGGAGGACTTCTCCCAGCGCAGCGCCATCTACCTGCGCCCCGAGGCGCAGTTCGACCACCTGGTGGCGTTGCCGGACAGCGCCGATCGCGCCCGCGCCATCATCGACGCCATGGAGGCCATCGAGAGCGACTATGCCTCGCTCAAGGGCGTGCTGCCCAAGAGCGAATACCAGGAGCTCGACAACGAGGTGCTGGGCCAGCTGCTGCGCACCCTCAACCCCGACGAGCTCAAGCGGGTCAAGGGCGACGTCTTCGGGCGTATCTACGAATACTTCCTGACCCAGTTCGCCGACCAGGGCGCCCACGACGGCGGCGAGTTCTTCACCCCGGTGTCGCTGGTCTCGCTGATCGCCCATGTGCTCGACCCCGAGCGCGGCACCGTACTGGATCCGGCCTGCGGCTCCGGCGGTATGTTCGTGCAGAGCGCGCGCACCGTGGAGGAGCATGGCGACAATCCCAGCGAGCGGCTGACCTTCCGTGGCCTGGAGAAGAACGCCACCACCGTACGCCTGGCCAAAATGAACCTGGCGGTGCACGGCCTGGAGGGCGATATCCAGCGCGCCATCACCTACTACGAGGACCCCCACGCGCTGGTCGGCAAGGCCGACTACGTGATGGCCAACCCGCCGTTCAACGTCGACGAGATCGACGCCGAGAAGATCAAGGCCGACCCGCGCCTGCCCTTCGGACTGCCCGGGGTGAACAAGAAGGGCAAGGTCTCCAACGGCAACTACGTCTGGATCAGCTACTTCTACAGCTACCTGAACGAGCGCGGCAGGGCGGGCTTCGTGATGTCCTCCCAGGCCTCCAGCGCCGGGCGCGAAGAGGCCCGTCTGCGACAGGCGCTGGTGGAGACCGGCGACGTCGACGCCATGATCGGCATCCGCGGCAACTTCTTCTACACCCGCAGCGTGCCCTGCGAGCTGTGGTTCCTGAACCGCGCCAAGCCTGCCGAGCATCGCGACAAGGTGCTGATGATCGATGCGCGCCAGATCTATCGCCAGGTGACGCGCAAGATCTACGACTTCAGCCCCGAGCAGCAGCAGAACCTGCAGGCCATCGTCTGGCTCTACCGCGGCGAGACCGAACGCTACCTGGCACTGGTGGAAGCTTATGGCCGGCGCACCCTGTTTGATGCCGCCGCCTGCTTCGAGCGGCAGGATGAGGAGGGAAGCACCGACGCTCCCTTGGCTGACTTCGACACGGCCCTGGATGCCCTGGGCGAGAGCGCCGCGCCTTTCCTCGACAGCCTCAACGACGCCTCGCCCTCGCTGGCGCCGCTCATGGAGGCCCGCGAGGAGCTGGCCCAGGCGCGTCGCGCCTTTGCCACCGACGTCGCCGCCTTCCGCGAGACCCTGGCCGCCGAACAGGCAGAATGGCGTGGGCAGTCATTGACCCATGGCGCCCTCAAGCAGGCCGTCGACCGCCTGGCGCCCCTGGCCGAGGCGAGCCGCGACCTGGTCAAGCAGACCGACCTGCTCTACAAGCTGGCCTGCCGGGTGCTCGACAGCTGCGAGCAGGAGTATGCCGCCAAGAAGAGCCGCCTGTGGCCCAGCCGCGAGATCAACCGCGCCCGCAAGGCCGCCGATACGGCGCGCCACGAGCTGGTCGAGCAGCTCAAGGCCGTGCGCTATGTCTGGAAGCAGGCCCACTGGCTCACCGAGCGCTTCCCGGACGCCGAGCTGCGCGACGTGGAGGGCCTGGTCAAGCTGGTCAGTATCGAGGAGATCGCCGCCAACGACTGGAGCCTGACCCCCGGCCGCTATGTGGGCGTCGCCCCGGAAGAGCAGGACGAAGATTTCGACTTCGAGGAAACCCTACGCGAGATTCATGTGGAGCTCGCCGACCTCGACGCCGAGGCCAGCAAGCTGGCCGCGAAGATCCGCCGCAACTTCGAGGAGTTGGGGGTATGAGCTGGCCGTTTAAGCCATTGAATGAGCTATGCCTTCTTGCGGTTGACTGTGTCAACAAGACAGCGCCTGTCGTTGACTATGACACCGGCTACAGGATGATAAGAACCACCAACATCAAAGGTGGCTTCATTGACCTTGATAACGTTCGTTATGTGACCGAGGAAGTGTTCGAGAAATGGACCCGTCGCTCCAGGCCGCAGTATGGTGATGTAATCTTGACCCGGGAAGCTCCTGTGGGGGAGGTCGGCAGATTCACAGAAGATGTTAATAATGTCTTTCTTGGGCAACGGCTATTTCACTATCGTCCAGACCCTGAGTTGCTTGACTGGAACTATCTGGCCTATGCCTTGCAGTCACGACAGGTCCAGGGGCGGCTCAAAGGTATGGGCTTTGGTGCCACGGTTGATCACATTCGTGTTGGTGATGCTGAGACTCTGGCGATCCCTTGTCCGACGCTTCCAGTGCAGCACAGCATTGGGGGTATTCTGGCTAGCTACGATGACCTGATCGAAAACAACCAGCGCCGCATCCAGCTTCTCGAGGAATCGGCCCGCCTGCTCTACAAGGAGTGGTTTGCCCATCTGCGCTTCCCGGGACATGAGCACGTCAAGGTCACCCATGGCGTGCCGGAAGGGTGGGAGCCACTTCCGCTTGGGGACTTGATCACTCTTCAGCGTGGTTTTGATCTTCCAGTGTCGAAGCGGGTAGAAGGCGAAGTGCCTATCTATGCTTCAACAGGTATAACGGGGTATCACGCCGAGGAGAAAGTTTCTGGTCCTGGTGTGGTAACCGGACGCTCTGGCTCTCTTGGCCAAGTGATGTATGTGAATAGTGACTACTGGCCTTTGAATACCACGCTGTGGGTCAAGGAGTTCAAGAAGATCCGGCCGCACTTTGCTCGTCATCTTTTGGCTGGGCTGCACCTTGAACAGTACAATGGTGGCGCAGCCGTGCCGACACTGAACCGCAACGATGTGCACCGTATTCAGGTCCTGCTTCCTCCGCCGACGCTGTTGTCACTCTTCGAAGAACAGGCTACGGATTTCTATCAACAAGTAGACGTGCTGACCAAGACCAATGAACGCCTCGCCAAGGCCCGTGATCTGCTGCTGCCCAAGCTGATGAGCGGAGAACTCGCCGCATGAACCGGCAGGCGCTGAACGACCTGCTCGCGCTCGGGGAGGGCTTTACCACCGAGTTCAAGAAGGCCGGCACCTCCGGCCTGGGCCGCGAAATCTGTGCCTTTGCCAACGCCACCGGCGGGGTGATCCTGATCGGCGTCACCGACGCCGGCGAGGTGGTCGGCGTGGCCGACCACAACAAGCTGAAGTCCGATGTGCAGGCCACGGCGCGCTCCGCCGAGCCGCCCATCGCCGTGGAGGTGGAGAGCGCCGGCGAGGTGCTGTGCGTGACCGTGCCGGCCCAGCACAGCAAGCCCTACTCCTTCGGCGGCAAGTTCTACCTGCGCGAGGGCGCCTCCTCCCAGCAGATGTCGCGCCAGGAGATCCGCGAGTTCTTCTACCGCGAGGGGTTGATCCACTTCGACGAGACGCCCTGCGAGCGCTTCTCCCTGGAGGAGGACCTGACCGACGAGGCCTGGGCCACCTTCCGTCGCCGGGCGCGCATCCCCGCCGAGATGCCGCCGCTAAACGCGCTCAAGAACCTGCATCTGTTGACCGAGGACGGCAGGATGACCCATGCCGGCGCCTGGCTGTTGGCACGCGACATCCAGAAATTCTCCATCAGCGCCGACGTGGCCTGCGCCCTGTTCATGGGCACCGACAAGGTGCATATCCTCGACCGCCGTGGCTTCCACGGCGACGTCTACTCGATGATCGACGAGGTGATGGCCTGGCTGCTCTCCAAGCTCAACGTCGCCTACATCATCAGGCACGTGAAGCGTGAGGAGCGCCCCGAACTGCCCGAAGAGGCGCTGCGCGAGGCGGTGGTCAATGCCCTGGTGCACCGCGACTACCGCTCCACCGCCAACGTGCATGTCTACGTGTTCAAGGATCGGGTCGAGGTGGTCAGCCCCGGCGGCCTGCCCGCCGGCATGAGCGAGGCGGACCTGGGCATCAAGAGCATTCCGCGCAACCCGCTGCTGTTCGGCATGCTGCACCGCATGGAGGCCGTGGAGCATATCGGCTCCGGCATCCGGCGCATTCGCCGGCTGTGTTCCGAGTACGGCGTGGCCGAGCCCGAGATCGAGGTGTCGCCGCACTGGTTCGTGCTGCGTTTTCCGCGGCCGGTGGTGGCGGAGGAGGCCAGTCAGGCGCGACCGGGTCCCGATGCCACGGAAGTCGGGGACCAGGCAGGGACCAAGTCGGCACCAAGTCGGCTCCAAGTCGGCACCAAGTCGGCACTAAGTCGGCACCAAGTTGCGATCCTGGTGAAATGCCACGAAGATCAAGGCATAACGGAGCTGATGGCGGTCGCCGGCCGTTCGGACCGCACCAAGTTTCGTAATCAGGTGCTGGCACCGCTGCTGGAGGAGGCCCTGCTGGAAATGACCATCCCCGACAAGCCCCGCAGCAGCAAGCAGCGTTACCGGCTGACCGAGCACGGTCGGCGCTACCTCGAAGAGCACGCCCCGGAGCCGAACGACAAGGATGCGTGATGAGCCCGAGCCCCTACAGCGAAGATACCCTGGTCCAGCAGACCACCGCCGACTATCTGGAACAGCGGCTTGGCTGGCGTTCGGTGCTGGCCTGGAACCAGGAGGACTTCGGGCCGGATAGCCTGCTGGGGCGAAGCTCCGAGCGCGAGGTAGTGCTGACTCGTACCCTGCGTGAGCGGCTGACTCGGCTGAACCCCGGGCTGCCGGCCGAGGCCTACGACGATGCCGTGCGCCAGGTGGTGGCCTCGCCGGTGGCCCAGTCCCTGGCGGCCACCAACCGCGACAAGTATGCCCAGCTGCGCGACGGCGTCTGGGTCACCTTCCGCGACGCCAAGGGCGAGCGCTGCCGCGAGCGCCTGCGGCTCATCGACTTCGACGAGCCGGACAACAACGACTTCCTCTGCGTGCGGGAGCTGTGGGTGCAGGGCGACCTCTACCGCCGCCGGGCCGATATCATCGGCTTCGTCAACGGCCTGCCGCTGCTGTTCATGGAGTGCAAGAACATCGGCAAGCACCTGCGTGCCGCCTTCGAGCAGAACTTCTCCAGCTACAAGGGCGAGGTGCCGCACCTCTTCCACCACAATGCCCTGGTGGCGTTCGGCAACGGCGAGAAGGCCAAGCTGGGGTCGTTGACCAGCCGCTGGGAGCACTTCACCGACTGGAAGCGCCTGGCCGAGGAGGACCCCGGCTCGGTGGACATGGAGACCCTGCTCAAGGGCGTCTGCGAGCGGCGCAACTTCCTGGATATCATCGAGAACTTCATCCTCTTCGACGATTCGGCAGGTGAGCCGAAGAAGATCATCGCCCGCAACCACCAGTTCCTGGGTGTCAACCGAGCGGTACAGGCCGTGCGCGAACGCCGCCAGCGGCAGGGCAAGTTGGGCGTGTTCTGGCATACCCAGGGCTCCGGCAAGAGCTACTCCATGGTGATGTTCACCCGCAAGGTGCACCGCAAGCTGGGCGGCAACTTCACCTTCGTGGTGCTCACCGACCGCGAGGACCTCGATACCCAGATCTACAAGACCTATGCCGGCTGCGGGCTGGTGGACAACGATCGGGACCCCTGTCGTGCCGGCAGCGGCGATCACCTGGAGGCGCTGCTGGGGCAGCACAAGGCCTACCTGTTCTCGCTGATCCAGAAGTTCCGCCCGGAGATGCCGCCCAACCGGCGCGACGACATCATCGTCATCTCCGACGAGGCCCACCGTACCCAGTACGGCAGCCTGGCGCTGAACATGCGCAATGCCCTGCCGCAGGCCAGCGTGATCGGCTTCACCGGCACGCCGCTGTTCAAGGACGACGAGATCACCCGGCGGATGTTCGGCGACTACGTCTCTACCTATGACTTCCAGCGCGCCGTGGAGGACCAGGCCACGGTGCCGCTCTACTACGACGCCCGCGGCGACAAGCTGGGTGTGGCCATCGGCGATATGAATGAACGCATCGCTGAGCGCCTGGAGCAGTTCGAGACCGACGACGTGGACGTGGAGCAGCGCCTCGAGCGTGATCTCAAGCGGGACTATCACATCATCACCGCGGGCAAGCGGCTGGACCGGGTCGCAAAGGACTTCGTCGAGCACTACGCCAACGCCTGGGAGACGGGCAAGGCGATGCTGGTGTGCATCGACAAGATCACCTGCGTGCGCATGCACAAGCTGATCGGCTTCTACTGGGACTCAAAGATCCACGAGCTGGAGAGGTCGCTGGCCAGGTGCGCCGATGAGCAGGAGGAACTGTTCCGGGCGCGGCAGCTCGCCTGGATGCGCGAGACGCGAATGGCGGTAGTGGTCAGCGAGGAGCAGGGCGAGGAGGAGAAGTTTCGCCGCTGGGACCTGGATATCACCCCCTATCGGCGGTTGATGAAGGAAGGCATGGCGCTGCCCGCATCGATGCGCGAGCTGCCCCAGTTCCGCCACATGCAGCGCATGGCGCTGGATGACGCCTTCAAGGCCGAACAGCACCCCTTCCGTATCGCCATCGTCTGCGCCATGTGGCTGACCGGCTTCGACGTGCCGAGCCTCGCCACCCTCTATCTCGACAAGCCGCTCAAGGCCCACACCCTGATGCAGACCATCGCCCGCGCCAACCGGGTCAGCGAGGGCAAGAACAACGGCCTGATCGTCGACTACTGCGGGATTCTGCGTCATCTGCGCAAGGCGTTGGCCACCTTCGCCGGCACCACCGGGGAGGGCGACCCGGGGGATGGCCGCGACCCCGCGCGTCCGGAGGAGGAGCTTCTGGCCGACCTGGACGAGGCCGTGGCGATGACCAAGGCCTTCCTGGCCGCGCGCGAGGCCTCGCTGGCGGCGGTGCAGACCACCAGCGGCTTTGCGCGCAATGCAGCCATCGTCGCCTGCAAGGAGGCGGCCAACGAGAGCGATGAGAGCCGCAAGCGCTTCGAGGTGATGTGCCGCGAGGTGTTCAAGAAGTTCAAGGCCTGTCTGAACGCCAAGGGCGTCAACGCCCGCCGTGCCGACCGGGACGCCATCGATATCGTCTACAAGAGCCTGCAGCAGGACCGCGAGCAGGCCGACATCTCGCATATCATCCGCGAGCTGCATGGCGTGGTGGATGAAGCCATCGAGGTTCGCGCACCGAACGACCGCGTACGTGAGGCCGGCGTCTATGATATCAGCGCCATCGACTTCGAGCGCCTCAAGAAGGAGTTCGAGAGGAGCAAGCAGCAGCGCACCCTGGTGCAGGAGTTGAGCCAGGTGGTCGAGCAGAAGCTGCAGCGTCTGCTGCTGCAGAACCCGCTGCGCACCGACTTTCAGAACCACTATGAGAAGCTGGTGGCCGACTACAACCGCGAGAAGGATCGCGCGACCGTGGAGCAGACCTTCGAGGGACTGCTGGATGCGCTGTCTGAACTGGATGAAGAAGCGGCTCGTGCCAAGCGGGAAGGGATGGATGAAGAGTCGCTGGCGATCTTCGACCTGTTGCGCAAGCCGGAACTGAGCGGCGCCGAGATTCGCCGCATCAAGCGGGTGTCGGTGGAGCTGCTGGAGAACCTGAAGGCGAGGATCACCGAGATCGACCATTGGCAGGAGCGCGAGTCCAGCCGCGATACGGTTCAGATCATCATCCGTGACTTCCTGTGGGACGACCGCACCGGCCTGCCGGTGGACCACTACAGCGAGGAAGAGGTGCTGGAGAAGACAGGCGAGGTCTTCCGGCACGTGATGCGGGCTTACCCCCGTGTACCCTCGCCGGTTTACTCAGGGCAGGCCTTGCACTGAGCCAAATTCGACATGGGCATATGCCCGTCACAGCGACGCCGCCCCGGCGCTGGCCGGGGCGGCGTCGAGGGGCCGGCGTGGCCCGCTGGCTCAGAGGGTCATGAAGGGCGAGGCCTCGCCGTCGCGGAACTGGTAGACGTTCCAGTCGCCCTGCTTGGGCCCGGGCATGCCGGGGGTGCCGATGGGCATGCCGGCCAGGCCAATGCCGCGGGTGTCGGGGCGCTCCTCGAAGAGCTTCTCCAGCGCCTCGAAGGGCACGTGTCCCTCGATGGCGTAGCCGCCCATCTGGAGGGTATGGCAGGAGCCCAGGCCATAGGGCAGCCCGACGCGCTGCTTGATCTTGCCCACCTCGATGTCGTCGACGATCTTCACCGTGACCCCGCGGGCCTCGAGCTGGCGGGCGTACTCGTCGCAGCAGCCGCACTGGGGGTTCTTGAACAGGGTCGCCTCGTCGGGCAGGGCGGCCTGGGCGGTGCCGGCGCCCAGCAGCAGGGCGGCGGAGAGCAGGAGGGTGGAGCCTGTGCGGTTCATGAGCGGGCCTCCGGAAGGTCGCGGGACGTGGGGCGGGAGGTGAACAGGTACTTGGCGAGGGCGGCGATGCCGAGGCCGAGCAGGGCGAGCATGGCGACGGGCATCAGCCAGCCCAGCCAGGACAGGTTGCCCATCAGGGCGAGGCAGTTGTTGAGCATGGGAGTATCTCCTGACGAACGGATCCGAATGGGTCGGGAAGGCGCACGGCCTTCGGGGCGGAGGGTTCCGCCGGGCGTTCGGTCAGGCCCTGGGAGGGCGCCGGGGGGGCCGGGGACGGTGGGCGATCACGGCCAGCGCCGGGGCGAAGGCCGGGAAGCGGTGAGCGGCCGTGGCCAGGTCGATGGAGGGCGGCAGCGCCGCGCAGCTGGCGCAGCGAGGCTCGTCCGGCGTGTCGCCGTCGAGCAGCTGTGCCGGGGCGGCGAGCCCGCAGTCGGCCTGGTGGCTCTCCATGGCGCCATGGCTCGAGAGGCTGGTCACCGCCAGCAGCAGCGCGAGGAGCAGGGCCAGCAGGCGGCCTCCTCCTGCGCTGTGCCTTGATGCGATGACGGGGCGAGTCATGACGATGCCTCCTGGATGATGGTGTCAGGATGCCGCGTCGGCAGCACCGGCGTATTGACCCAGGGCAACTTCCCGGCTGGCCGCTTACTCCTCATCTTGATGGGCGTGCCGGTGCAGGAAAAGATGCATTCCCAGGCAGAGCCCCATGGGCAGAAGCAGCAGCCAGGTGCCGGCGCCGAAGGGGTTGCCGCGCCACAGCACGACGAGCATGGCGACCCCCATCAGCACCAGGCAGGCGGTCATCATCCAGTGGTGAAGTCGGTTCATGTCGATTCTCCCGGCGGGTTCTCGCGGACGAAGCCCCGCTTGAGCAGCAGCGAGTTGCCGATCACCGAGAGCGAGCTCGCGGTCATGGCGATCACGCCGATCATGGGGTGCAGCAGGCCGATGGCGGCGATGGGAATGGCCGCCACGTTGTAGGCGCTGGCCCAGATCAGGTTCTGGACGATCTTGCCGTAGGTGGCGCGGGAAAGGTGCATGGCCTCCACCACGCTGGTGAGCTCGCCGCGCACCAGGGTCACGTCGGCGGCCTCGATGGCCACGTCGGCCCCGGCGCCGATGGCGATGCCGACGTTGGCCTGGGTCAGGGCGGGGGCGTCATTGATGCCGTCGCCCACCATGGCCACGTGCTGGCCGTGATTCTCCTGTAGCGCACGAATGGCATCGACCTTGCCCTCCGGCAGCACGCCAGCCTGGACCTCGTCGATGCCGACCTCGTCGGCCACGGTGCGGGCGGCGCGCTCGTTGTCGCCGGTGATCATCACCACGTGCAGGCCCAGCTCATGCATCCCGCGGATGGCCTCGATCGATTCCTCCTTGAGGGTATCGGCCACGGCCACCAGGCCGAGCGCCTGGCCGTCGGCAGCGACGATCACCACGGTGCGGCCCTTGGCCTCGAGCTCGTCCATGGCGTCATTCAGGGCGTCGAGGCCGGCCACGCCTTCCTCCTCGAGCAGCCGGCGATTGCCGATCAGCACCGTCTCGTCGCCCACCCTGCCGGAGACGCCGCGGGCGCCGGTGGAGCGGAACTCGCTGACCTCCTGGAGCTCGATGTCACGCTCTCGGGTGCCGTCGACGATGGCCCGGGCGATGGGGTGCTCCGAGGCGTTCTCCACGCTCGCCGCCAGGGCCAGCAGGCGTGTCTCCTCGACGCCCTCGGCGGTGACGGCCTCGGTGAGCCTGGGCTCGCCGCGGGTGATGGTGCCGGTCTTGTCGAGCACCATCACCTTGACGTCCTTGAAGGTCTGGATCGCCTCGCCGGAGCGGATCAGGATGCCGCGCTCGGCCCCGATGCCGGAACCCACCATCAGCGCCGTGGGGGTGGCCAGGCCCAGGGCGCAGGGGCAGGCGATGACCAGAACGGCGATGGCAGCCAGAATCGCCAGCACCGGGGTGGCGGCCTCGGGGTTCACCCAGGGCAGGAAGGTCGCGCCCCAGTCGAGGACCGGGCGCAGGGCGTCCGGGAACAGTGCCCAGACGATCAGGCTGGCCAGGGCGATCAGCAGCACCGCCGGCACGAAGCGGCCGGTCATGCGGTCGGCGAACTCCTGGATCGGCACCCGGGAACCCTGGGCCTGGTCGATCAGGCGCACCACCTGGGAGAGGAAGGTATCGCCGCCGACCCGGGTCGCCTTGACCCGCAGGCGCCCCTCCTTGTTGATGGTGGCACCGATCACGCTGTCGCCCGTGCTCTTGTAGACCGGGATCGACTCACCCGTGGCGATGGACTCGTCGAGATGGCTCTCGCCCTCGACCACCTCGCCGTCGGTGGGTATCTTGTCGCCGGGACGCACGACCATGATGTCGCCCGGGGCAAGCTCCTTCACCGGCACCTCGACCTCTTCGCCATCGCGCTCCACGCGTGCCGTCTTGGCGCCCAGGGTCAGCAGGCGGCGGATGGCCTGGGAGGCACGTCCCTTGGCCAGGGCCTCCAGGTAACGGCCCAGCAGGTGGAAGGTCATGATGGTGGCGGCCATCTCGATGAACGAGGTCATGGGGTAGACGAAGCCGACCAGGCCGATCAGGTAGGGCGGCAGGCTGCCCATGGAGATCAGCACGTCCATGTTGAAGGTGCGGTTCTTCAGCGAGCGCCAGGTCGACCTGTGGGTGGCGATACCGCCTTGGAGGAACACCACCGGGAAGGCCAACACGGCGATGATGGCCAGGTAGCCCGGGATCGGCTGCCAGAACATGTGCGGCATCATCAGCATCATGATCAGGGTGGTGGGGACCGCGGCGATGATCAGCCGCTTGCGTGCCTGAGCGAGATAGGCTTCCTCGATCTCGGCGTCGTCGGCTTCCTCCGTGTCGTCGGCCTGGACGGCGGCCACGTCATAGCCGGCGCCTTCGACGGCCTTCTTCAAGGTGTCGCCGTCGGGACCCTCGGCTTCGATGGCCACGCTGACATGGTGGTTGGCGATATTGGTCTGTATCTCGCCCACGCCATCGAGGCGTTCGAGCGTCTTGCGCACGATGCCGGCACAGTGGTCGCTGCCCATGCCGGGCACCGTCAGCCGCACCTGGCGCTTCTGGGAGCCGCCGCCGCTCACGGCGGCCACGTCATAGCCGGCCCCCTCGACAGCCTTCTTCAAGGTGTCGCCCTCGGGCCCCCCGGCTTCGATGGTCACGCTGACATGGTGGTTGGCAATATTGGTCTGTATCTCGCCCACGCCATCGAGGCGTTCGAGCGTCTTGCGCACGATGCCGGCACAGTGGTTGCTGCCCATGCCGGGCACCGTCAGGGTGATCCTGTTCGGCGTCGAATCGCTCATCACATGCCTCCTGCTCACATCGACGAGTGGACGGCCCTCACTGGCCGTCCCTTCTGTTGCCGGATCCTTGACAGCCCCGTTCAGTGATGGGAGTCGTGATCATTCGGGTCGACGGCGGCGGGTGGCGCCTCACGCAGCTGCTGCCGCTGCTCGTCGCTGAGCAGGTCGTGCATGGCGTTACGCATGCGCACCATCTCGGCCATCATCTCGCCCTGCAGCTCGGCCATGCGGCCATGGAGTTCCTGCACCTGCTCGGGATCTGGGCGCTCGCCATGCATCTCGGCCATCAGGTCGTCGCGCAGGTTCATCAGGCGGCCCTTGCGCTCGAACTGGGCGGGGCGATGTTCCTGCATCAGCTCGCGCATCTCGGCTCGCTGGCCGGGCTCGAGCATCTCCTGCATCATGCCCATGCCGGCGCCACCCATCATCGGGCAGGGCATCATGCCGCCACCCATCATCATGCCGGGACCCATGCCGCCCTGGCCGGGGCCCATCATTCCGCCCATTCCGCCCATCATCATGCCGGGGCCCATGCCGCTCTGGCCGCCATCCATCATGCCGGGGCCCATGCCGCCCTGGCCGCCGCCCATCATCATGCCGGGGCTCATGTCGCCCTGGCCGCCGCCGCTCATCATTCCACCCGTCATGCCGGGGCCCATGGCACCCTGGCCGGGTTGACTGTCCGGCATGCCCTGGGCCAGGGCGATCCCGGAACCACCGGCACCGATGGCCAGGGTGAGTCCGAGTGCGAGGGTCTGCTTGCGAAAGTCCATGATCATTCTCCTTGCGGCTATTGAGGCCCTTTCAAGGGCCTTTGGGCTGAGTGTAGAAGGTATGTGTCACACAAAGGTCAATGCCGCCATGGCATTCTTTTCCGTTGAGCAAGAGTAAAAGGTGTCAGACGGTAAACCTGCGGGCAGGACCCGGGTTGCGGTGCTCCACGTGGCCATGAAATACTCGCGCTTCCATTGCCTGACAAGGCCGTTTCACCCCATGCGCCGACTCTCCTGTCACTGGCTGCTCAGCCTGCTGATGTCCCTGGTACTGGCCATCGCGCCGCCCGCAGCCGCGGGTGGGCACCATGGTGATGCTGCCTGCCTGGAGAGTCATGTCATGGAGGGCTCGGCCATGCAGGCCCCGTCAGCCTGGGACCTCTCGGCAACCGCCGATCCGCATGAGCCGGAAGCCACCATGGCCTCCCCCTGCTGCATGCCCTGTGCCCAGTGTGAATCCTCGATGGATCTGCTGGCCGATCCCTCGTTGGCGTCTTCCCTGCCCCTGGCCGGTCCTGGCCTGGGCCATCCGGTGGGGCCTTCCGCTCCCTTCGAGCGCCCCCCTCGTACCTGAACCTCATCACCCGATGGCGCCGCGGGCAACTCCCCGCGGTGAGCGTGTTCATGTCACGAGGACTACCTGATGAATCGTCGCGAATTTCTGCGCTACTCGGCCCTGGGTGGCCTGGTGCTGTCTGCGGCCAGCCCCATGGCCCTCGCTGCCAGCCGCCAGCAACTCCACGGCATGGCACCTGCCATGCTGCCCGAAGGCGGCCAGCCGCTGCGGCCGCTGCCGCGTATCAACAACCTGAGCGAGACGGCCGGCCGTTTTCACAGCGCGCTGACGCCGGGCCCTCATTCGGTGCCGCTCGGCGATGAGCTCGAGGCCAGGCTGTGGCTCTACAACGGCAAGGTGGCGCCGCTGATCGAGGTGCGCGAAGGGGATGAGCTGGACATCACCCTCATCAACGAACTGGCGCAGGAGACCACGGTGCACTGGCATGGCGTGCCCGTTCCCCAGGCCCAGGATGGTGTCCCCTGGGACGCCGTGGCACCGGGCGAGTCGCGCCGCTACCACTACACCTTCCCCGAGGGCAGCGCCGGCCTGCACTGGTTCCATCCCCACCCTCACGGCGTGCTGGCCACACAGATCGCCCATGGCCTGGCGGGGGCCCTGCTGGTGCGCCCGCCCCGGGATCTGCTGCCCGTGGAGGTGGAGGAGCACCTGCTGGTGGTCAGCGACCTGCGCCTGGCGGCCAACGGCGCGGTGGCGCCGCATACCGCCGAGGACTGGATGAACGGCCGCGAGGGGGAGCTGGTGCTGGTCAACGGGCAGCGTGAACCGCGCCTGGACGTGGCACCGGGCACCACCCTGCGCCTGCGGCTGATCAACGCCTGCGCCGGCCGCTACCTGCGCCTGCGCCTGGACGAGCACCAGCTGACCCTGATCGGCACCGACGGCGGGCTGATCGAGCGGCCGCAGCTCCTCGAGGAGCTGCTGCTCACCCCGGGTGAGCGTGCCGACCTGCTGGTGCGGGTGAGCGAGCAGGCCGAGGGACGCTTCCAGCTGGCCAGTCATCCCTACGAGCGCGGCTGGATGGGGCCGCGGCCGTCCCACCTGGACCAGGTCGCCCCGCTGCTGGCCATCCACACCCTCGACTCGGGCGTACACCCCGCCGTCGCGCTGCCCGAACGGCTGGGTCGCGTCGAGCCCCTGGGCGAGCCGGGGGTGCAGCGTCGGGTGGAACTGACCGAGGTGATGCCCGGCCACGGCGACCACGACGCGGGCCATGGCGACGCAGGCAACATGCCGGAAGCCGGCCACGGCGATCATGGCGGCATGGCCGCGGCACCGGCCGGCCACGGCGATCATGGCGGCATGGCCGCGGCACCGGCCGGCCACGGCGATCATGGCGGCATGGTCGCGGCACCGGCCGGCCATGCCGCCCACGGCAGCGACGCGATGCCTCATGGTGGCGGTGGCCACGGCGCCGCTCACGGAATGGACCACGGCGCCGCCCAGGCGGGCCAGGGAGCGCGCCACGGCATGTCCGAGATGGCCGGCCGGCCGGCGGTGGACTTCCTGATCAACGGTCGTGCCTTCGCCATGGGCGAGGTGCTGTTCGAGGGGCAGGCCGGCGAGGTGGAGGAGTGGGAGGTCTTCAACAACTCCCACATGGATCATCCCTTCCACGTGCATGGCACCCACTTCCAGGTGATCGCCACCCGCGATGCCGACGGCGAGTGGCGCGAGGCGCCCTGGCTGGCCTGGAAGGACACCGTCAACCTGGCGCCCTACCAGCGCCTCAAGCTGCGCCTGGTGTTCCGCGAGCCCGGCGACTGGCTGTTCCACTGCCACATCATCGAGCACGAGGAGCTGGGCATGATGGCAACGATCCGCGTGAGCTGATCCTGCCTTGGCCTGCTTCGGCGCCATGCGGCGGCTTCGCATGGCGCCGGCCACACCTGATGAAGGAGAAGGAAGTGACGTCATGACCCACTATCGATGGCCACTCTTGATGGCCGTGCTGCTGACCCTGCTGGCGGGCTGTTCCCGCGAGCCGAGCGGCATCAGCCTCGAGCAGCTGCGACAGCAGACCCACATTCACGGCCTGGCCTTCGACCTGGCCGACGGCGAGCGACTGTGGCTGGCCACCCACCACGGCTTCTATGCCGTGGGTAGCGATGGGATGGCCCGCCGGGTCTCGGAGGAAACCCATGACTTCATGGGCTTCGCGCCCCATCCCGAAGAAGCCGAGACCTTCTTCGCCAGCGGCCATCCGGCCAGGGGAGGCAATCTCGGGGTGGTGAAGTCCCGCGATGGAGGTCGCAGCTGGTCACGGCATGCGGCGGGTGTCGATGGCCCGGTGGACTTCCATCAGCTGGCCATCAGCGCGGCCAGCACCAACGTGCTCTACGGGGCCCACGCCGGCCAGCTCCAGGTCAGCGAGGATGGGGGGAGCAACTGGCGGGTTCAGGGCAGGGCACCGGCCGGGCTGATTGCCCTGGTCGCCTCGAGCCGTGACCCCGGACAGCTCTATGCCGCGACTCAGACCGGACTCCTGATGAGCCCGGACGGCGGCGAGCGCTGGCGCCAGATCCATGCCGATCGCCGCCCTGCGAGCCTGGTGGTGGCCAGCCAGGGGACGCTCTACGCCTTCATGCTGGACATCGGCCTGATGCGAGCCGAGGAAGCCAGCCGGGACTGGGAGGTGGTGACGCGTGGTTGGGGAGAGCGCTATCTGATGCACCTGGCGGTGGATCCGAGTGACCCCCAGCGCCTGGTGGCGGCCGATGACCTGAACCAGCTGCTGATCAGCGAAAACGGTGGACGCGACTGGTCGCGTCTCGAGTGAACCGGGAGGTGCCGCATGTTGCAATATCCCCAGATTGACCCGGTGGCCATCAGCCTCGGCCCGTTCGCGATCCACTGGTATGGCCTGATGTACGTGCTGGGCCTCGTCGCCGCCTGGTGGCTGGGTCGCCGTCGCGCGCATCGCCTGGGCCTGACCCACGACGATATCGGCGACCTGGTCTTCTACGCCGCCGTGGGCGTGGTGCTCGGCGGGCGGCTGGGCTATGCGCTCTTCTACGGCAGCGACCAGTGGCTGGCCGACCCGCTATGGCTGTTGAAGATCTGGGAAGGGGGGATGAGCTTCCACGGCGGCCTGATCGGGGTGCTGGTCGCGGCCTGGCTGTTCGCGCGCAGGAAGCGGCTCGGCTTCCTGTCTCTGACCGACTTCATCGCCCCGCTGGTGCCGATCGGCCTCGGTGCCGGACGGATCGGCAACTTCATCAATCACGAGCTGCCGGGCCGGGTCAGCGAGCTGCCCTGGGCGATGCCCTTCCCGCACATGGGGCCGGAGCCGCGCCACCCCACGGCGCTCTACGAGTTCGCTCTGGAAGGGGTAGTGCTCTTCGCGGTGCTCTGGTGGCTGTCCCGCGAACCACGCCGCACCGGGCTGATCTCCGGGCTCTTCCTGCTGCTCTATGGCGTCTTCCGCTTCGCCGTGGAGTTCGTGCGCCTGCCCGACCCCCATATCGGCTTCATCGCCTTCGGCTGGGTGACCATGGGCATGCTGCTGACCCTGCCGATGATCCTGGCCGGCATCGCGCTGATCGGCTGGTCGCGGCGTCAAACCATGGAGGTGGCCTCATGAGTCATCACGATCATCGTGTCGGCGTATCCGAAACCCACCTGGTGACCCGGCACCTGAAGCTCGAGCCCAATGATGAGGCGGCGATAGGCGCCGCAGTGGCCGACATCGATGCGCTGTCCGGGCTGGATAGCGTCTCCTACGACGCTGGAAAGCACCGGCTGGACTTCGCCTATGACGCGACGCGGCTATGTCTCGACTGCATCGAGGAGATTCTCGAGAAACACGCCGTGACCATCAGCCGGGGGTGGTGGAACCGGTACAAGGAAGAACACTACCGATTCGTCGATCAGAACGTGAAGGATAACGCCCGCCAGGAACCCTGGAGCTGTCATCAGTCGCCGCCTAAGGGAAGGAGGAAGTGACAGGACGAAGGCACAGGCTCGCCAAGGTCGAAGGCGGCCCGGTGAGGCAACTTCTGGCCACCCCGGAATACAACGTGGCGCTGTTCGCCTTGCTGCTCAACTTCCCCTGGGAGTTCCTGCAGGTCCCCCTCTTCGCCGAGATGCCGTCCATGGCGCACTGGGACGCCGTCCTGTTCTGCGCACGGGCGACCCTGGGTGACGTGCTCATCGCCCTTGTCGCCTACTGGGTCGTGGCGGGGGTGCGGCGACGGCGCGACTGGCTGCGCTGCCCGGATGCGCGTGAACTTCTGGGCTTTGTTGCGGTGGGCGTCGTGATCACGATCGGCCTGGAGTGGCATGCCACGGTGCTGCAGGATCGCTGGCAGTACGGTGAGCTGATGCCCACCCTGCCACTGCTGGGGACGGGGCTGGCCCCGCTGCTGCAGTGGCTCCTGTTGCCGCCGCTGATCGTCTGGCTGGCGCGTCGCCAGCTGCTGGGCGTGAGCTATCTCCAGCAGGTTGACTCTGCCAGCGCCGCCTCCGCCGACTCGGCACGAGAGAAACGGCCATGATGAGCGTGAGGTTGCGTGCAGGACGCCAGAGAGGATGCCGCAGGTGAGTGGGTCACGAGTGACACCCGCCTCTGGCCAGGTGCCGGCCTGGCGACGTCGACCCTGGCGCCGGTTCCTGCTGGTGATGGGCATCGCCCACCTGGTGGGCCTGGCCTCGTCGCTGGATGCGATGATGTCGAGCCGTACCTCCCAGGGGGCCGTGGCGTGGATCGTCTCCCTGAATACGGTGCCCTATGTGGCCGTGCCCGCCTACTGGGTATTCGGACGAACCAAGTTCCAGGGCTATGTGTCTTCCCGACGTGACGAGGACTCGGCGCTGGGGCAGGCGCTGGCCGACAAGCTGGCGGAGCTGCGCGCTCACGGGGTCTCGGCCGCTCACGCCGACAAGCACCTGGTGGGCGTCGAGCAGCTGGCCAAGCTACCGTTTCTGGGTGGCAACCGGGTGGAGCTGCTGATCGATGGCGAGCAGACCTTCGGGAGCCTGTTCGCCGGTATCGAGTCGGCCGAGCGCTATCTGCTGGTGCAGTTCTATATCGTGCGCGCCGACGAGGTAGGGCTGGCGCTGCAGGCCCGGCTGATCGAGAAGGCACGGGAGGGCGTCGAGGTCTTCTTCCTCTATGACGAGATCGGCAGCTATGCGCTGCCGGGCCGCTATCTCCAGGAGATGGAGGAGGCCGGGATCCGGGTGCACCGTTTCCACTCTACCCGCGGGCCGGGCAATCGCTTCCAGCTCAATTTCCGCAACCATCGCAAGATCGTGGTGGCCGATGGCGAGCGGGCCTGGGTGGGGGGCTTCAACATCGGCGACGAGTACCTGCATGGCCACCCGAGCATCGGTCCCTGGCGCGACACCCATCTGATGATCGAGGGACCGGCGGCCCTGGCGCTGCAGCTGGTGTTCCTCGAGGACTGGCACTGGGCCACGGAGGAACTTCCCGAGCTGCCCTGGTCGCCGGTGTTGCCGAGTCACCACGGTACCCCGGTGCTGATCCTGCCGACCGGGCCCGCAGACCGCTTCGAGACCGCCAGCCTGATGATCCAGCAGGCAATCCACGCCGCCCATGAGCGGATCTGGATCTCCAGTCCCTACTTCGTGCCCGACGAGGGGGTGATCGCGATGCTCAAGCTGGCCGCACTGAGCGGCGTGGACGTGCGGGTGCTGATCCCGGAGCGCCCGGACAATCCGCTGACCTACTTCGCCGCCTACGCCTTCCTCGATTCGCTGCTCGAGGCGGGGGTCAAGGTCTATCGCTACGAGGAGGGCTTCCTGCATGGCAAGGCCTTCCTGGTGGACGACATCGGCGCGGCGGTGGGCACCGTGAATCTCGACAATCGTTCCTTCCGCCTCAATTTCGAGGTCACGGCGCTGGTGATGGACCCCGGCTTCGCCGCCGAGGTCCAAACCATGTTCGAGGCTGATTTTGCCGGATCGAGGCGGATGCGCCCTGGCGAGATCGATGGGTATCCGCTCTGGCATCGGGTTGCGGCCCGCGCGTCATACCTGCTGGCACCGGTCCTGTGAGGTCGGTTTGCCACGAAACGGCCGGTGTAAGGTGGTAGGGCCCACGGTGACAAATCTCAACACTCTTGCGGCTCATGGCCGCGGCTCGGCCCATTACACTACGGACACGATAATGATTCCGAGGCCATGTGGCCGAGGCTGCCTTGACGAGGTGAATCGATGGCAATAGCGAGACGAAGGCCGGAGGGGGCGGGGGAGACCCCGGCGTGGTTATCCGTGACCCTGGGCGGGCTTCTCGCCGGCGCGCTGGCACTTTCCGGCGCCGCCCTGGCGGAAGAGCCCGAATGGCCTAGCGGCCACCATCCGTTGCCCGCGGAGGGCAACGTGATCGGCGAGGCCTACACCGTGACGGTGGAGGACCACGAGGACACCCTGATCGACATCGCCCGGCGGCATAATGTCGGGTACGAGGAGATCGTGCGCGCCAACCCGGACGTGAGCATCTGGATCCCGGGCGAGGGCACCGAGGTGACGATTCCCGGTGGCTTCATCCTGCCCGATGCCGAGCGTACCGGGATCGTCATCAACATCGCCGAGCTGCGCCTCTACTACTATCCGGAGGTGGGCGAGGGCGAGACGCCGCGGGTCGAGACCTACCCCATCGGCATCGGCCGTGAGGGCTACGACACCCCGCTGGGGATCACCAAGACCACCATGCGTCTGGAGGACCCGGCCTGGTATCCGCCGCGCTCGATGCGTGAAGAGGCGGCTGCCCGAGGGGACCCGGCGCCGGCCGTGGTGCCGCCCGGCCCGGATAACCCGCTGGGTCGCCATGCCGTGCTGCTCGACATTCCCGGCTACCTGATCCACGGCACCAACGACCCCGACGGCATCGGCATGCGCGCCAGCCGCGGCTGCATCCGCATGTTCCCGGAAGATATCGAGTCGGTGTTCCACAACGTGCCGGTGGGCACCCAGGTCAACATCATCGACCAGCCCATCAAGGTGGGCTGGCAGGACGGCCAGCCGCTGGTGCAGGTCTACCAGCCCCTGGAGGAGCAGGAGCATGGCATGTCGGCGCTGATCGAGACCATCGCCCGCCTCAACGAGGGCAATGCCAACGGCCAGGCCTTCGACTACGAGCAGCTGCGCCGGCTGCTCGACGAGCCCAGTGGCCAGGTGGTGGCACTCGAGCCCCCGCCCGAGCCGGAACCCGACGAGGCGCCGGCCCTCAACGGGATCTTCGAGGAGCTGGCGCTGCGCGAGCAGTGAGGCCAGTCGCGATGACGGAGCGGGCGCCCTCGGGCGCCCGTTGTCGTCAATGGGCGTGGTTGCCGCTTTCGCCGGCAGCCAGTGCGTGGCGGACGTAGAGCACCACCGCCCAGATCTCCTCCTCGCCGAGCCTCCCGGCAAACTGCGGCATGGCGCTCTGCGGGTTGCCCGTCCTGACCAGCCAGGCATACTCGCCGGCCGCATGGCCCGCGCCGTGCAAGGTGAGGTTCGTCGGCGCCGGCACGAAGCCGGCGACGCCGGCGGCGACCCCGTCCCCGCGTCCCTTCTGGCCATGACAGGCGGCACAGAAGCGCTGATACACCTCCTGACCGAATGCCAGGTTATCGTCGCTGGGCCACAGGGGGCTCTCCCGTTCCAGCCATTCGTCAGGGATCGAGCGCTTCTGGCCGTTGTGGGCATGAGCCGGGGCATCGCCATGGCCTGCCGCATGGCGATCGGGCGTTGCGGTGCCGGCAGGGGGCGGTGCCTGGGAGGGGGCATGGTCGTCGTGGTGGCTGGCTGCTGCATCGGGATGCTCGTCGGCATGCCCGGGGGCCGGCTGGTCGTGTTCGTGGCTGGCCGCGGCGTGAGCGTGGGCGTCGCCGGGGCCGGAAAAGGCCTGAGGGGCCAGCAGGGCAAGTGACAGGCTGGCCAGGGCGATGGCCAGGACCCGGAAAGAGCGGTGAGCTGACATGGGAGTCTCCTGAAATCCGTGATTGACGAGCCGTCATGGCGGCTCGGGGCAGGCATCGGGTTTCAGGAGGCTCTGGGAGGGCGCTCGAGACGGTGGCTGGGCGCCTGCAGCCCCGGAGCAGGGGGGCACGGCAGGCTGCCTGCCTGCCAGGCGGCGGCCGCCAGGACGTGGCAGCCCGCGATGATGCTCAGGCAGTGGCCGGTGGCCAGGCACTCGGGGCCATGTTCGCCGTCCGGGCAGGCATCGGGCGGAGCGAGGTCGAGGTGGGCATGAACCTCGTGGACATGGCCACCCGTCCCGTCCGTCTCGGCCAGCACCAGATCGCTCGCCGTGAAGGCAAGCATAAGGCAGAGGCCGAGCAGCAGGGCGAGACGTCGCAAGGTGGCACCGTAAGCCATGTCAATGGCGGCATCATCGCGCTGGTAGAGCCCGGCGGCAAGGCGCCGGTTGCGCCGGAAGGGGGTCAATCGCCGTCGACTTGACCCCGGTCAGGCAGGGCGTCCACCAGCCCCAGCGCCACGCAGAGCCGCACCAGCTCGGCGAGGCTCGTCGCCCCCAGCGCCTTCATGGCGCGCAGCCGGTAGACCTCCACCGTCTTGGCACTGACGCCGAGGTGATCGGCGATCTCGCGGCTGGTCATCCCCTCGGCCACGTGCACCAGGATTCGCTGCTCCTTGGGGCGCAGCGCCGCGTAGCGGGCCTGCAGGGCGTCGCGCCGCTCGCGGGCCTGGCGGGCCCGCTGGTGCTCGCGCAGGGCCTGCTGCACGGTGTCGATCAGCTGCTGGTGGTTGAAGGGCTTCTCGATGAAGTCCTGGGCGCCGGCCTTGAGGGCGGCCACCGCCATGGGCACGTCGCCATGCCCGGTCATGAAGATCACCGGCGTCTCGTCGCCACGCTCGATCAGCCGCTGCTGCACCTGCAGGCCGGAGAGGCCGGGCATGCGCACGTCGAGCAGCACGGCGCCGAAGGTATCGGGGGCGGCGTCGAGGAAGGTCTCGCCGTCGGGGAAGGCGCGGGTGGCCAGGCCCACCGAGTCGAGCAGCCAGGCCAGCGACTCCCGCAGCGCCTCGTCGTCGTCCACGATGGCGATGCAGGGGGGCGCGTCATGGGGGCGGTCGAAGGGATTCACCGGGGGCTCCTGGGCAGTCACGGCGTGCGGGTCGCGGCCAGCGGCCCGGGCTCGGCCAGCAGTGTACCGGCAAAGGTGGCGCCGCCGGAACCGGCGGCCGCGGGCTTGAGGACGAGCCGGCCGCCCATGGCCTCCATCAGCGAATGGCTGATGGCCAGCCCCATGCCGAGGCCGTCGGGGCGGCCCGAGTGGAAGGGGGCGAAGATCCACTCGGCGTCGGCCTCGGCGACGCCGGGGCCGCGGTCGCTCACCGTGAAGGTGACCTCGCGGCGGCCGGTGCGCCGGGCGTGGATGGTGACCCGGTCCGCGCCGGGACATCCGCGGCTCGCCTCCAGGGCGTTGAGCAGCAGGTTGACCAGCACCTGCTCCAGGGCCACGGGGTCGGCCATCACCCGGGGCAGGGCGTCCTGCAGCTCGTGCTCCAGCGCCACGCCGGCCTGCTGGTACTGCCACTCGCAGAGCCGGCAGGCGGCATCGACCACCTCGAGCAGCGCCACCGGCCGGGGGCGGGTCTGGCCCTTGCGCACGAAGGTGCGGATATGGCGAAGCCGCTCGGCCAGGCGCTGGATCTGCTCGTTGATGCGGGTCAGCGGCAGCAGGAGGTCGCCGGCGGGGCGGTCGGGGTCAGCCTGCAGCTGCATCAGCGCACCGCTGGCGTAGTTGGCGATGGCGCCCAGCGGCTGGTTCAGCTCGTGGGCGATGTTCGAGGCCAGCTCGCCGGTGGTGGCGAGGCGGTTGGCGTGGGCGATCTGCTCCTGGTGGCGACGCTCCTGGTCCTCGTTGGCCTTGCGCAGGCCGATGTCGCGGTTGAGCAGCGAGAGGTGGTCGGGCTCGGCCCCGGGGCCGCGGTGGGCGAGCACCACGCTGAGCACCGGGACCGGGCCACGGGGCCCGCGCATCTCCAGTTCGCCGCTCCAGGAGCCGTAGCGGGCCACGGCCGGCAGCACGATCTCGCGCAGTTCGGCCAGGGAGTCCGGGGTGTAGGCCAGCGCGAGGCGGGCCTCGCCGCCCTCCTGCAGCGGGCGCGCCAGCAGCCGGCGGGCGGCTTCGTTGGAGGAGAAGATGCGTTCCTCGCCGTCGACGAACAGCACGTAGTCGGTGGTCGACTCCACCACCCGGGCCAAGCGCTCGCGGTTGGCCTCGGCGCGGATGCGCCGGCTCACGTCGCGGGAGACGCAGAGGATGTCGATCAGCTCGCCGGTGGCCGGGTCGCGGCGGGTGCGGCTGGTGGTCTCGAACCAGACGTAGTGGCCGTCCCGGGCGCGGAAGCGGTAGGTCTGCTGGTAGAAGCCGTCGTGGTAGTAGACCCGCGGCGACTTGTTGAGCAGATCGGCCAGGTCCTCCGGGTGGAAGAGGTCATAGGCGGAGACGCCGATCAGCTCCTCGGGCGCATAGCCGAGCAGGTCGCGGGCGGCCTGGGAGGCATAGAGGAAGGTGCCGTCCCGGGCGTGGCGGCTGATCAGGTCGGTGGTGCGCTCGGCCAGCCATCGGTAGTGCGCCTTCTCCTCCTCCAGGGCCGCGTTGGCCTCGGCCAGGCGGGCGTTGCGCGCCTCGAGCCAGGCCAGGCGCTGCGCCGGATCCCGTGGGGCGTCGTCCGCCATCAGCGCGCCGGGTCCACCCGGCCACCCAGCGAGGCGTTGCGCCGGAACCAGCCGGCGATGCTGGCGCGGGGGCGTCGCGTCGGCAGCACCTCGTGGGGGATGGTCTCGGAGAGGAAGCAGGCGAAGTTGCCGGCGCAGGGCCTGACCCGCGCCACCTCGCGTTCGGGGTCGTCGGCGGCGAAGATCACCATCTCGCCGCCGCCATCGGCGGGCCAGTCGGGATTGAGGTAGCCCACGGTGGAGACCACGCGGTTGGCGCGGCCGCGGAAGCTGTCCAGGTGCCGCCGGTAGAAGGCCCCGGCGGGGTAGTGGGCGAAGTGGGCCTCGTACTCGAACAGCCCGAGGTAGAGCGCCTGGTTGAGCTCGCGCTGCAGCTGGCCCATGGCCTCGAGGTAGCGTCGCTGGGCGAGGCTCTCGCGGTCCAGCCAGTGGATGGCGTCGCCACGGATGTCGCGGCGCAGGGTGTGCTCGGTGCCGCGGCCGATACCGGCGGCCTCCAGGGCATCGTGCTCGACCAGCGCCGCCAGCTCGCGCTGCAGCCCGGCGCAGAGCTCGGCGTCGAGGACCCCCTCGCCGATGTACCAGCCCTGTTCCACCAGGGCATCGATCAGCTGGGGCAGGGCGTGGGGGGCCAGGGCGGGAGCGTAAGGGTGCGTCAGCGGGGTCATCCGGGGTCAGGTCTCGGGCGTGGCGTGCTGCTGGATGCGCAGCAGGCGTTCGGGGAAATAGCACAGGGGGCCGCAGCCCGGCTCGCGATGCAGGCTGATCGGGCGCTCGAACCCCTCGACCAGCAGCTCCACCAGCATCATCGCCGACAGGCCCCAGATCACCTGCCCGGCCACATGGTAGTTGGGCACATAGAAGGGGCGGCCATCCACCGGGATCACGTCGGTATGGTGGCGGCGGTCCTCCAGAAAGTGACGCAGCGGCACCTCGAAGATGGTATCCAGCTCGGTGGGGTCGGGGATCAGCGGCAGGTCGGGCGGGATCAGGCCCACATAGGGGGTGACGCGGATGCCGTGCAGCGAGACCACGTCCGACAGCCGGCCGAGCAGCTCGACCCGCTCCGGCGGCAGGGCGATCTCCTCCTCGGATTCCCGCAGGGCGGTGAACAGCAGGTCGGGGTCGTGGGCCTCGCGCTTGCCGCCGGGGAAGGCCACCTGGCCGCTGTGGGTGTTGAGGTGGTCGGCGCGGCGGGTGAACAGCAGGGTCGGCTCGGCCCGGTCGACGATCGGCATCAGCACCGCCGCCTCGGGCATGCGCGTCATCACCCGGCGGGGGCGGTGCGCTTGCAGGCGTTCGCGAAGTTTCTCTAACATGAGGCTTCCATCGGGTTTGATTCCTTCTAACCGGCCGCCATTGCCGGCGTCAAGCCTGGACCGGGCGGCTGCCGTGCCGCTTCTCAGCCTGCCAGGGAGCCCCATGAACTTCTGCAGCCACTGCGGCCATACCGTGCGCTTCGCCATTCCGGACGGGGATGACCGTCCGCGCTACCTGTGCGACGAGTGCGGCACCATCCACTACCAGAACCCGCGCATCGTCGCCGGTACCCTGCCGGTGAGCGGCTCCCGGGTGCTGCTGTGCCGCCGCGCCATCGCCCCGCGCAAGGGCTACTGGACCCTGCCGGCCGGCTACATGGAGAACGCCGAGACCACCGTGGAGGCCGCCGCCCGGGAGACCCTCGAGGAGGCCTGCGCCGAGGTCGAGATCCACGGGCTCTATACCCTGATCAACCTGCCGCACATCAACCAGGTCTACATGATGTTCCGCGCCGACCTGTCCGGCGGTTTCGACGCCGGGCCGGAGAGCCTCGAGGTGGCGCTGTTCGAGGAGCACGAGATCCCCTGGGACGAGCTCGCCTTTCCCACCATCGAGCGCACCCTGCGCCACTTCTATGCCGACCGTCGCGACCAGCGGTTCCCGCTGCATATCAGCGATATCACCCCCGAGGATCGCGAGCGCTACTTCGGTTCTGCCTGAGGACACGCCATTGGACAAGTTCGAGGTTAGGCTGGATCAGGCGGCGAGGGCCGCCTGGATGTCCTTCGTGGGCGGCATGACCCAGGACGAGATCGCCCACCAGCTGGGGGTGTCGCGCCCCGGGGTGCAGCGGCTGCTGGCCCTGGCGCGCCAGGAGGGGCTGGTCAAGGTGCATATCGACCATCCGGTGGCGGCCTGCATGGCGATGTCCAGCGCCATTCGCCAGCGCTTCGGCCTGGACTTCTGCGACGTGGTGCCTGCCGAGCCGGAGGCTGCCGACGGGGCCGCCCACTACCTGGCCGTGGCCGGTGCCGAGCGCGTCAGTCGCCTGGTGGAGCGCAGCAAGCCGCTGACGCTGGCACTGGGCACCGGGCGCTCGGTGCGAGCGACCGTGGAGGCGCTCAGCCGGGTGGAGCGTCCCCAGCATCGCTTCGTCTCTCTGGTGGGCAACGTGGCCCGTGACGGCTCCTCCAACCGCTACGATGGGGTCATGGTGCTGGCCGACAAGACCGGTGGCGAGCGCTTCCTGCTGCCGGCGCCGGT
Organism: Halomonas campaniensis; assembly: GCF_014193375.1. GTDB lineage: Bacteria > Pseudomonadota > Gammaproteobacteria > Pseudomonadales > Halomonadaceae > Halomonas > Halomonas campaniensis. The sequence goes on from NZ_JACHZF010000007.1 coordinate 29,619, forward strand.
GGTGGCGAGCACGGTGGAGGAGAAGGAGGCCATGCAGCGCCAGCGGTTGTTCCAGTCCGTCGCCGCCGTGGCACGCCAGGCCGAGACCGCCTATATCGGCATCGGCAAGATCGACCGTGAGGCTACCCTGTTTCAGGATCACTTCATCTCCGAGGGAGAGCTGGAGGAGCTGCTGGACCTCGAGGCGGTGGGGGAGCTGCTGGGCTGGCCGATGAATGCCCGGGGCGAGGTGATCGACTGCTCGACCAGTCGACGCATCACCAGCCTGCCGCTGGACATGCTGGTCAGCCAGCCGCTGGTGGCGCTGGCCGGCGGCCGGGACAAGGCGCCCGCCATCCTGGCCGCCCTGCGCGGCGGCTGGCTCAAGGGGCTGGTCACCGACGAGGTGGCGGCACGGTTCATCACCGAGCAGGCAGGGTGAGCCCCTGCCGGCTTGCCTCTCCCCTCCGACCAAAGTCTAGCCATCCCGGCTTTGCTTTTTTTGGGCTGCTGTCCGATCATTTGATTGCACGATGATCAAAATGATCAGATCGCGACAACACATAACAACGCGATACCCCAAAGGAGCCCCCCATGAAGCTCACCCGAGCCCTGCCGCTGGCCACCCTGGCGGCCGCCGTTGCCGCCGCCTCCCAGGTCCAGGCCGAGACCCTTCGCGTCGCCACCGTCAACAACAACGACATGGTGATCATGCAGAGCCTGACCAGCGAGTTCGAACAGGCGCATCCCGGCATCGAGGTCGACTGGGTCATCCTGGAAGAGAACGTGTTGCGTCAGCGCCTGACCACCGATGTCGCCACCGGCGGTGGGCAGTTCGACGTCATGACCATCGGCACCTACGAGGTGCCCATCTGGGCCGAGCGCGAGTGGCTGGTGCCGCTCACCGACCTGCCCGACGACTATGACGTCGACGACCTGCTGACCTCGGTGCGCGACGGTCTCTCCCATGACGGCACGCTCCATGCGCTGCCCTTCTACGGCGAGAGCTCGATGCTCTTCTACCGCACCGACCTCTTCGAGGAGCACGGCATCGAGATGCCGGAGCAGCCCACCTGGGAAGAGGTCCATGACTGGGCCAGCCGGATCCACGACCCTGACAACGGTGCCTATGGCATCTGCCTGCGTGGAAAGCCGGGCTGGGGCGAGAACATGGCCTTCGTCTCGACCCTGGTGAACACCTTCGGCGGACGCTGGTTCGACGAGGAGTGGCAGCCGCAGATCAACTCGCCCGAGTGGCAGGAGGCGATCGCCTTCTATGTCGATCTGCTCGGCAACTACGGGCCGCCCGGCGCCAGCTCCAACGGCTTCAACGAGAACCAGGCGCTGTTCTCCAGCGGACGCTGCGCGATGTGGGTCGACGCCACCTCGGCGGCGGGGCGCATCTACGATGCCCGCGAGTCCGACGTCGCCGATGTGCTGGGCTTCTCCCAGGCGCCGGTGGCCGTGACCCCCAAGGGCTCCCACTGGCTGTGGTCCTGGGCCCTGGCCATCCCGGCCTCGTCGGAGCGGCAGGAGGCGGCCCGGCAGTTCATCACCTGGGCGACGTCGCGCGACTACGTCGAGATGGTCGGTGAGCGCGAGGGCTGGACCAGCGTGCCGCCGGGAACCCGCACCTCCACCTACCAGGACGAGCGCTATAGCGAGGCGGCGCCCTTCGCCAGCTTCGTGCTCGAGGCCATGCAGAACGCCGACCCCACCGACTCGACCCTGGAGCCGAGCCCCTATGTGGGCGTGCAGTTCGCCGGCATCCCGGAGTTCCAGGCCATCGGTACCCAGGTGGGGCAGATGGTGGCTGCGGCGCTGACCGGCCAGATGCCGGTGCAGCAGGCCCTCGACAACGCCCAGCGTAGCGCCGAGCGGACCATGCGCCAGGCCGGCTACTACGACTGAGCCGCGCGACAGGGCCGGCCGGCGTCGCCGGCTGGCCCCTTCCTCTCCGACATCAAGTGGTAACTCCCATGACGACGCGTGCCTCCGGGCGTACCGTCGGTGGCCTGCGCTCCCTTTCGCTGCAGGCACCGGCCGTCACGCTCCTTCTGATCTGGATGCTGATCCCCCTGGGGATGACCCTGTGGTTCTCCTTCCAGCGTTACAACCTGCTGATGCCCGGCATGGAGCAGTTCGCCGGCCTGGAGAACTACCGCTACCTGCTGACCGACCCGGCCCTCTGGTCGGCCATGGGCACCACCCTGGTGCTGGTGGGCTCGGTGCTGGCGATCTCGGTGATCGGTGGCACCCTGCTGGCGGTGCTCTACCAGCAGGAGTTCTTCGGCCGCGGGATCGCCCGGGTGCTGGCGATCTCACCGTTCTTCATCATGCCCACCGTCAGCGCCCTGGTGTGGAAGAACATGATGATGCATCCGGTCAACGGCGTGCTGGCCTGGTTCACCGGCCTGTTCGGCCTGCCGGCCATCGACTGGTTCTCCTCCTACCCGCTGCTGTCGATCATCATCATCGTCTCCTGGCAGTGGCTGCCCTTCGCGCTGTTGATCCTGCTCACCGCCATGCAGTCCCTGGACGATGACCAGGTCGAGGCGGCGCGCATGGATGGGGCGGGACCCATCGCGGTGTTCTTCTTCATCACGCTGCCGCACCTGAAGCGGGCGATCAGCGTGGTGATCATGATCCAGATGATCTTCCTGCTGACCATCTTCGCCGAGATCTTCGTCACCACCTCGGGCGGTCCCGGCCTGGCCACCACCAACCTGGCCTACCTGATCTACATCCGCGCGCTGCTGGAGTTCGATGTCGGGGGCGCCTCCGCCGGCGGTGTCATCGCCATCATCCTGGCCAACATCGTGGCGATCTTCCTGATCCGCATGGTCGCCAGGAACCTGGAAGACTGATGCCGGCACGACACACGCAACGAGGTCACAAGATGTTCAACAAGACACCCACCAGCGGCCCGGCGACGGCCGCGATGCCTCCGGCCCAGCAGGCGCTGGGCGGTCAGGGCATCGGCGCCGCGCTGGCGCGCCACCGGCGCCTCTGGCTGGCGCTGCTGGCCTGGACGATCACCTTCGTCATCTTCTTCCCGATCCTGTGGATGATCCTGACCGGCTTCAAGACCGAGGCCCAGGCCATCGCCACGCCGTCACTCCTCTTCACGCCGACCCTGGAGAGCTATGAGGCGGTGCATGCGCGCGCCGACTACCTCAAGTTCGCCTGGAACAGCGTCTACGTGTCCGTGGGGTCGACCCTGCTGGCGCTGCTGATCGGCATCCCGGCGGCCTACTCCATGGCCTTCCTGCCCACCAAGCGCACCAAGGGCACCCTGCTGTGGATGCTCTCCACCAAGATGCTGCCGCCGGTGGGCGTGCTGGTGCCGATCTACCTGATCTTCCGCGATCTGGGCATGCTGGATACCCGCACCGGGCTGACCGTCGTCTACACCCTGATGAACCTGCCGATCGTCATCTGGATGCTCTACACCTTCTTCAAGGACCTGCCCAGGGACATCCTCGAGGCCGGGCGCATGGACGGCGCCAGCACCCTTCAGGAGGTGGGCTACCTGCTGATTCCGCTGACGCTGCCGGGCATCGCCTCCACCGGCCTGCTGTCGGTGATCCTGAGCTGGAACGAGGCCTTCTGGAGCCTCAACCTGACCTCCTCCCAGGCCGCCCCGCTGACCGCCTATATCGCGTCGTTCTCCAGTCCCGAAGGGCTCTTCTGGGCCAAGCTCTCGGCCGCCTCGACCATGGCTGTCGCGCCCATCCTCATCTTCGGCTGGCTGACCCAGAAGCAGATGGTGCGCGGCCTGACCTTCGGCGCGGTGAAATAAGTTCTCGACGACGGCGAAGGCGGGTCTTCGGCTGGTGCTCTCGCCAACGACAGAAGCAGAGGGTCCGCGGCCTGACCTTCGGCGCGGTGAAATAATCAAGGAGCCTTCCATGGCAACGCTACAACTCAAGCAGGTCACCAAGAGCTTCGGTGACACCGACGTCATTAAGGGCATCGACCTGGAGGTCAACGACAGGGAGTTCGTGGTCTTCGTCGGCCCCTCCGGCTGCGGCAAGTCGACCCTGCTGCGCATCATCGCCGGCCTGGAGAGCGCCACTTCCGGAGACCTGGTCATCGACGGCCAGCGCATCAACGAGGTGGGGCCGGCCGACCGCGGTCTGGCCATGGTGTTCCAGAGCTATGCCCTCTATCCGCACATGACCGTCGAGGACAACATGGGCTTCAGCCTGCGCCTGGCCGGCGTCGGCAAGGAGGCCCGCCGCGAGAAGGTGCGCGAGGCGGCGCGGATCCTGCAGCTCGAGCCGCTGCTCGACCGCAAGCCCAAGGCGCTCTCCGGCGGCCAGCGCCAGCGCGTGGCCATCGGCCGAGCTATCGTGCGCAACCCCAGCATCTTCCTCTTCGACGAGCCGCTCTCCAACCTGGATGCGGCCCTGCGGGTGCAGATGCGCATCGAACTGGCGCGTCTCCACGAGGAGCTCGACGCCACCATGATCTACGTCACCCACGACCAGATCGAGGCCATGACCATGGCCGACAAGATCGTGGTGCTGCAGGGCGGCGTGGTGGAGCAGGTGGGCTCGCCCATGGAGCTCTACCACCATCCCCGCAACCGCTTCGTGGCCGGCTTCATCGGCTCGCCCAAGATGAACTTCCTGCCGGTCTCGCTGAGTGGCGCGAACGACCAGGGCGTCGAGGTGACGCTGCCCGGCGGTCGACGCTGCCGGGTGCCGGTGGAGGGCGCTGGGCTCGCCAGCGACTCCTCCCTGGAGCTGGGTGTCCGCCCCGAGCACCTGGTGCTCGATGACGACGGTCCCCTCGAGGGCGAGATCCAGGTGATCGAGCGCCTCGGCGGCCAGACCTCGCTCTACCTCAAGATGGGCGACGAGCTGATCACCCTGATGGCCGACGGCGACGTGGCCCACCGGGTGCATGACCGCGTGCGCTTCGGCTTCGAGACCCATCGCGCCCATCTGTTCGACGGCCAGGGCCTGGCGCTGCCAAGCCTGGATCGCCACCCCCTGGCCGGCCTGCGCCGCCAGGACAACCGGGCCGCAACCGACGCCGACGGTGCCTGAGGGAGAACCATGGATACCCTGATCTTCGACTGCGATGGCGTGCTGGTGGACAGCGAGGCGATCGCCGAGGCGACCCTGGTGGCGCTGCTTGGCGAGTGGCTGCCCGACCTCGATGCCGACGCCGCGCTCGGCCAGGCACTGGGGATGACCACTGCCGATATCCTCGCCCACCTGGAGGGGCTGAGCGCACACCGGCTTCCCGCCCGGGCTGCCGAGCGGGTGGACGAGACCATCGAGGCGCGGCTGGCCCTGGAGCTGCGGGCCATGCCCGGGGTGGCCGCGGCCATCGCCGCCATCGACCTGCCCAGGGCGGTGGTTTCCAACAGCCGACGCCAGCGGGTGCTCGCGTCCCTGGGGAGCACGGGACTCGCCAGCGTGCTCGGCGAGGTTCCCATCTTCACCGCCGAACAGGTGGAACGGCCCAAACCGGACCCCGCCCTCTACCGCCTGGCGGCCACGACGCTTGGCGTGGTCCCGGAGCGCTGCCTGGTGGTGGAGGACAGCGTCTCCGGGGTCACCGCCGCCCATGCCGCCGGCATGCGGGTGATCGGGTTCACCGGTGCCAGCCACGTGCAGCCCGGCCAGGACCGGCGCCTGGTCGCCGCCGGCGCCTGGCGCGTCATCGAACACATGCAGGAGCTGCCGGCCCTGGTGGGCGCGGCGCGCTACTCGGCCTGACCCACGCCATCATCCCAGCAAAGCGAGACACGACTCATGAAACTCGAGAACAAGATCGCCGTCGTCACCGGGGGTGCCCGTGGCATCGGCCTTGCCATCTCCCGCGCCTATGGGGAGGAGGGGGCCTGTGTGGTCATTGCCGATATCGACCAGGGCGCCATCGACGACGCCCTGGGCACCCTGCAGGACGAAGGGCACGCCGCCGAGCGGCTGATGGGGGTGCGCCTCGACGTCCGCGACCGCGCCCAGATCGATGCCATGGTGGAGGGCGTGACTGCCCGCTTCGGCGGCATCGACATCCTGGTCAACAACGCCGCCGTCTTCGACATGGAGCCGGTGCTGGAGGTGACCGAGGCGAGCTACGACCGCCAGTTCGACATCAACGTCAAGGGGCTCTTCTTCACCCTTCAGGCCGTCGCCGGGGCGATGGTGGCGCGCGGCCGGGGCGGGGCGATCATCAACATGTCCTCCCAGGCCGGGCGCCGCGGGGAAGCGCTGGTGAGCACCTACTGCGCGACCAAGGCGGCGGTGATCAGCCTGACCCAGTCCTGCGCCCTGGGCCTGATCGAGCACGGCATCCGCGTCAACGGCATCGCCCCCGGCGTGGTGGACACCCCCATGTGGGAGGAGGTCGACGCGCTCTTCGCCCGTTACGAGAAGCGCCCCCTCGGCGAGAAGAAGCGCCTGGTGGGCGAGGCGGTGCCCTACGGGCGCATGGGGCGGCCGGAGGACTACGCCGGGCCGGCGGTCTTCCTGGCGTCCGACGACAGCGACTATATCGTCGCCCAGACGCTCAACGTCGACGGCGGCAACTGGATGAGCTGAGCCCGGCTCGAGATCGCCCCCGTATCGACGAGACCCCGGCGGCCCATGCCATGGCCTGCCGGTCGAGCCGCGGATCCGGTCGCGGTGCGACCCCCGACCGATGCGACAGACGAGGAGTGATGCCATGACATCCACGCCCCACGCCGACTCCCTGCCCGAGGTGACCCAGCGGGTCCTCGCCCTTGCCGAGGGGCGTCAGCGCCTGCTGGTGGCCCTGGCCGGGCCGCCCGGCGCCGGCAAATCCTACCGCTCGGAGCAGCTCTTCCGGACGCTGGAGGATGCCCTGCCGGGGCAGGTGGTGGTGGTCCCCATGGACGGCTACCACTTCGACAATGCCGTGCTCGAGCCCCTGGGGCTGCTCCCCGTCAAGGGGGCACCCGAGACCTTCGACTGTGACGGGCTCAGGCATGACCTGGAGCATATCCGGCGCACCGATGCCAGCGTGGCGGTGCCGGTGTTCGATCGTCCCCTGGACCTGGCCCGAGCCGGAGGCCGGATGGTGGCCCCCGAGCATCGCATCGTCATCGTCGAGGGCAACTACCTGCTGCTCGACCAGGCGCCCTGGACCGGGCTGCATGGCCTGTTCGACCTGCGCGTGATGCTCGAGGTCGACGACGCCACCCTGGAGCGGCGCCTGATCGAGCGCTGGATCGACATGGGCCAGGACCCTGTCGGCGCCCGGGAGAAGGCGCGCCACAAGGACATGCTCAACGCGCGACTGGTCAAGTCGCACTCCATTCAGCCCGACGTGGTGTGGCGCTGACGTCCATGCCCCGGGCCCACCAAGCCGAGCCCAGCTCGGCCGGAGATCCCCTATGACCCGACTCAACAACGCCAACCTGGGCCGGCTGGCCCCCGCGGTCGCCACGCCGGCCTATGACCGTGGTCGTGTCACGCCTGGCATCGTCCACTTCGGGGTCGGCGGTTTCCACCGTGCCCACCAGGCCATGTATCTCGATGTGCTGATGAATCGCGGCGAGGCGCTGGACTGGGGCATCGTCGGCGTCGGTGTCATGGCCGGCGACCGCCGCATGCGCGATGCCCTGGCCGCCCAGGATCACCTCTTCACCCTGGTGGTGAAGCACCCGGACGGCCGCCGCGAGCCCCGCGTCATCGGCAGCCTGGTGGACTACCTGTTCGCCCCCGACGACCCGGCGGCGGTGGTGGAGCGGCTGGCCGACCCGGCGATCCGCCTCGTCTCGCTGACCGTCACCGAGGGGGGCTACAACTTCCACCCGGTCAGCGGCGAGTTCGACCTCGACACCCCCGATATCCGCCACGACCTTGAGCACCCCGAGGCGCCGAAGACCACCTTCGGGATGATCGTCGAGGGGCTGGCGCGGCGTCGGGAGAGGGGGGTGCCCCCCTTTACGGTGATGTCCTGCGACAACATCCAGGGCAACGGCGAGGTGGCCAGGGAAACCTTCTGCGCCTATGCCCGCGCCCGTGATCCGGGCCTCGCCGACTGGATCGCCAGGGAGGTGGCCTTCCCCAACGCCATGGTGGACCGTATCACCCCGGTGACCAGCGAGGCCGACATCACCGAGCTGAGGGAAGGCTTCGGCATCGAGGACGCCTGGCCGGTGGTCTGCGAGCCCTTCACCCAGTGGGTGCTGGAGGATCATTTCGTGGCCGGCCGGCCACCGCTGGAGGCGGCCGGGGTGCAGCTGGTCGACGACGTGGTGCCCTACGAGCTGATGAAGCTTCGCCTGCTCAATGCCAGCCACCAGGCGCTGGCCTATTTCGGCACCCTGGCGGGCTACCGCTATGCCCACGAGGTGTGCCAGGACCCGCTGTTCGTCGATTTCCTGCTCGACTACATGCGCCAGGAGGCCTCGCCCACCCTGGCCCCGGTGCCGGGCATCGACCTGGAGCGCTACCGTCAGACGCTGATCGAGCGCTTTGCCAACCCCGAGGTGCGAGACACCCTGGCGCGGCTGTGCGCCGAGAGCTCGGATCGCATCCCCAAGTGGCTGGTACCGGTCATTCGCGAGCAGCTGGCCTCCGGTGGCCAGATCCGCTGCAGCGCCGCGGTGGTGGCCAGCTGGGCGCGCTATGCCGAGGGCGTCGACGAGCAGGGCCGGCCCATCGAGGTAGTGGATCGCCTGCGGGACGAGCTGATGGCCATCGCCGCCGAGAACCAGACCCGGCCCACCGCCTTTATCGAGAACCGCGAGCTGTTCGGTGACCTGGCCGAGGACGCGCGCTTCCGCGAGGCCTACCGCTGGGCCCTGGCCTCGCTCCATGAGCGCGGTGCCCGTGCCACCCTGGAGACGCTGGCGACGACGCGAGAGGGGGCCTGATGTATATCGGCGTGGACTGCGGGACCCAGAGCACCAAGGTGGTGGTGATCGATGTCGACGGCGCACGCCTGCTGGGCGAGGCGAGCCGGCCGCACCGCCTGGACGAGCAGGTGGGCGGCCGCCGCGAGCAGTCTCCCGCGCAGTGGATCGAAGCGCTCGGCGGTGCGCTCAGGGAAGCGGTGTCGCGGGCCGGCATCGATGCCCGGGCGATCCGCGCCATCGGCGTCTCCGGCCAGCAGCACGGCCTGGTGGCCCTGGACGCCGCCGGCGAGCCGGTGCACCCGGCCAAGCTGTGGTGCGACACCGAGACCGCGCCCTGGAACGCCGACCTGGTCGAGCGCCTGGGCGGCGAGGCGGGCTGCCTGGAGCGGCTGGGGCTGGTGCTGCAGACCGGCTACACCGCGTCGAAGGTCGCCTGGCTGCGCGAGGTGCACCCCGAGGCCTACGGGCGCATCGCCACCCTGCTGCTGCCCCATGACTACCTCAATTTCTGGCTCACCGGCGAGCGGGTGGCCGAGGCCGGCGATGCCTCCGGCACGGGCTACTTCGATACCCGCACCCGGTGTTGGCGCCACGACGTCCTGGCCGAGATCGCCCCGGAGCTCGATCCCGCACGGGTCCTGCCGCGGCTGATCGAGTCCCGGGAGCCGGCCGGCACCCTGCGTGGCGCGGCGGCCCGCGAGCTGGGGGTGCCCGAGGGCATCCTGGTCTCCAGCGGGGGAGGCGACAACATGTTGGGCGCCATCGGCACCGGCAACATTCGTCCCGGCCTCATGACCCTGAGCCTCGGCACCTCGGGCACCCTCTGCGCCTACTCCCCGGACCCGGTGGTGTCCGACAGCGCCATGGTGGCCAACTTCTGCGCCAGCCACGGGGGCTGGCTGCCGCTGGTCTGCACCATGAACGTCACCTCGGCGACCACGCGAGTCCGTGAGCTGTTCGGCCTGGACCTGGCGGCCTTCGGCGAACGGGTGGCCGCGGCCCCCATCGGCGCCGGGGGGATCACGATGCTGCCCTTCTTCAATGGCGAGCGGGTGCCCATGCTGCCGGAGGCCACCGCCAGCCTCGACGGTCTGACCGGCCTGAATGTCACCCAGGCCAACCTGTGTCGCGCGGCCATGGAGGGCGCGACCCTGGGCCTGCGCTATGGCCTGGAGCAGTTCGGGAGCCTGGCCGAGGGCGTTCGCGAGATTCGCCTGATCGGCGGCGGCGCCAGGAGCGCGGCCTGGCGGCAGATGGTGGCCGACGTCACCGGCAGCCGGGTGGTATGCCCCGCGGTCACCGATGCCGCGGCCCTGGGGGCCGCCCTGCAGGCGGCCTGGTGCCATCGCGCCGGCAAGGGGGACGGTGAGCTCGCCGAGCTCTGCGAGCGCCTGGTGACCCTCGACGAGGCGTCCCGGGCGGAGCCCGACGCCAACCACGTTGCCGCCTATGACCGGGTGTACACCCGCTATCGCCGCGTCCTGGCCGAGCGTCACGCCGTGACCTGAGCCCACCCATCGCATCGCTATCCGCCCTTACCGCAAATGAGGAGAACCCCATGACGACCCGACTCGACAGCCTCAAGACCCACTCCCTGGTGGTCGCCGACACCGGCGACCTGGAGGCGATCAGGCGCTATCGGCCCCATGACGCCACCACCAATCCCTCGCTGCTGCTCAAGGCCTTCGATCTGCCGGGCTACCAGGCGCTGATCGACGAGGAGCTCGCCGCCGTGAAGGCCGAGTTCCAGGACCGACAGGCGCGGGTGGAGCACGCCGTGGACCGCCTCGCCGTGGCCAAGGGCACCGAGATCGCTCGGCACATTCCCGGGCGCATCTCCACCGAGGTGGCGGCACGGCTCTCCTTCGACGAGGAGGCCAGCGTGCGCAAGGCCCATGAGCTGATCGAGCACTACGACCGCCGTGGCGTTGGGCGCGATCGCGTGCTGATCAAGCTGGCCTCCACCTGGGAGGGCATTCGCGCCGCCGAGCGCCTGGAGCGCGAGGGCATCCAGTGCAACCTGACCCTGCTGTTCAGCGAAGCCCAGGCCCAGGCCTGCTTCGATGCCGGGGTCTTCCTGGTCTCGCCCTTCGTGGGCCGGGTCACCGACTGGTACAAGAAGGAGACCGGCAAGGAGTATGCCCCCGACGAGGATCCGGGCGTGCGCTTCGTGCGCGGGGTCTGCGAGCGAGTCGGCCGTGGCGGCTACGACACCGTGGTGATGGGGGCGAGCTTCCGCACCGTCGGCCAGGTGCTGGCCCTGGCCGGCTGCCCGCGGCTGACCATCTCGCCGGCGCTGCTCGAGGAGCTGGCGGCCGAGGAGGGCGAGGTGGCCCCGGCAGTGACCATCCCCGCCGCCGGCGAGCGCCCGGCGCCCCTGGACGAGCCCGCCTTCCGCTGGGGCCATAACCAGGATGCCATGGCCAACGACAAGCTGGCCGAGGGCATCCGCCGCTTCGACGAGGACCAGCGCACCCTGGAGGCGCGCCTCGCCGAGCGGCTCGGCTGAGAGGGGAAGGCGGCGTGCCGAGCCCGGGTGCGCGATCGGCCTGATGCGCGGATAATGTCAGCGACCGACATCGCCCGGCCCGCTGCAGGGCCAGGAGGAGATCCCATGGCGCTGACAATCTCGCAGCAGACCCTTGCCGCCCTCGGCCAGGACGTCGGGGTGCCGGCCTATGACCGGCGCGGGCTGGCGCCGGGGATCCTGCATATCGGCCTGGGCAATTTTCACCGTTCGCACATGGCGATGTACCTGGATCGCCTGCTCGAGCGAGGCGAGGCCCACGACTGGGCGATCGTCGGCTCCGGCGTGATGCCGGCGGATACCCGGATGCGCCGGCGCCTGCAGCAGCAGGACTGGCTCTCCACCATCGTCGACCTCGACCCCGGGGGGAGCTCGGCGAGGGTGGTGGGCGCCATGGTCGACTTCGTTCCCGTGGCGCCTGCGGCCATCGTCAGGGCGCTGTGCGACCCGCGTATCCGTATCGTCTCGCTGACCATCACCGAGGGAGGGTACTTCCTCGACACGGCCACCGGCCGGTTCGACCCGGGTCATCCGCGGATCCGGGCCGATGCCGCCGCCCCGGCGCAGCCCAGGACCCTGTTCGGCATGCTGGTCAGGGCGCTGGGCGAGCGTCGGGCCAGGGGGCTTGGGCCCTTCACGGTGCTCTCCTGCGACAACCTCCCCGGCAACGGCGCAGTGACGCGCAGCGTCGTGGTCGGCCTGGCCGAACTCATCGACCCTTACCTGGCCGCCTGGATCAGGCGGGAGGTGACGTTTCCCAACTCGATGGTCGACTGCATCACGCCGCGCACCACCGCCCGTGAGCGGGAACTGGTCAGTCGTCGCTTCGGCATCCGGGATGCCGCCCCGGTGGTCTGCGAGCCTTTCCGGCAGTGGGTGGTGGAGGATCGCTTCTGCGCCGGGCGACCGCCCTGGGAGAACGTCGGCGTCCAGTTCGTGGACGACGTCTCTCGCCACGAGACGATGAAGCTGAGGATCCTCAACGCCGGGCATGCCAGCCTCGCCTATCTGGCGGCCCTGCTGGGGTATCGTCATGTGCATCGGGCGGTGGCGGACCCGGATATCCGTGACTGGCTGCTCGCCCTGCAGCAGCGGGAGATCATCCCCCTCCTGAAGGCGGCCGACGGGGTGGACTACCGGGCCTATCTGGACAGGGTCCTCGAGCGCTTCGGCAATGCCGAGGTCGGCGACACCGTTGCCCGGCTCTGCGCCAACGGGTCGACCCGACAGCCGAAGTTCGTGCTCCCGGCGATCCGCGACGCCCTCGCCAGGGGCCGGCCCATCGAGGGCCTGGCGCTCGAACTGGCCCTGTGGTGCCACTTCTGCCGGCAGGCGGGCGAGGGCCATGGCGTGCCGGCACTCTCGGACCCCCTGTCGTCACGGCTGAAGGAGGGGGCGCGACGGGCCCGCCGGGACCCTCAGGCCTTCCTGGCGGTCCGCGGGATCTTCGATGACCTGGTCGATTCCCGGGCACTGCTGGTGGCCCTGGCGGGATGGCTCGCGGTCATCGACGACCGCGGGCCCCGGGAGGCGGTGCGGCGCTACGTGGCGTCGGGGGCTCACAGCGTTTCCAGCTTCCACACGTCGAACGCCGGCTCCTCGTAGGGGTGGGCGGCCTTGAGCGCCGCCACCGCCTCGCGGATCAGCCGGTCCTCGCAGACCAGCTCCACCTTGAGTTCCTCGACCCGTTCCAGGTCGCCGACCCGGCCGATATGCGGGTTGGCGCCGGCCAGCGGGCGGAACTGCCCGGTGCCCCGGGTCTGGAAGCAGCACGCCTCGTAGTCGCCGATGCGCCCCGCGCCGGTGGCGAACACGGCTTCCTTGACCGCCTCGGCCTCCGCCACGGGAACGAAGAAGGCCAGCTTGTACATGTTGCCCTCCCGATGGGAATTCACGTCAGTGGAGCCTTCCTTGTGCCACAGCGATCCGGGCCGCGTCAGCCCCTCGGCAGGCATGACGAAAAAAATCCCCGCGGCGTCGAACTTATTATCCAAGACATGTACAAACAGACTGTCCATGTACAGGATGGCGGTGTCGCCTCCTCGACTGGCCACTGCACAACGCACCAGCAAGGTCCCACGCAATGGGAAAGTCCCACGCAATGAGGAAGCCAGCATGAAGATGTTCAAGGTCGCAGCAACCCAGTGGATCGGCGCCGGTCTGGCCGGCCTGATGATGGCGGGCGCGGTACAGGCCGGCAACCACGGACACGACGAGGCGTCTGCCGACATCGTCGATACCGCCGTCGCCGCGGGACAGTTCGAGACCCTGGTGGCCGCCGTCGAGGCCGCCGGCCTGGTCGACACCCTCAAGGGCGAGGGTCCCTTCACCGTCTTCGCCCCCACCGACGAGGCCTTTGCCGCCTTGCCCGAGGGCACCCTGGAGGAGCTGCTGATGCCCGAGAACCAGGAGACCCTGCAGGCGATCCTCACCTACCACGTGGTGGCCGGCCAGGTGATGGCCGAGGACGCCATGGGCCTGGAGAGTGCCGAGACGGTCCAGGGCCAGTCGATCACCATCACCACCATGGATGGCAGCGTGATGATCAACGACGCCACCGTCATCCAGGCCGATATCGAGACCAGCAACGGCGTGATCCATGTCATCGATGGCGTGCTCCTGCCCGAGTGAGTCATCTCCGGGGCTACGGCCCCGTCCAGTCCCTTGCTCTTGCCGTCCTTCGGGGCGGCTTTTTTACGTTGGGCGGGTGGCCGTTGACACGCCACCCGGCCGGCCGCGAGGCTGTCGCGGTGGTCGACGCGACAGGAGGTGAGCATGGAGAGGGCGCTCGAGGCGCTGCTGGCATCGGCCGGGCTGACCCCGTGCGGCGAGATGACCCCGCTGGGCGGTGGGGATATCGCTGCGGTCTATCGCCTGGCCACCGACCGCGGCGACGTGGTGGTGAAGCGCGATGACCCGCTACGCCTGGCCGGCGAGGCGGACGGCCTGCAGGCGCTGGCGGCGGCCAGCAGCGGCCTGGTGGTCCCCGAGCTGCTCGCCGAGGGGGAGGGCTGGCTGGTGATGGAGGCCCTGGCGCCGGTGACGCGCCGACGTCGCGACGAGGCGGCCCTGGGCGAGGGGCTGCGCCGGCTGCACGCGGTGACCGGCGAGGCCCACGGCTGGCCCCGGGACAACGCCTGCGGGCGCACGCCCCAGCCCAATGCGCCGCTGGCCGACGGTCGCGCCTTCCAGCGTGAGCGGCGGCTGCTGCCGCTGGTTGATGCCTGCCAGGTGCGAGGCCTGATGGATCAGCGGTTGCGCGCCCGCGTGGAGGCCATCGCCCACGGCCTGGAGGCCTGGCTCCCGGATGCGCCGGCCAGCCTTCTGCATGGCGACCTGTGGTCCGGTAACGTGCTCTTCACCCCGCGGGGGCCGGCGATCATCGACCCGGCGGTCTATCGCCACTATCCCGAGGTGGACCTCGCCATGCTGACGCTGTTCGGCGCCCCCGGCGAGGCCTTCCTCGAGGCCTACTGGAACGGCCGCGCCCCGGCCGACTGGCCGAGGCGCGAGACGCTGTTCCAGCTCTATCCGCTGCTCAATCACCTCTTGCTGTTCGGCGGCGGCTACCGCCAGGCGGTGGAGAGCGCGGTGGCGCGGCTTGCGGCCTACCAGGCCTAGCCGTTTACCAGGACTTGTAGGGCAGGAACTTGCCGCTGAGGGTCAGCAGCACACGGTCGCCCTTGGGATCCTCGACCTTGTCGACCTCCATGGTGAAGTCGATGGCGCTCATGATGCCGTCGCCGAACTTCTCCTGGACCACGTCCTTGAGGGTCTCGCCGTAGACGCCCACCACCTCGTAGAGGCGATAGATGAAGGGGTCCTGGGGGATCGCCTCGTCCCAGGCCTTGGTGGGGAAGGCCTGGAGGGCCTCGGCGGCCTCGGCCTCGACGCCGAGGACATCGCACAGCTTGTGGGCGACCTCGTGGCTGGCGCTGTTCATGCCGTAGCAGGCGGAGGCCACCCAGACGGGTGACATGTTCACGGCGGTGGCGATATCGTCCCAGCTCATCTTCTTGCGGGCCTTGGCGGCGAGCAGGGTGTGGCGCATCTCGAGCTTATCCATGGTGCGTCTCCTTGGGAGTGAACTTGACCAGCTTGTCGGTGGCGGAAGCGGATGACGGGGCATCCGCGCTGTCGGAATCGGTCGCCGACTCGGCGACCGGATTGACCGCGCGCGGGTAGTGCAGGCCGCGGCGGTCGAGGTCGGCGGTGCGCAGCTCGCCCGAGCGATTCACCAGGAAATCGACCAGGTAGTTGCGGATCCGATAGAAGTGCGGGTGCTTGACGATCTCGGCCCGGGCGCGGGGCCGCGGCAGGTCGATCTCCACCGCCTCGGCGATGCGGGCCTGGGGTCCGTTGGTCATCAGGAAGATGCGATCGGCCAGCAGGATCGCCTCGTCCACGTCGTGGGTGATCATGAACACCGTCTGGCGGTCCTGGCCCCAGATCTTGACCAGCTCGTCCTGGATGACCCCGCGGGTCAGGTCATCCAGCGCGCCGAAGGGCTCGTCGAGCAGCAGCAGCTCCGGCTTGGTGGCGAAGGCCCGGGCGATGCTGACCCGCTGGCGCATGCCGCCCGAGAGCTGGGCCGGCTTGCGGTCCTCGACGCCCTTGAGCCCCACCATCTCCAGGTACTCGAGGCTGTGCTCGGTGACCCTGGCCTCGTCCCAGGCCTTCCAGCGGGCTCGGACCCCGAAGCGCACGTTCTCCAGGGCGGTGAGCCACGGCAGCAGGCTGTAGTTCTGGAACACCACGCCGCGCGCGAGGCTCGGGCCCTGGATCTCGCGGCCATCCATGATCATCGCGCCGTCACTCAGGCTGTCGAGCCCGGCCAGGGCGTTCATGATGGTCGACTTGCCGCAGCCGGAGTGGCCGATGATGCAGACGAACTCCCCCTTGTCGAGCTGGAAGCTGACGTTCTCGAAGACCGTCAGGTCCTCCTCGCCGCGGGCGCCGGGAAAGCGCTTGGCGGCCTGCTGGACTTCCACGAAGGCATGACTCATGTCTTTCTCCCGGGGTTATTCCTGATAGGTGACCAGTCGCGCGACCGCCGACAGCGCCAGGTCGAGCAGCATGCCCACCACGCCGATCATCAGGATCGAGAAGATCACGCTGGTCAGGTCGAGGTTGTTCCACTCGTTCCACACGTAGTAGCCGATGCCGGTGCCGCCCACGAGCATCTCGGCGGCCACGATCACCAGCCAGGCGATGCCGATGGAGATGCGCATGCCGGTGAGGATGGTCGGGGCCGCGGCGGGCAGGATCACCTTGAAGGCGGTCTTCATCGGCGAGAGTTCGTGGGTGCGGGCCACGTTGACCCAGTCCTGCCGCACGCCGGCCACGCCGAAGGCGGTATTGAGCAGCATCGGCCAGATCGAGCAGATGAAGATCACGAAGATCGCCGAGGCCTCGGAGTCGCGGATGATGAACAGCGCCAGGGGCATCCAGGCCAGCGGCGAGATCGGGCGCAGCACCTGGATGTAGGGATTGAGCGCCTTGTACATCAGCGGCGACATGCCGATCAGAAAACCGATCGGGATGGCGATCACCGCGGCCATCAGGTAGCCGGAGAGCACCCGGTAGAGCGAGTAGCCCAGCTGGATGCCGATCCCCTTGTCGTTGGGGCCGGCGTCATAGAAGGGGTTGGAGAGCTCCTCCCAGGCCCGCTCGAGGATCTGCGAGGGGGGCGGCACCCTGGCCATCTCGTCGGCGCCGCCCATCAGCAGCTCGTACTCGCTGAGCTCGGCGCCGGCGCCCCCCATCACCGGCGTGCGGTTGAGCCCCTCCCACAGCCCCAGCCCGGCGACCAGGATCAGCACGGCCAGCAGCGCGGCGCGGATGTTGAGGCTGAACTTCCATTCGGTGGTGGTGCGGTCCATGTCAGCTCCTCCGGATGTCGAAGCTCTCGAGGTAGGCCTCGGGCTGGGTGTAGTCGAAGGTCTTGCCCATGATCTGGTAGTTGCGCGCCGTCTCCTCCGGGGCGTCATAGCCGAGCTCGCGCATCACCGCCGCGGCATCGGTGGCCAGGTAGACGTCGCGGGCCACCTGCTGGTAGTCCACGTGCCCCTCGATGTAGCCCCAGCGCTTCATCTGGGTGAGGATCCACACCGCCATGGAGTGCCAGGGGAAGGGATCGAAGTCGATGCGGTCGGGTACCCGTTGCACCTCGCCCAGGCCATCGGCAAAGGTGCCGGTCAGTACCTGCTCGATCACCGTGACCGGCTGGTTGAGGTAGTTGGTGGGGGCAATGGCCGCGGCGATCTCCGAGCGGTTCTCGGGGTTCGAGGAGTACTGGGTGGCGTCGATGATCGCCCGCAGCAGGGCGCCGTAGGTGTTGGGGTTCTCGGTGGCGAAGCGCTGGCTGGTGGCGAAGGCGCAGCAGGGGTGGCCGTCCCAGATCTCCTTGGTCAGCAGGTGGATGAAGCCGATGCGCTCGAACACCGCGCGCTGGTTGAAGGGGTCCGGCGAGAGGAAGCCGTCGATGTTGCCGGCGCGCAGGTTGGCGACCATCTCGGGGGGCGGGATCACCCGGATCTGGATGTCCTGGTCGGGGTCGAGGCCGTGCTCGGCGACGTAGTAGCGCAGCAGGAAGTTGTGCATCGAGTACTCGAAGGGCACGCCGAAGGTGAAGCCCTTCCACTGCCGGGGATCGCGCTTGTCCTGGTGGTCGTTGTGCAGCACGATCGCCTGGCCGTTGATGTTCTCCACGGCGGGCATGATGAAGGGCTCGGGGGTGGAGCCCGCGCCCAGCGTCATGGCCAGGGGCATCGGCGTCAGCATGTGGGCGGCGTCGTACTCGCGGTTGAGCGACTTGTCGCGGGCCACCGCCCAGCCGGCGGTCTTGATCACCGAGACGTCCAGGCCGTAGCGCTCATAGAAGCCCATGGGGTGGGCCATGATGATCGGCGTGGCACAGGTGATCGGCACGAAGCCCACGTCCAGGCGGGTCTTCTCCAGCGGGCCCAGGTCCTCCTTCACGGCGGCCTTGATGGCGTCCATGGGGAACAGGCTGGCCAGGGCGGCGGCCACGGTGCCGCCGCCCACCAGCTTCATGAACTGGCGGCGGTGCATGTCGCTGTGGCCGAACATGCCGCGGACCAGGGCGCTCTCCACCATCCGGTCCATCATCGCCTCCTGCTGCGACGGGGCGGAGGATGCCGGGGCGTCGGCGCCGTCCGAGGCGGAGAGCGTGGCGGCCGCCCGCTGCTCGTCGGTGCAGGTCGCACAGTCGCAGCCGCGTCCATGGACCAGGGACTGCCGGTGATCGAAGGGGTTACCCAGACTGTTGTGGTCGTTGTTCATGGTCGTCTCGCTTCGCTGGTGCAGGGGAGGGCCACTCATGCTCCGGACCGGTGCAACGGGATCGCGGATGGGCCGTTCACGCATAAACCTGCGAAGCCCGTGCCATGTCGGGCTTGCCGATGAATAGCGATGGTTTTTCATGGGCTTGGCAGTCGATCTCACCCGGCGTGCCCGGCTGGCCAGCGGTGACGAGATCTCGCCAATGACGAGATCTCGCTGAAATCCTGACGATTTCTCGTCATTGGCCCGGGGATTGTATGGGTGAGGCATCCGTCCCGATGCGAGTGCCGTCATGCCCCTGCCCGATGCTCCCCCGCCATCCCTCGTCCAGGAGGCCTTCGCCCGGGCGCCCCAGGCGCTGGTGGTGATCGACCCGGTGGCCGACCGGCTGCTGGGTGCCAATGCGGCGGCCTGCCGGCTGCTGGGCGGCGAGGCCGAGGCCCTCTGCGGGCTCCCGTTCAGCCATCGGCTGGGCGCCTCGCTGCCGCTGTGGGTCAGCTTCACCGACGAGGCCCTCACCCGGTCCACCGCCTGGTCGGACGACCTGGTGGTCCTCGACCTCAAGCGCCAGCCCCGCCACGTGGAGGCCCAGGCCCAGACGCTGGACGAAGGGCGGCTGCTACTGACCCTGGTCGATCGCCAGAAGGCCGAGCAGCGCCGCGCCAGGGCCGACCTGCGGCGCCAGCACCGGCGCGGCCAGGTGGGCTGGGAACGGGTCGAGCAGGTGTTCGAGCGCATCGAGCGGCAGAACCAGCTGATCCTCGGCGCCGCGGGGGAGGGGATCTATGGCCTGGACGCCGAGGGCCGCACCACCTTCGTCAACCCGGCCGCCGAGCGGATCCTGGGCTGGAGCAGCGAGGACATGGTGGGTCACGATGCCCACCAGCTGTTCCACCATACCCAGGCCGATGGCCGCCACTTTCCGGTGCAGCAGTGCCCGATCCATGCCTCCTTCAGCGACGGCCAGGTGCACCGGGTCGACGACGAGGTGTTCTGGCACAAGAACGGTGAGGCGATCCCGGTGGAGTACACCAGCACGCCGATCTTCGAGATGGGGCGGCTGGTGGGGGCCGTGGTGCTGTTCCGCGACATCTCGGAGCGCAAGCGGGCCGAGCAGCAGCTGCGCGATGCCCTGGCCGAGGTGGAGTCCCTCAAGCAGCGCCTGGAGCTGGAGAACCAGTACCTGCAGGAGGAGATCAAGGCCGAGTTCAACCATCGCGAGATCGTCGGCGAGAGCGCCGCCGTGGCCCACCTGGTGCGCCAGATCGCGCTGGTGGCGCCCACCGATGCCAACGTGCTGATCAGCGGCGAATCGGGGACCGGCAAGGAGCTGATCGCCCGAGCCATCCATGCCGGGGGCCCACGCGGCGGCCGCCCGCTGATCCGGGTCAACTGCGCCGCCATCCCCCGCGATCTCTTCGAGAGCGAGTTCTTCGGCCACGTGAAGGGCGCCTTCACCGGGGCGGTCAACGACCGGCCGGGCCGCTTCGAGCTGGCCGATGGCGGCACCCTGTTCCTCGATGAGGTGGGCGAGATCCCCCTCGAGCTGCAGGGCAAGCTGCTGCGCGTGCTGCAGGAGCAGCAGTTCGAGCGGGTCGGCGACAACCGCACGCGGCAGGTGGATGTGCGGGTGATCGCCGCCACCAACCGCGAGCTGCGCGAGATGGTCGCGGCGGGGACGTTTCGCGAGGACCTCTACTTCCGCCTCAATGTCTTTCCGATCGCCTCGGTGCCGCTGCGCGAGCGCAGCGAGGACGTGCCCCTGCTGGCGCGGCACTTCCTGATCCGCGCCTGCCAGAAGTTCAACAAGCCCGGGGTGCGCATCCCCCCGTCCCAGCTGGAGGTGCTCAAGCGCTACCCCTGGCCGGGCAACATCCGCGAGCTGGAGAACGTGATCGAGCGCCAGGTGATCGTCGCCCAGGGCCGCGTGCTGGCCTTCGACGACCTGAGCCCGGCCGCCGGTCCGCCGCTGGCCGGCCCGTCCAGCGCCGAAGCTGCCCCGTCGACCCGGCAGGCACCGGCGCCGGCCGAACCCGCGCTGCTCACCGAGCACGAGCTGGCGAGCCGCCAGCGCGAGAATGCGCTGGCGGCGCTGCGCGCCTGCGGCGGCAAGGTGTCGGGGCCGGGCGGGGCCGCCGAGCGGCTGGGCGTCAAGCCCACGACCCTGCGCTCGCGCCTCAAGGCATGGGCGATCGACCCCCGGGATGTCAGAGCGTCATGACGGTCGTGACTTATCCCTTGAGTCGCGCGAGCAGGCGCTGCCACCAGCGGCGGGCGGGTGCCTCCGGCGTGGCCGGCATCAGGGCCTCCCTCGGCCGTGCGAGGAAATCGGCGATGGGGTCGACCTGGGCCGCCCGGTCGAGCATGGGGGCATGGCCGCAGCCGGGGACCTCCAGCGTGACCAGGCCCGGCTGGGCCTCGGCCATCTTCGCCACGCTGTCGTGGCGCAGCAGGGGCGAGTCGGCGCCGCGCACCACCATCAGCGGGCAGCGGATGGCCCGCCAGTCGGCCCAGGTATCGCGGGGGGTGTCGTGGATGAATTGCTCGCCGATGCGGGGATCGTAGTGGTAGGTCCAGCTGCCGTCGGGCAGCCGGCGTGCGCTGCCCAGGGCCAGCCGCCGCCAGGCGTCGTCGCTGTCGATGCCGAACCCGGCATAGTGGCGGCGCAGCTCGGCCTCCAGGTCGCCGAAGCGGGTGAAGCGGTGGGGCGCGGCGAAGTAGCGGCCCAGGTCGGCGAGGCCCTGGGGGTCCAGCTCCGGTCCCACGTCGTTGAGCACCAGCCGCTCGATGCGCGGGGCCGTCTCGGGGTCCGCCGCCAGCAGCATGCCGATCAGCCCGCCCATGGAGGTGCCCACCCAGGGCACGCTGTCGAGCCCGAAGTGGTCGAGCAGGGCGATCGCCAGGGCCGTGTAGCGCGAATAGAGGTAGTCGTGGGCGGGGAAGAGCGGCCAGCCCGAGAGGCCCCGTCCCGGGGTGTCGGGGGCGAGCACTCGCCAGCCGGGACCCAGTGCCCGGGCGAAGTCCTCGAAGTCGCCGCCGTGGCGGGCCAGGCCGTGCCAGGCCACGACCGTCCGGGGTGCCTCGGGGTGCCAGACGCGCACCGCGACCTCCAGCTGTTCGACCTTCACCAGTTCCAGCGCATCCATGGGCGACTCCCTGCGGCGGTTCATGCGGCAAGGCAGCATAGCCGACCCGTGGCGCCAGTTCGAGGCCGCCGGAAGGGTCAGTGGCCGCAGGCCAGGTCTCGGGGCTCCGGCAATCCTTTACAGGACTTGAACAAATGACCTTGGTTGTCTAGGATTCAAGACAGGGAGGCATAAGCCCCTCCCGGCTTGAACGACGTACTCCGCGTTACTGTTTCAAGCTCCGTCTGCAATCCCCTGCTTTATTCCGCCCTTGCCCCGAGGGCGGTTTTTTTTTGCAAGGCAAGCCGAGGGCAGGATGCGCGGGCGGCGACTATGCTGCAATGCATTATTTCGCCGCGTTCGGCGGTGCCGGCAAGTAGGAAAGATTCTCGGGTGGCTAGTATACATACATGAATGTAGCTATAATTGCCCGCTGTTCTCGAACCCCTGACGGCGCGCCCCGGCGGTGAGCGTGCCCGACGACACGACCCTGAGTGGAGGCATTCATGCGATTGGTACCCCCGGTGGGGCTCGCGCCCCTGAGATCCCTGGCGCTGGTGGGCCTGATGGCCGTTGGCCTGGCTGCCTGCGGGCAGGACAACGGCGATCAGGCCGGCGGTCCCATGGGCGGCGGTGACCGTCCGCCGCCTCCCGTGGTGGTGGTGGGCGTGGAACCGCAGAGCGTGGAGGTGATCGAGGAGTATGCCGGGCGGGCCCGGGGCTCCCGCGAGGTCGAGGTGCGCGCCCGGGTCGACGGCATCCTCGAGGAGCGCCTCTACACCGAGGGCCAGGTGGTCGAGGAGGGCGCGGCGCTGTTCCGTATCGATCGTGAGCCCTACGAGATCGCCCTCACGCGCGCCGAGGCCGAGCGGGCCAACGCCCAGGCCGAGCTGAACCAGGCCAACCGCGAGTGGCAGCGGATCTCGACCCTGTTCAACCAGAATGCGGTCAGCGAGCGCGAGCGGGACAGCGCCCTCTCCGCCCGCGAGCTGGCCCAGGCGCGCCTGGCACTGACCGAGACCGGCGTGGCCAATGCCGAGCTCAACCTCAGCTACACCGAGGTGCGCGCGCCGCTGGCCGGGTTGACCGGCCTCGAGAGCTTCCCCGAGGGCAGCCTGATCGAGCGCGGCACCCTGCTGACCAGCGTGACCCAGCAGGACCCCATCCACGTGCGCTTCTCGCTGCCGGAGCGCGACGCCGCCCTGCAGCGGGCCGCCCGCCGGGCCATGAGCAACGCCGAGGCGGAGGCGCCCCGCGAGGCCTGGCTGACCCTGCCCGACGGCAGCGAGTACGCCGAGCCCGGCCTGCTCGACTTCACCGACAGCACCATCGACCCGCGCACCGGCAGCGTCTCGGCGCGGGCGGTGTTCCCCAACCCGGAGGGCATGGTGGTGCCCGGCCAGTTCGTGCGCGTGCGGGTGCTGGTGCAGGAGCTCGACGAGGTCTTCCTGGTGCCCCAGGAGGGGGTCGGCCAGGGGCCCGAGGGGCCGCGGGTGTTCGTGGTCGAGGAGGAGACCGCCCAGGCGCGCAACGTCGAGCTGGGCCCCATCGTCGACGGCCGCCAGGTGGTGCTGTCGGGCCTCGAGGCCGGCGATCGCATCGTGGTCAGCGGCCTGGTGACCCTGCAGGACGGCATGGCCGTGCAGGCCAGCGAGGCGGAGTCCGCCGATGAGGTCGATGGCACCGAGACGGCCGCCGAGGCGCTGCCGGACGACGCGGAAGAAGCCGATGAAGCTGATGAAGCGGACGACGCCGACGAGGAGGCATGATGCTCAGGTTCTTCATCGATCGGCCGATCTTCGCCTCGGTCATCTCCATCATCATCATGCTGGCCGGCCTGGCGGCGCTGCGCGCCCTGCCGGTGGAGCAGTACCCCGACGTGGTGCCGCCCCAGGTGGTGGTCCAGGCCGCCTATCCCGGGGCCAGCGCCGAGGTGATCGCCGAGGCGGTGGCCGCGCCGCTGGAGCAGGAGATCAACGGCGTCGACAACATGCTCTACATGGAGTCGACCTCCACCGATTCCGGCAGCCTGCAGATCACCGTCTCCTTCGAGATGGGCACCGACCCGGACCAGGCCGCCATCAACGTCAACAACCGCGTGCAGGCCGCCACCGCGCGGCTGCCCCAGCAGGTGCGCGACCAGGGCGTGCGGGTCGAGGCGCGCTCCAGCAACATCCTGATGGTGCCGGTGCTGTTCTCCCCGGACGGCAGCCGCGACGTGCTGTTCATGTCCAACTATGCGCTGCTCAACGTGCTCGACGAGCTGGTGCGCATTCCCGGGGTCGGCGACGCCTCGCTGTTCGGCGCCCAGGACTACTCCATGCGCATCTGGCTGTCGCCGGACAAGCTGGCCCAGTATGACCTGACGCCCAACGACGTGGCCGCGGCGATCCGCGAACAGAACGCCCAGTTCGCCGCCGGCAGCCTCGGTGCCGAGCCGTCACCCCCGGGGCAGGCCTTCACCTTCTCGGTGACCACCCGCGGCCAGCTCTCCGACCCCGCCGAGTTCGAGTCGATCATCCTGCGCGCCGAGCAGGATGGCAGCACCCTGCGGCTGGGCGACGTGGCCCGCGCCGAGCTGGGCTCACAGAACTACGCCTTCTCGGCCACCTACAACGGCCAGAACGCCGTGCCCATGGGCGTCTACCTGCAGCCGGGCGCCAATGCCCTGGAGACCGCCGAGGCGGTGCACGAGACCCTGGCGGGCATGTCCGACCGCTTCCCCGAGGGGCTCACCTACACGGTGCCCTACGACACCACCGAGTTCGTCGAGATCTCCATCCGCGAGGTGTTCATCACCCTGCTGATGGCGGTGGGGCTGGTGGTGGTCGTCACCTTCCTGTTCCTCCAGCACTGGCGCGCCACCCTGATCCCGGTGGCGGCCATTCCCGTGTCGCTGATCGGCACCTTCGCCGGCATGCTGGCCTTCGGCTTCTCGGTCAACCTGCTGACGCTGTTCGGCCTGGTGCTGGCCATCGGCATCGTGGTGGACAACGCCATCATCGTGCTGGAGAACGTCGACCGGCTGATCAACGAGAAGGGCATGAAGGCCCGCGAGGCCTCCATCGAGACCATGAAGCAGGTGGCCGGCGCGGTGGTCGCCTCGACCCTGGTGCTGGTGGCGGTGTTCGCGCCGGTGACCTTCCTGGGCGGCCTGACCGGCGAGCTCTATCGCCAGTTCGCGGTCACCATCGCCGTCTCCGTGGTGGTCTCCGGGGTGGTGGCGCTGACCCTGACCCCGGCCATGTGTGCGCTGCTGCTGGACAAGCAGTCCCATACCGTGGCGAAGCCCTTCCAGTGGTTCAATGCCGGGTTCGACCGGCTCACCGCCGGGTTCGGCTGGCTGGTCGGCAAGCTGCTGCGCCACGCGGTGATCGGCATCGTGCTGTTCATCGGGGTGATCGCCGCCACGCTGTTCTCCATGTCGCGCCTGCCGCCCGGGCTGGTGCCCCAGGAGGACCAGGGCGTGGCGCTGGTGGTCTACCAGCTGCCCCAGGTCTCGGCGCTGCCGCGCACCGAGGCGGTGCGCGACCAGGTCTCGGCGATGCTGCTGGAGATGGACGAGGTCGACGAGTTCACCTCCTTCGCCGGCTTCGACATCATCGCCGGCGCACTGCGTTCCAACACCGGCGTGGGCTTCGCCAACCTGGCCGACTGGAGCGAGCGGGAGGGCCCCGGCCAGGACGCCCAGTCACTGACCGGCCGGATCATGGGCATGGGCGGCGGCATTCCCGAGGCGCTGGTGATCTCCTTCGCCCCGCCGCCGATCATGGGCCTGTCGCTGACCGGCGGGGTCGAGGGCTACCTGCAGGTGCGCGGCGAGACCACGCCCCAGGAGATGGCCGAGCTGGCCGGCCGCCTGGCCGCTGTCGCCAACGAGCGCCCCGAGCTGACCAACGCGCGTACCACCCTGGACACCTCGATCCCGCGCTACCGTGCCGAGCTGGACCGCGAGAAGGCGCGCGCCATGGGCGTGCCGGTCAACGAGGTCTTCGCCAGCATGCAGAGCACCTTCGGCTCGCTCTACGTCAACGACTTCACCCTGGCGGGCCGCAACTGGCAGGTGAACCTGCAGTCGGAGGGCGAGTTCCGCAGCCAGCCCGAGGACCTCAACCGGGTCTTCGTGCGCTCGGAGACCGGCGAGATGATCCCGCTCTCCTCGGTGGTGACCCTGAACCGCGAGTCCGGGGCGGACATCCTCAACCGCTACAACGTCTACTCGGCCGCCAAGTTCCTGGCCGATGCGGCGCCCGGCTACACCACCGGCCAGGCCAAGGCGGCCATGGAAGAGGTGGCCGCCGAGGTGCTGGCGAGCGGCAACGTGATGCTCGGCTGGACCGGCGAGGCCTACCAGCTCGACGCCGCGGCCGGCGCCGGCGGCCTGGCCTTCGGCCTGGGCCTGCTGATGGTGTTCCTGATCCTGGCTGCCCAGTACGAGCGCTGGTCGCTGCCCCTGGCGGTGGCCACGGCGGTGCCCTTCGGGGTGCTGGGGGCGGCGCTCGCCGCCATGCTGCGCGGCTTCCCCAACGACATCTACTTCCAGGTGGGCCTGCTGGTGCTGATCGGCCTGGCGGCCAAGAACGCCATCCTGATCGTGGAGTTCGCCGCCCAGAACCGCCGCGAGGGCAAGAGCTCCACCGAGGCCGCCCTGGCCG
The DNA here is from genome assembly GCF_014193375.1 of Halomonas campaniensis. GTDB lineage: Bacteria > Pseudomonadota > Gammaproteobacteria > Pseudomonadales > Halomonadaceae > Halomonas > Halomonas campaniensis. The sequence continues at coordinate 56,055 of NZ_JACHZF010000007.1, forward strand.
CCGCCCGCCAGCGCTTCCGGGCGATCCTGATGACGGCCCTGACCTTCATCATCGGCACCCTGCCGCTGGTGTTCGCCAGCGGTGCCGGTGCCAACAGCCGCCAGGAGATCGGCACCGTGGTGGTGGGCGGCATGATCCTGGCCAGCTCGCTCGCGCTGATCTTCGTGCCGCTGGCCTACAAGGTGATGGAGGACCTGGCCAGCTGGCGCCGCGGCCGCCGGGCGGACCGGGCCCGGAAGGAGACGACCCATGCGTAAGGCCATGCCTGTGCTGCTGCTCTCCACCGCCCTGCTGGCCGGCTGTGCCGTGGGGCCCGACTACCGGGCCCCGGCACTCGACCTGCCCGAGCAGTGGCCCGACCACGTGCTGCTCGGCGACGAGGCCCGCGCCGACTGGCAGCAGTGGTGGCGCCAGTTCGAGGACCCGCACCTGGATGCCCTGGTGGCGCGGGCGGTGGACGACAACCTGGAGCTGCGACTGCAGCTGGCGCGCATCCAGGAGGCCCGGGCGAGGCTCGGGCTGGCCCGCGCCGAACAGCTGCCCTCGGTCAATGCCCAGGCCGAGGCGTCCCGGGAGCGCACCCCGGGGACCCTGTCGCCCTTCGGGGAGAGCACCGACAACACCTTCTCCCTGGCCGGCGTGCTCGACTACGAGCTGGACCTCTGGGGTCGCCTGGCCCGCGAGCGCGAGGCCGCCGAGGCCCAGCTCGAGCAGAGCGCCTTCGCCCACGACGCGGTGCGCCTCAACGTCATCGCCGACGTGGTGGCCACCTACTTCGACCTGCGCAGCGCCCAGCGCCAGCTGCGCATCACCGAGGCGACGGCGGAATCCCGCGAGGAGACCTTCCGGCTGGAGCAGCTGCGCTTCGACGTGGGCGAGAGCGACGAGCTGGCCCTGCGCCAGGCCCAGTCGGAGCTGGAGTCGACCCTCGCCCAGCTGCCCTCCCAGCGCGAGCGGGTGAGGGTGCTGGAGGGGGCGCTGGGACTGCTGGTGGGGATGACGCCCGCCGAGCTGATGGCCGAGCTGGACTATGGCGACACCCGCCTGGAGGCGATCGCCCTGCCCGACGGCGTGCCGGCGGTGCTGCCCTCGGCGCTGCTGGCTCGCCGTCCCGACATCCGCTCCGCCGAGGCGGGGCTGATCGCTGCCAATGCCGGCATCGGGGTGGCCGAGGCGAGCCGCCTGCCGCGCTTCAACCTGGGCGGGCTGCTCGGCACGGCGGCCGGCGACGCCGGTGACCTGTTCACCTCGGCGGCCGGCACCTGGGGGCTCTCCGCCACGGTGATGGGGCCGCTGTTCGACTTCGGGCGCAGCGCCTCGCGCATCGACACCGCCGAGGCCCTGGCCGAGCAGGCGGAGATCCAGTATCGCGCCACCGTGGCCCAGGCCTTCAACGAGGTGCGCAACGCCCTGGTCACCTACGAGACCAGCGGCGAGCGGGTCGAGGCGACGCGCCACCAGGTGGCGGCCTTCGAGCGGACCCTGGAACTGGCCGAGGTGCGCTACCGGGAGGGCTTCGTCGGCTTCATCGAGCTGCTCGATGCCCAGCGCGCGCTGCTCGCCGCGGAGCTGGCGCTCTCCGAGGCGATGCGCGACCGCCTGACCGCCACCGCCACGCTGTTCAAGGCGCTGGGCGGCGGCTGGCAGGTCGACGGCTGAGTCGAGATGGCCGCTCACCTCGTGCGCGGGCGCGCTACGCTCGCGGACGACTATCCTGCTGACAGGGTAATGGAAGGCCTGGCGATGGGATCAGGCCGCTGGATCACAAGGGAGAGACTGTCATGGCGACCCGAATCACCTCCACCCGGCGGGAGGACGGCATCCAGGTACTGAAGATCAGCTGCCCCGAGCGCCGTAACATCCTCGACGAGGCGAGCTATACGCAGCTGATCGAGGGGCTCGAGGCGGCCGAGGCGGACGAGGGGATCAAGGTGCTGATCATCACCGGCACCGAGAACTGCTTCACCGCCGGCAACGATCTGGCCAACTACCGGGCGCTGGCCCAGGCCGACCGCGTGCCGGCCATCACCTTCCTGCGCCGCCTGCACGCCTTCCCCAAGCCGGTCATCGCCGCCGCGGAGGGCATCGCCATGGGGCTGGGGATCTCGATGCTGCTGCACAGCGACTTCGCCTACGCGGGCAACGCCACTCGCTTCCAGCTGCCCTTCACGAACTTCGCCCTGACCCCGCTGGGGGGCACCACCTGGCTGCTGCCGCGGCTGGCCGGCGGCAAGGCGGCCAGCCAGATACTGCTGCTGGGACAGCCCTTCAGTGCCCGGCAGGCCTGCGACATCGGCCTGCTGACCGATACGGCACCCGATGGCCGGGCGCTGGAACAGGCCTTCGACTGTGCCGCGCGGCTGCTGGCCAAGCCCGTCGATGCGCTGCTGGCCACCAAGGCGCTGATGCGCGCGGCCGACGCCGAGGCGATCGGCGAGGCGCTGGACCGGGAGGAGCAGGCGCTGCTGGCGCGCTGCCGCTCTTCAGAGGCCCAGGGCGCCATCGACGCCTTCTTCGCCACCCGGCACGGGCGCTGAGAGAGGGAAGCGGGGGCATCGCCCGGGCGGGTCGCGCCGCCCGGGTCACTCACCGGCGGCAGGCGGGGGGGCGACGAGCCTGAGCTGGGTCTCCACCAGTACCATGCCCTGCTCGACGATGGAGAACCGTTCGTGGTTGCGCAGCCAGTCGTGGAACAGGCCGCCCAGCATGGACTGCATCAGGCTGGCGGCCAGTTCCGGCGAGAGGTCCCCGCGGAGCTGGCCCAGGCGGGCGGCGCAGGCGAAGTAGTCGCGCAGGGCGCCGCAGGCCTCCTCGGCCATCTCGTTCTGCATGGCCAGCGGGTCGATGTCGCCGAACACCTCGCAGTGGTGGATCAGGATGGCGTGGACGCGGCGATAGCGCGGCTGCTCGAGGCGTTCGAAGCCCTTCCGGATGGCCAGCCGGATCGCCTCCAGGGGGCGTTCGGCGAGGCTCGGATCGCCGATCTCCTCCACCAGCTCCCGGAACGGCATGCGCACCCGCTGCAGCATGGCCTGGAAGAGGTCGGCCTTGTTGCGGAAGTGCCAGTAGACGGCGCCTCGCGTCATGCCGGCATGGCGCGCGATCTGCTCCAGCGAGGTGCGCGCCACGCCCTTCTCCAGGAACACCGCCTCGGCGGCATCGAGCAGGGCCTCGCGGGTCGCGGCCGCCTCGGCTTTGGTCTTTCGGGCCATGCAGGACGATCTCCCTGAATCACTGACGACCCGCATTCTACCCGAACGACGCCGATTTTACATTCGCTGCTGTATGGTTCCCGGGCCGGGGGCTGCACCGCTCGCCAGCGGGCTCCGGGCTCGACACCGCTCGTCAGCGGGCTCCGGGCCGGGTATAAACGGGAGCCATGCCCCTGTCACAGGACGACACCCCATGGCCCGTGCTCCCTTCGAACTCGCCGACATCCGCATCGCCCCGGGGTCGCGCACCCAGATCGACGTCCCCGTGGCACGGCTCTACACCCATGCGCCCCTCTACATCCCGGTGGAGGTGGTGCACGGCCGCCAGGCGGGGCCGACGCTGCTGGTCTGCGGCGGCATCCACGGCGACGAGATCAACAGCGTGGAGATCGTGCGCCGGCTGCTGCGCTCCAGGCAGCTCCAGGGCCTGCGCGGCACGCTGATCGCCGCGCCCATCGTCAACGTGTTCGGCTTCGTCCAGCACAGCCGCTACCTGCCGGACCGCCGCGACCTCAACCGCTGTTTCCCCGGCAGCGAGTCGGGCTCGCTGGGTGGCCGGGTGGCGGCGCTGTTCCGCGAGCAGATCGTCGACCACGCCTCCCACATCATCGACCTGCATACCGGGGCGATCCATCGCACCAACCTGCCGCAGATCCGCGCCCAGCTGACCCCGGGCGGCGAGACCGAGCGCATGGCCAACGCCTTCGGGGCACCGGTGATCCTCAACGCCGAGCTGCGCGAGGGCAGCCTGCGCCACTATGCCCAGAACCGTGGCATCCCGGTGCTCACCTACGAGGCGGGGGAGGCGCTGCGCTTCGACGAGTGGGCGATCACGCCCGGCGTGCGCGGCGTGCTGCGGGTAATGCGTCGGCTGGGAATGCTGGCCGGCGAGCGGCGCCGTCGGACGCCGCCGGCGGCGGAGATCGCCAACGGCTCGAGCTGGGCGCGGGCGCCCATCGACGGCATCCTCAGGCCCCAGGTGCGCCTGGGGGCGCGGGTGGCCCGGGACGAGCTGCTGGGCCGGGTGGCCGACCCGTTCGGCAACGCGGAAGGGGAGGTGAGGTCCATGGCCGACGGCATCGTCATCGGCATGAGCCGGCTGCCGCTGGCCAACGAGGGGGAGGCGCTCTTCCACATCGCCCGCTTCGATGCCATCGAGGAGGCCGAGAGCGCCATCGAGGACTTCCACTCCAGCCTGGCGCCCCCGCCCGACTCGCTCTACTGAGGCAGGGCGCCCGCGGGGCGTGTTGTCACGCCGCGTCGGCCGGTTCGCGCTCGGGGACCAGGCTCAGGGCGTCGTCGAAGACGCGCAGGCAGGCACCCTCGAGGTGGCCGTTCTCGGAGAGGTGGCGGCGGAAGCGCCGTCCCCCCGGCTGGCCCTGGAAGAGCCCCAGCAGGTGGCGGGTGATGTGGTTGAGCTTGGCGCCCTCCTCGAGGCGCCGGGCGATGTAGGGGCGGAAGGCTCGCGCCGCCGCGTGGCGGCTGATCGCCGGCCCCGGCTCGCCGTAGAGCGCCTGGTCCACGCCGGCCAGCAGCCAGGGGTTCTGGTAGGCCTCGCGACCCACCATCACGCTGTCCACCCGCTCGAGCTGCACCCGACACGCGTCGAGGGACTTCACGCCGCCGTTGATGCCGATATGCAGCTCGGGGCGGCTCGCCTTGAGGCGGTGCACCCGGGGGTAGTTGAGGGGCGGGATATCGCGGTTCTCTTTCGGCGAGAGCCCCTGCAGCCAGGCCTTGCGCGCGTGCACGATGAACACCTCGCAGCCGGCGTCGGCCACTGTGGCGATAAAGCGCTCGAGGTCGGCGTCCTCGTCCTGGTCGTCGATGCCGATGCGGCACTTCACGGTGACCGGGATCGACACCGCGTCGCGCATGGCGCGTACCCCGGCGGCCACCGTCTCGGGATGGCCCATCAGGCAGGCGCCGATCAGGTTGTTCTGCACCCGGTCGCTGGGGCAGCCCACGTTGAGGTTGACCTCGTCAAAGCCCCAGGCCTGGGCGATGGCCGCGCACTCGGCGAGCTCGCCCGGGTCGCTGCCGCCCAGCTGCAGGGCCAGCGGATGCTCCACTTCGTCGAAGCCCAGGAAGCGCTCCCGCGGGCTGCCGTGCAGGATGGCGCCGGTGGTGACCATCTCGGTGTAGAGCAGCGCTCGACGGGTCAGGGTGCGGGCGAACGCGCGGTAGTCGCGGGTCGTCCAGTCCATCATCGGCGCGACGGAGAAGGTCCTGTCTAGCGTGGGGCGCGGGGTCTCGGTATGCATGCGGAGCTTGGCGGTTGCCTTCTCTGGTCATGAAAAGGGCCGCATTTTCGCATAACCGGCCGCGATACGCACTGCTTCGGCGGCGGTGGCGCCTCGATGGCATGGACAGGTTGGCGAAGTGGTCAGCCAGGTGCGGCGATATGCATGGTGAGGTAAAACCCGTCCCGGCCGAGAGGCCGGGGGAGTGTGCTACTGGGCGTGACGCTCGAGTTCGTGCAGCGCGGCGCGGGCGAGGAAGCCGGAACGACTCTTGTAGTCGCCGTGCTTCGCCACGGTGCTGTCGATGCGCTTGATCAGCAGGTCGGGCAGGGTGACGTTGATCTTGTGGCTCTTGCCCAGGTAGGGGGTCATGTCGATCTCTACCGTGGCCCAGACCCACCCGGCGAAGTCGGGGTGCTTCAGGTGCTGCTGGATAGCGGTGGCCGTCGGAATGGGGTCACCGTGCTCCGACAGGCTTTCCAGGTGCCCCTCGATGGCCTCGCGAGCGTTGGCGATGGCTTCGTCGAAGGAGTCGCCAGCGGAGAAGCAGCCGGGCAAGTCGGGCACGACCACGCTACAGGCGTGCTGCTCGTCGCCGATCTCGATGGCAATGGGGTAGTGCATGTGGTGTCGCTCCCGTGTAGTGCCCGATGCAGTAGCCGTCACTTCAGTCCGGCCTGCTTTCTGACTGCCTGGATCAACCCCGTCTTCAGGTCCTTCTTAGGGTGAGGCACGGTGATGGTGCCGGGCTTGTGGGGGTGCCGAAAGTGATGGTGGCTGCCCTTGATTCGGTCCAGCCGCCAGCCATCCGCTTCCAGTTCCTTGATCAGGTCCGCGCTCTTCACCCCGGCTCCTTGTGGCCGTTTAGGGTTATAGTAACCCTGGGATGTTCGAGAGGCAATTGATCAGAACCCTGAAAACTCCGAGCAATGCGATATCTGTCGCATCGCCTCAGGTGGTGGCGGTTGTGCATTCGGCGCGTGCGGCGTCTCAGGCAGTCCTGCTCGCCGCCGGCGGCCATGGCCAACATACCGAGAGATCACACCTAGCCGGCCCGGGAGAAGGCGATCGGGTCCAGCTCGTGGAGGCCGATGGTGACGGCGGCCTGGCAGTTAAGGCAGCGCAGGGTGCCGGTGTCGCGGGAGAGCCCCTCGACCCTGAAGCGGCCGAGGCGGAGGTCGGTCGGTTCTTCGCGGTTGCCGCACTGCCGGCAGATGAGGGTCAGGCCATGTACCTTGTGGGTGAGGGTGATGGTGTCCACGCCTACCTCCTGCTTCGTGATGGGGAGTCTTGCCGGGATGCGGGAAGGCAGGTCCGGGCGTCCCGGCGTCCCACTCAGGAACCCTATGCCATCCCCGTCGCGAGCGCCCGTGAAAATGCTTCAAGCGCAACCGGCGATAACCTTGGAACCCTTTCTGCGAGATGACGGCCATGTCCCACGAACTGACGGACCACCAGAGGGAGCTGCTGGCGCGCGTGCTGCAGCATGGCGGGGTGCTCTCCTCGCCCTTCGGCCATTCCGATGAGGATGCCCTGCTGCCGGCGCTGCGCGAGGCTATCGCGGCGCTCGAGGCGCAGGGGCTGATCACGGTGACGGCACATGATGCCCCCGGGCAGGGCGAGACCCTGACGCTGACCGAGCAGGGCTATGCGGCCCTCGGCATTCGCTGAACGCCACGCGTCCGCTGTCGGCGCGAGCCTGGCGCTCAGGCGGTGAACACCGTGTAGAGCATCTGCAGCGCCAGGGCCATCAGCATGACGGCGAACACCCGCCTGAGGATGCCCACCGGCAGCCGGTGGGCGAGCCGCGCGCCGAGAGGGGCGGTGAGGATGCTGAACGGCGCCATGAGCAGCAGCGCGGGCAGGTAGACATAGCCCCAGGCGGCATCCGGCAGGCCCGCGGTGCCCCAGCCGTTGATGACGTAGCCCAGTGCCCCGGCCAGGGCGATCGGCAGCCCCACCGCGGCCGAGGTGCCGATGGCGTGGGGCAGCCGCACGTTGCACCAGGTGAGGAAGGGCACGGTGAGCGAGCCGCCGCCGATGGCCACCAGCGCCGAGATGCCGCCGATGCCGAGCCCGGCGCCGGACAGGCCCACCGCCCCCGGCAGGGTGCGGGTCGGCTTGGGCTTCAGGTTGGCGAGCATCTGCAGCGACATCAGCACCATGAAGCCGGCGAAGAAGATCGCCAGGCCGCGGGTCGGCATCAGGGCGGCGACGAAGGTGGCCAGGAAGGTCCCGGCGAGGATGGCCGGGGTGATGTGGCGCACGATGGGCCAGCGCACCGCGCCATGCCGATGGTGCGACCAGAGGCTGGCCGAGGCCGACGGCACGATGGCCGCCATGGCGGTACCCAGCGCCAGGTGGGCGATGTGCTCGTGGGGGACCCCCTGGATCACGAACAGCGATGTCAGGATCGGCACCATGATGCCGCCGCCGCCGATGCCGAGCAGGCCGGCCATCAGGCCGACGAAGCTTCCCAGGGCCAGGTAGGCCAACCACCAGATGGGATCCAATGCCCTCACTCCTTCCGCGGGTTCGTTCGGTGCCTGGTCTCAGGCGATGAAGGCAGCAGTGTAGAGGAAAACGCGCGGCGAAGGGGCCCGGGGCCCCGACCAGCCACTGTCGAGGCGCCGCGGCTTGACCCCCGTCGGGGTCGGCGGCGGCGGCAATGTGCTATGAAGAAGGGGCAGGGCAGTGCCGTCAGGGCGCTGCCGGCCATGTCACGACCACAGGAGAGGGCATCATGGCGGACCGCAAGGCGAGACTGGAGGGGCTGCGCGACGAGCTGATCGAGCGGATCGAGCGCTACCGGGCCCACAAGGAGCAGAGGAACGGCCCGCTGGACAAGGACATGGAGGAGCAGGCCGTCGAACTGCAGAACGATGAGGTGGTCGATTCCCTGGAGAACGAGGCCGAGGAGGAGCTGCATCAGGTGATGCACGCCCTGGGGCGCCTCGAGTCGGGGGAAGGGGAGCGCTGCGAGGCCTGTGGTGAGCCGATCCTGCCGGCCCGGCTGGAGGCGCTGCCCTATACCACCCTGTGCCGGGAGTGTGCCGAGTCGCGTTGACCCGCCATGCAGGACGCGCGCCCCGTGCCGGTGGTAGCCTGAGGCCAGGATCATCGGCTGGGAGGTCGCGAATGAATGCGTGGTGTCGGTGGTGTGGTGCGGGCCTGTTGGCCCTGCTGCTGGCGGGCTGTGGCGGTGACGGGGGCGATCCGGCGCCGGACGAGGGCCTGGACGAGGCCGGGCGGACCGAAGAGGCCCAGGCCCAGCCGGCGCCCGAGCCCGAGGTGGAGCCGTTCGCCGAGCCCGTCGCGATCGATTTCACGGCCAGCCTGCGCAGCGATCGGCGCCTGATGGTGGAGGGCGAGAGCAACCTGCCCGATGATACCCGGCTGCGGGTCGTGGTCGAGCGCGAGCTCAGCGGCGTCCGCTGGCAGTCGAGGATCACCCTGAATGACGGGCGCTTCGCCGCGGGGCCCTTCGGACCGGGCAGCGGTCTCCCCGACGGTGGCTACACCATCACGGTTCACCTGCCCGAGGCGAGCGTCCAGCCGCTGGAGGTGCGTCGGCGCCTGGGCGACCAGGGCGAGCATCTGACGGGGCCGCTGGTCAGCATGTCGCGCCATGGCCTGGGCCAGGTGGCCAGCACCTCCCGCCGCTTCCTGGTGGGCAACGAGCCGCGACGCACCACCGACCGGGTCGAGGTGCTGGGCATCGAGTGATGGGGGGTCCGAGAGTGGGGCGGACGAGGAGGGCTCAGAGCGCCTCTGCCCGCCAGCGTGCCACCAGCTTGCCGAGCAGGCGGGTGTCGGGGGTATAGCCGACCACCTCGTCGCTCTCCTCGGCCTGGAACTGCAGTTCGCCGGTGGGGCCCTGGCTCACCCGACGGATGCAGTGGCGCCCCTCGCGCTCGACCAGGTAGAGCCCGGTCTGGCGGAAGATCTCGGTGGGCGCCACCGCGACCAGGTCGCCTGCCGCGATGAAGTCGAAGGTTTCGCCCGGTACCGGGGTGAGCAGGAAGCAGTCGCCCTCCCACTCCTGGGCGGGGACCAGTTCGAAGGGCATCTCGATGCGGCCGGCCCCCGGATCCTGCCAGGGGGCCGGAGGGTCGCTGCGCAGGTAGAGCGGCTTCGCCCGTCCGCTGGACTCCCCCTCGATCAGCCGCGAGAGGGGGCAGCCCAGGGCCTCCGCCAGCGCGACCAGCCGCTCGTGGCCGATCTGCTTGATGGCGCCGGACTCCCAGTACGAGATGGTCACATCGGAGACGCCGACCCGGCGCGCCAGGGCGGCCTTGTTGAGGTTTGCCTCCAGCCGAAGCTCCTTGATACGCGGGCCTAGTGAGTCCATGGGCGTTTCCTGTCGAGACATAATCGGGGGGGTAATGGCCCCGGGGATGATCTGCGATCGGCCGGGGTTGTGCAACAGCGCGCCTCAACGCTTGGATGCGACGCTGCGTTGAATCATCGGCTTTGGCGACAGGCCGGGCTACCAGGCGACGGGGTCGCCGGCCCAGTCGTAGAAGCTTCCGCTCTCCTCGGGGGTGCGTTCGCCCAGCACCGCGAGCAGCCGCTCGGCCACGAAGGCGGGGTCGAACAGCTTGCCCTCGGGCACCCGGGCCTGGAAGGGCTTCGACAGCGGGGTATCGGTGGTGCCGGGGTGCAGGCAGACCACCGTGCTTTCGGGGTTGAGGCGGCGCAGCTCCACCGCGGCGGTCTTCATCAGCATGTTGTGGGCGGCCTTGCTGGCGCGGTAGGCATACCAGCCCCCCAGGCGGTTGTCCCCGATCGACCCCACCCGGGCGGAGAGGCTGCCGATGAGAACCGGGTGGCGCCCCTGCAGGCCGGCCTGCAGGGCCTTGAGCAGCAGGGCGGGCGTGGCGGCGTTGACGTGCATCAGCCGGGCCAGGGCCTCGGCCTCCAGGGCGTCCAGGCGCTTCTCGGGGGCAATGCCGCGCGAGGTGTCGTGGAGCAGGCCGATGGCATTGAAGAGCAGGTGGACGGGGGCATCCTGCAGGTGTCGCGACACCGCGGCCAGGCCCTCGGGGGTCGTCACATCGGCGCAGAGTGATGCGTAGCGCGGGTCCCCTCGGGAGGTCTCGCGCCGGCTGACGCCGATCACCCGGCCGGGGCGGTCGCTGGCCAGCAGGGTATCGATCACGGCACTGCCGATCCCTCCCGAGGCGCCGGTGACCAGGGCGGTGAATCCATGGGGCAGTCGGGGCAGCATCCGGTGGTCTCCTCGTGACGGTGTCCGACATGGACCGCAGGCGTGGGCGATGATTCCCCGCGGCGGCTGCCCACGCCAGGCGAGGTGCGTATAATGCCGCCAGTCAATTCCATTCATGGTTCCGGGATAACGCACGACATGACCGTACGCACTCGTATCGCGCCGTCACCGACCGGTGATCCCCATGTGGGCACCGCCTATATCGCCCTGTTCAACCTCTGCTTCGCGCGCCAGCACGGTGGCCAGTTCATCCTGCGCATCGAGGATACCGACCGGGTGCGCTCCACCGCCGAATCCGAGCAGATGATCCTCGACTCGCTGCGCTGGCTCGGCCTGGAGTGGGACGAGGGGCCCGACGTGGGCGGCCCCCACGGCCCCTACCGGCAGAGCGAGCGCGGCGACATCTACGGCGAGTACGCGCGCCAGCTGATCGAGGCCGGGCACGCCTTCAGGTGCTACCGCACCAGCGAGGAGCTCGACGAGCTGCGCGAGGCGCGCAAGGCGGCCGGCATGCAGCTGGCCCTCAAGCCCGCCGACCTGGCCCTGCCGGCCGAGGAGCAGGCACGCCGCGAGAAGGAGGGCTGGCCCCACGTGGTGCGCATGGCGGTGCCCAGCCACGGCACCTGCGTGATCCAGGACATGCTGCGCGGCACCATCGAGGTGGACTGGGCTCAGGTGGATGCCCAGATCCTGCTCAAGTCCGACGGCATGCCCACCTATCACCTGGCCAACGTGGTGGATGACCACCTGATGGGCATCACCCACGTGCTGCGCGGCGAGGAGTGGATCAACTCGGCGCCCAAGCACCAGCTGCTCTACGAGTACTTCGGCTGGGAGATGCCCCGGCTCTGCCACATGCCGCTGCTGCGCAACCCCGACAAGTCCAAGCTCTCCAAGCGCAAGAACCCGACGTCCATCAACTACTACCGGCGCATGGGATTCCTGCCCCAGGCGGTGATCAACTACCTGGGCCGCATGGGCTGGTCGATGCCGGACGAGCGCGAGAAGTTCAGCCTCGACGAGATGATGGCCCACTTCGACATCCAGCGGGTCTCGCTGGGCGGCCCGGTGTTCGACCTGGAGAAGCTCACCTGGCTCAACGGCCTCTACATCCGCGAGGAGCTCGACGACGAGGCGTTTCTCAAGGCACTGATGGAGTGGGCCTTCAATGAGCGCTACGTCAAGGAGATCCTGCCCCAGGTGCGCCCGCGGGTGGAGACCCTCTCCGAAGTGGTGCCCCTGGCCGGCCACTTCTTCTCCGGGCTGCCGGCGATCGGCGAGGAGAGCTTCGACAACGTCAAGCTGGGCCGCGAGGACCTGGTCAGGCTGCTGCAGTTCCTGGTGTGGCGCTTCGAGGCCGTGCCGGCCTGGCACAAGGAGGTCCTGCTCGGCGAGGTGAAGGCGCTGGCCGGCCACTTCGACCTGAAGATGAAGGAGTTCCTGGCGCCGGTGTTCATCGCCATCACCGGCTCCAGCGCCAGCACCTCGGTCATGGACGCCATGGCGATCCTCGGCTCCGACATGACCCGGGCGCGCCTGCGCCATGCCATCGAGGTGCTGGGCGGCGTCTCCAAGAAGCAGGCCAAGCGCTTCGAGAAGGAATTCCGCGAGCTCCCGTGATTTCCTGTTGACGAAGTCGGGGCGGATCAGTAACATACGCCTCGTCTTCACGACACGTGGGGCCTTAGCTCAGCTGGGAGAGCGCGACACTGGCAGTGTCGAGGTCAGCGGTTCGATCCCGCTAGGCTCCACCACTTCACCTCGTGCAACGACATCTGCGTCCCATTCGTCTAGTGGCCTAGGACACCGCCCTTTCACGGCGGGAACAGGGGTTCGAACCCCCTATGGGACGCCACTCTTCTTCCCCCTTGCCGCGTGGCGAGGGGTCGACACAGGGACGCCTTCGGGCGTCCTTTGCGTCTCTGGGCCGACCGTTGGTCCTTTCGTTGACTCCGGCGTCCCGGACCGCGTGATCCTCCCCCCATTTTCGGCTTGACAAGCCCTTGACTTGTCCACGTTGCCGGTCCCTTCGCGGCTGCCTGTGCACAGGGCGCGCGCAAATCCCCATGGCTGTGGGGTTTTTGATTATTCCTTTCTAAATCAATGGCTTATCAAAGATCAAAATTTGACCAATCTGAGTCGAGCCCCCAGTTCATGGCGATTCGAGGGCCTTTTCGCGTGGTTGTGAACAGGGTTATCCACAGAATGTGTGGAAAACGGTACGGGGTTGCGGTACGACGGCTTTCAGGCACGAGTAGGGGGGAGCGTCAACCCTGAAAGATGAGATTTCTGATGCTCCTGGAGGGAGGGGGGGAGAAGAGGCCGGCAGGCGATGTCGCCTGCCGGCGGGGGCTCACGCCTTGCCGAAGGCGCGCAGGCGGCGCAGCAGCGAGGAGGTGTCCCAGCGGCTGCCACCCATCACCTGGACGTCGGCATAGAACTGGTCGACCAGCGCGGTGACCGGCAGGCGAGCCTGGAGGCGACGGGCCTGCTCCAGGCAGATCCCCAGGTCCTTGCGCATCCAGTCCACCGCGAAGCCATGCTCGTACTCGTCGCGGATCATGGTCTGGTGGCGGTTCTCCATCTGCCAGGAGCCGGCGGCCCCCTGGGAGATCACCTCGACCACGCGCTGCTGGTCGAGGCCCGCCTGCTCGGCGAAGTGAAGCCCCTCGGCGAGCCCCTGGACCAGGCCGGCGATGCAGATCTGGTTGACCATCTTGGTCAGCTGGCCGCTGCCGGCGGGGCCCATCAGGGTCACCGCACGGGAGTAGTGGGCAAGCACCGGCTCGGCGCGGGCGAAGTTGGCCTCGCTGCCGCCGCACATCACGGTCAGCGCGCCGTTCTCGGCCCCCTGCTGGCCGCCTGAAACGGGGGCGTCGACAAAGCCGATGCCGCGCTCGCGGCAGGCGGCGTCCAGCTCCTCGGCGAGGTCCGCCGACGCCGTGGTGTGATCCACCAGCAGGCTGCCCTCGGTCATGCCGGAGAGGGCGCCATCCTCGCCGGTGGTGACCTGCCGGACGTCGTCGTCATTGCCCACGCAGACCAGTACCAGGTCGGCGCCCTCGGCGGCCTCGCGGGGGGTGGGGTGGTGGCTGCCACCGTGCTCGGCGGCCCAGGCCTCGCCCTTGGCGGCGGTGCGGTTGTAGACGCGAACCGTGAGGCCGGCGCGGGCCAGGTGGCCGGCCATGGGGTAGCCCATCACGCCCAGGCCGATGAAGGCGACGGTGGAGATCGGTTGGCTCATTGCTGATTCCTTGCTCTTCAGGGTGGGAGAACGCAGAAAGCCGCCCGAGGGCGGCTTTCTGGTGACGCTGGCGGCAGTGCCGCGACCTGCCGACTTACTTGGCAGGATAGTCGCGCTGGGTGTGCCCGGTATAGAGCTGGCGCGGGCGGCCGATCTTGTAGCTGTCGCTGAGCATCTCGTGCCAGTGGGAGATCCAGCCGATGGTGCGCGACACCGCGAAGATCACGGTGAACATGTTGGTCGGAATGCCCATGGCCTTGAGGATGATGCCGGAGTAGAAGTCGACGTTGGGGTAGAGCTTGCGCTCGACGAAGTACTCGTCCTCCAGGGCGATCTGCTCGAGGCGCTTGGCGATCTTGAGCTGCGGGTCGTCGATGCCGAGCTCGGCCAGCACCTCGTCGCAGGTCTCCTTCATCACCTTGGCGCGCGGGTCGAAGTTGCGGTAGACCCGGTGGCCGAAGCCCATCAGCTTGAAGGGGTCATCCTTGTCCTTGGCCTTGTCGATGAAGCGCTGGATGTTCTCCTCGGAATCGTCACCGATCTCGTCGAGCATCTTGAGCACCGCCTCGTTGGCGCCGCCGTGGGCCGGGCCCCACAGGGCGGCGATGCCGGCGCTGATGCAGGCGAAGGGGTTGGCGCCGGTGGAGCCGGCCAGGCGCACCGTGGAGGTGGAGGCGTTCTGCTCGTGGTCCGCGTGCAGCATGAAGATGCGGTCCATGGCCTTGGCGTAGACCGGGTTGACCTGGTACTCCTCGCACGGGTTGCTGAACATCATGTAGAGGAAGTTCTCTGCATAGCTCAGGTCGTTGCGCGGGTAGTTGAACGGCTGGCCGACGTTGTACTTGTAGGACATGGCCGCGATGGTCGGCATCTTGGCGATCAGGCGGATCGCGCTGATGATGCGATCCTCCTCGATGTTGATGTCCATGTGGTCGTGGTAGAAGGCGGCGAGGCCACCGACCACGCCACACAGGATCGACATCGGGTGGGCGTCGCGGCGGAAGCCCTTGAAGAAGTTGTTGATCTGGTCGTGGACCATGGTGTGGTTGCGGACCCGCGACTCGAAGTCGGCGTACTGCTCGTCGTCGGGCAGGTCGCCGAACAGCAGCGTGTAGCACAGCTCGACGAAGTTGGACTCCTTGGCCAGCTGGTCGATCGGGTAGCCGCGATGCAGCAGCACGCCCTTGCCGCCGTCGATGTAGGTGATGGCGGACTGGCAGGAGGAGGTGGACATGAACCCGGGGTCATAGGTGAACAGGCCTTCGGCACCCAGTCCACGCACGTCGATCACATCCGGGCCCAGGTTGCCCGAATAGACAGGCAGTTCGATCGTCTTGTCCAGACCGTCTACCGTCAGCGTCGCTTTCCTGTCAGCCATGGAGGCCTCCTCTCGAGTTCGTGATAAGGGCGATAAGTTGTTATTTCGCGGTGCGTGTTCACCTGGAACGCCGGCGAAAAGGTTCGCCTACTATAGAAGCGTTCCAGCGATTGTCAATTAGCCCATGGCGACCCGCATGCTATACGAAATGTTCTATGATGAATAAGTGTCGTACAATAAATGGTGCTATGCACCATCGTGCCGCGCGCGGGCGGCGGGTGGCCGTGCCGACGGGCGGGAGACCGCCTCCGACGGCTTTGCACCATGGTCTAGTCCGGGCTCCGGTCATTTGTCATGGGGCGGCCATGTCCCTATAATCCACCCCGCGCGACTGGCAGGAAAAGGCGGTCTTGCTGTCAAACGGCAAGTGCCGATCCTTCCCGAAACCACCGCCCGCTCGGGCCATGCCCGACCTGTCGTAGAGCGGGCCATAGAGAGTGTGTAGAGAGCCGTGAATAGCAAACGACCCGTAAACCTGGATCTGTCCACGATACAGTTTCCACTCCCCGCCCTGACCTCCATCACCCACCGCATCACCGGCGTGATCCTGTTCGTCGGCCTGATCTTCGCCTTCTGGGCGCTCAGCAAGTCGCTGTCGTCGCCGGCCGGCTTCGCCGCGGTCAGTGATGCGCTGGCCAACAACTTCCTGGCCAAGCTGATCGCCTGGGGCCTGCTGTCGGCGCTGGCCTTCCACTTTGTGGCCGGCATCAAGCACCTGCTGATGGATGCAGACATCGGTGTCACCCTCGAGGGCGGCGTCAAGAAGGCACAGATCACCGTGGTGGTGAGTGCGGTCCTGATCATTCTGGCGGGAGTCTGGGTATGGTAACCAACATCACGAACCTCGGCCGCAGCGGCCTCTCCGACTGGCTGATCCAGCGCGTCTCGGCGGTCATCCTGGCGGTCTACACGCTCTTTATCGTTCTCTACCTGCTGTTCAATCCGGGTCTCGACTATGCCACCTGGAGCGGCCTGTTCGCCCAGACCTGGATGCGCATCTTCTCGCTGCTGGCCTTCGTGTCGCTGGCCGCCCACGCCTGGGTCGGGCTGTGGACCGTGACCACCGACTACCTCAAGCCGACCGGCATCCGCGTCGGCGCCCAGACCGTCATCATCCTGGCCATCTTCGTGTTCCTGGTCTGGGGCATTCAGATTCTGTGGGGAGCCTGATACATGTCCAACCTGCGTAGCCTTTCCTTCGACGCCATCATCATCGGCGGTGGCGGTGCCGGCCTGCGGGCCGCCCTGGAGCTGGCCAAGTCCGGCAAGAAGACCGCCGTGCTCTCCAAGGTCTTCCCGACCCGCTCCCATACCGTTTCCGCCCAGGGCGGCATCACCTGTGCCATCGCCTCGGCCGACCCCAACGACGACTGGCGCTGGCACATGTACGACACCGTCAAGGGCGGCGACTATATCGCCGACCAGGACGCGGCCGAGTACATGTGCTCCGAGGGCCCCAAGGCGGTGTTCGAGCTCGAGCACATGGGCCTGCCGTTCTCCCGCTTCGACAACGGCCGCATCTACCAGCGCCCGTTCGGCGGCCAGTCCAAGGACTTCGGTGCCGGCGGCCAGGCGGCCCGCACCTGCGCGGCGGCCGACCGCACCGGTCATGCCCTGCTGCACACCCTCTATCAGAACAATCTGAAGAACAACACCACCTTCCTCAACGAGTGGTATGCGGTTGACCTGGTCAAGAACGCCAACGGCGACGTGGTGGGCTGCATCGCCATGGACATCGAGACCGGCGAAGTGGTGCACGTCAAGTCCAAGGCCACCGTGCTGGCCACCGGCGGCGCCGGTCGCATCTACGCCTCCACCACCAACGCCCTGATCAATACCGGCGATGGCATCGGCATGGCGCTGCGCGCCGGCTTCCCGATGCAGGACATGGAGATGTGGCAGTTCCACCCGACCGGCATCTACGGCGCGGGCACCCTGGTGACCGAGGGCTGCCGTGGCGAGGGTGGCTACCTGATCAACAAGGATGGCGAGCGCTTCATGGAGCGCTATGCGCCCAACGCCAAGGACCTGGCCGGCCGCGACGTGGTCGCGCGCTCCATGGTCATGGAGATCCTCGAGGGCCGCGGCTGCGGCGAGAACGGTGACCACGTGTTCCTCAAGCTGGACCACCTGGGCGAGGAAGTGCTCGGCAAGCGCCTGCCCGGCATCGTCGAGCTCTCCAAGACCTTCGCCCACGTGGACCCGGCCAAGGAGCCGATCCCGGTGGTGCCGACCTGCCACTACATGATGGGCGGGATCCCCACCAACGTGCATGGCCAGGCGATCATGCAGGACGCCGACGGCAACGACCAGATCATCAACGGCCTGTTCGCCTGCGGCGAGGCGGCCTGCGTGTCGGTGCACGGCGCCAACCGCCTGGGCGGCAACTCGCTGCTCGACCTGGTGGTCTTCGGCCGCGCGGCCGGCATGTTCATCGAGGGTGCGCTCAACGAGGGCATCGAATACCTCGACGCCTCCGAGTCCGACGTCGAGTCGGCCATGAAGCGCATGACCCGCTGGAACGAGTCCGAGGGCGGCGAGACCGTGCCGGAGCTCAAGCGCGAGCTGCAGGGCATCATGCAGAACTCCTTCGGCGTGTTCCGCGAGGAGGAGAACATGCAGAAGGGCGTCAAGCAGCTGGCCGAGCTGCGCGAGCGCATCGCCAAGGCTCACCTGCCGGACAAGTCCAACGCCTTCAACACCGCCCGTGTCGAGGCGCTGGAGCTCGACAACCTGATGGAAGTGGCCGAGGCAACCGCTATCGCCGCCCTGGAGCGCAAGGAGAGCCGTGGCGCCCATTCCCGCTACGACTATCCGGACCGTGACGACGTCAACTGGCTGAAGCACTCGCTCTACTTCCCGGCCGAGAAGAAGCTCGGCAAGCGCGATGTCAACTTCGCGCCCAAGACCGTCGACACCTTCGAGCCGAAAGTCCGCACCTACTAATTCAGCCAATACGAGGGTGAGCCACGATGCTTCAGGTATCCATCTACCGCTACAACCCGGAGACCGACTCCGCGCCCTACATGCAGGAGTTCCAGGTCGACACCCAGGGCCGTGACATCATGGTCCTCGACGTCCTGCACATGATGAAGGAGCAGGACAACGGCCTGGCCTACCGCCGCAGCTGCCGCGAGGGCGTGTGTGGCTCCGACGGCATGAACATGAACGGCAAGAACGGCCTGGCCTGCATCACCCCGCTCTCCGAGGTGGTGAAGAACGGCAAGCTGGTGCTGCGCCCGCTGCCGGGCCTGCCGGTCATCCGCGACCTGGTGGTCGACATGGGGCTGTTCTACAAGCAGTACGAGCGCATCCAGCCGTACCTGCAGAACGACACCCCGGCGCCGGCCATCGAGCGCCTGCAGTCGCCGGAAGATCGCGACAAGCTCGACGGCCTCTACGAGTGCATCCTGTGCGCCTGCTGCTCCACCTCCTGCCCGTCGTTCTGGTGGAATCCGGACAAGTTCGTCGGCCCGGCCGGCCTGCTGCAGTCCTACCGCTTCCTGGCCGACTCCCGCGACGAGGCCACCCGCGAGCGCCTGGCCGAGCTGGAGGACCCGTTCTCCGTGTTCCGCTGCCGCGGCATCATGAACTGCGTCGCGGTCTGTCCCAAGGGGCTCAACCCGACCCGCGCGATCGGCAAGATCCGCGAAATGCTGCTGGCCAATGCCACTTAAATCGTGGCCCGTGGCTTGTTATCATGGGCCGCGGATTCCGGCTGCGACGCCTTGTCGCGGCCGGAGGATGGCACAGTAGTGTCAGGAGCCGGTGCCTTGGGCACCGGCTCCTGAGCATCGAATTCAAGGCTTTCGGCCGCGTGCCGTGAGCGCCGGAAAGCGAGATGCCCCGCCGGCAGGGCACCACCGATGTCGCCGCGCCCGCGTCGCGGTGACGCCGATACCACCCCATCAGTGCAGGGTGACCGAGAGATGCAACAAGGCATAATGGAGTTGATGTGGCGCTCCTCCCACGTCAGTGGCGGCAATGCCCACTATGTGGAAGCGCTCTACGAGCAGTACCTCGATGATCCCGATGCTGTCCCCGGCGAGTGGCGCACGTATTTCGACCAGTTGCCGCGCCCCGAAGGCAGCGCCTCCCATGACGTTCCGCTTGCCCCGATCCGTGACCAGTTCTATCAGCTGGGCCGCGCCCGTCGCACCAGCGTGGCAGCCGCCGCCTCGGACAGCGACGAGAGCCGCAAGCAGGTCAAGGTCCTCCAGCTGATCAACGCCTACCGCTTCCGCGGCCACCAGAAGGCGAACATCGACCCCCTGGGCCTGCGCAGCCCGACGCCCGTCCCCGACCTCGACCTCTCCTTCCACCAGCTGTCGAAGAGCGACCTCGACACCGAGTTCCAGACCGGCTCCTTCTTCCTGGGCCTGGACCGCGCGCCGCTGAAGGATATCGTCTCGGCGCTGGATCAGACCTACTGCCGCTCCATCGGCTGCGAGATCATGCACATCGTCGACACCGAGGAGAAGCGCTGGCTGCAGCAGCGCTTCGAGTCGGTGCGCAGTGCGCCGACGTTCAGCCCCGAGGTGCGCAGGCACGTGCTCGAGCGGCTGACCGCCGCCGAGGGCCTCGAGAACTACCTGGCCTCCAAGTACCCGGGCACCAAGCGCTTCGGCCTGGAGGGCGGCGAGGCCTTCATCCCGATGATGGACGAGCTGATCCAGCGTGCCGGCGGCTACGGCACCAAGGAAGTGGTGATCGGCATGGCCCACCGCGGCCGCCTCAACCTGCTGGTCAACATCCTCGGCAAGAACCCCGGCGAGCTGATCGACGAGTTCGACGGCAAGAAGGTCATCGAGCGCGGCTCCGGCGACGTGAAGTACCACCAGGGCTTCAGCTCCAACGTCATGTCGCCGGGCGGCGAGGTGCACCTGGCGCTGTCGTTCAACCCCTCCCACCTGGAGATCGTCGCTCCCGTGGTCGAGGGCTCGGTGCGCGCCCGCCAGGATCGCCGTGACGACCCGGTCGGTGACAAGGTACTGCCGATCAACGTCCACGGCGATGCGGCCTTCGCCGGCCAGGGCGTGGTCATGGAGACCTTCCAGATGTCCCAGACCCGCGCCTACAAGACCGGCGGCACGGTGCACATCGTCATCAACAACCAGGTGGGCTTCACTACCTCCCACCCGCAGGATGCGCGCTCCACCGAGTACTGCACGGACATCGCCAAGATGGTCCAGGCGCCGATCTTCCACGTCAACGGCGACGACGCCGACGCGGTGCTGCACGCCACCCAGGTGGCGCTGGACTACCGCCAGCAGTTCAAGAAGGACGTGGTGATCGACCTGGTCTGCTACCGCCGTCGCGGCCACAACGAGGCCGACGAGCCGTCCGGCACCCAGCCGCTGATGTACCAGAAGATCCGCGAGCAGAAGACCGCCCGCGAGCTCTACGCGGCGCGCCTGGTCGGCGAGGGCGTGATCAGCGAAGAGGACGCCAAGGCGCTGATCGAGACCTATCGCGAGGACCTGATCGCCGGCAACCACGTGGCCAACGCCCTGGTGCAGGAGCCCAACACCTCGCTGTTCGTCGACTGGAAGCCCTACCTGGGCCACGAGTGGGTCGGCTACACCGACACCAGCTTCGACATGAAGCGCCTGCAGCAGCTGGCCGCCAGGATGTGCGAGATCCCCGACGGTATCACCGTGCAGCGCCAGGTGGCCAAGATCTACGAGGATCGCCGCAAGATGCAGGCCGGCGGCATGGCGCTGAACTGGGGCTTCGCCGAGACCCTGGCCTACGCCACCCTGCTCGACGAGGGCCACCCGGTGCGCATCACCGGCCAGGACGTCGGCCGCGGCACCTTCTCCCACCGCCATGCGGTGATCCACAACCAGAAGGATGGCTCCAGCTACGTGCCGCTGCAGCACATGGCCGACGGCCAGCCGTGCTTCACCATCCACGACTCCTACCTCTCCGAGGAGGCGGTGCTGGCGTTCGAGTATGGCTATGCCACCACGGCGCCCAACGACCTGGTGATCTGGGAGGCCCAGTTCGGCGACTTCTTCAACGGCGCCCAGGTGGTGGTGGACCAGTTCATCTCCTCCGGCGAGACCAAGTGGGGACGGCTGTGCGGCCTGACCATGCTGCTGCCCCACGGCTACGAGGGGCAGGGGCCCGAGCACTCCTCGGCCCGCCTGGAACGCTTCCTGCAGCTGTGCGCCGAGCACAACATGCAGGTCTGCGTGCCGACCACCCCGGCTCAGATCTTCCACCTGCTGCGCCGCCAGGTGATCCGCAAGCTGAGAAAGCCGCTGGTGGTGATGTCGCCCAAGAGCCTGCTGCGCCACAAGGAGGCGACCTCGACCCTCGACGAGCTGGCCAACGGCCACTTCCAGATGGTGCTGTCCGACCAGGGCAACCTCGAGGCCGAGAAGGTCGAGCGCATCATCCTGTGTGCCGGCAAGGTCTACTACGACCTGGCCGCCTGGCGGGCCGAGAACGGGCGTGACGACGTGGCCATCCTGCGCCTGGAGCAGCTCTACCCCTTCCCCAAGGAGGAGCTCTTCGAGGCGATCCAGGCCTACACCAACGTCACCGACGTGGTGTGGTGCCAGGAGGAGCCGCTCAACCAGGGGGCCTGGTACCCGAGCCAGCATCACATGCGTGCGGTAGCCGACATGCTGCGCGACGGCATGGGGGGCAAGCTCAAGTTCGCCGGTCGCCCGGCATCGGCAGCACCCGCGGCGGGCTACATGTCCGTGCACACCGAACAGCAGCGCCAGCTGGTGGAAGACGCCTTCAATCTCTGAGGCGCCCACCGGGACGAGAGAACAGACAAGGGAAACGACATGGCTACCGAGATCAAGGCACCCACCTTTCCGGAATCCGTTGCCGAGGGCAGCGTCGCCGCCTGGCACAAGAAGCCGGGTGACAGCGTCGAGCGCGACGAGCTGATCGTCGAGATCGAGACCGACAAGGTGGTCCTCGAGGTGCTGGCGCCGGAAGCCGGCACCCTCTCCGAGGTGCTCGCCGAGGAGGGCGACACCGTCGAGTCGGAGCAGGTGCTGGGCCGGATCGGGGAAGGCAAGGCCCAGGGCGGCGACAAGCCGAAGAGCGAGAAGGCCGACGCCAAGGCCGAGTCGAAGAGCGACGCCAAGGCCGAGTCGAAGGGCGACGCCGAGGCCGAGAAGAAGGCCTCGGGTGGCGGCAAGCAGCACGAGGTGAAGGCGCCGACCTTCCCCGAGTCCATCCAGGAAGGCACCGTCGCCAGCTGGAACAAGCAGGTCGGTGAAGCCGTCAAGCGCGACGAGGTGCTGGCCGAGATCGAGACCGACAAGGTGGTGCTCGAGGTCGTGGCACCGGCCGACGGGGCGCTTGCCGAGATCAAGGCCGAGGAGGGCAGCCAGGTCGAGTCCGAGGCGGTGCTGGCGATCTTCACCGAGGGCGCCGGCGGCGAGGCCGACACCTCCGCCGACGAGGCCCCGGCCGCTTCCGCCGACGACGGCGCCAGCGACGAGAAGGTGGGCGACAAGATCCTCGCCCCCGCTGCGCGCAAGCTGGTCGCCGAGCACGACCTCGACGTCAGCCGCATCGAAGGCACCGGCAAGGGTGGCCGCATCCTCAAGGAGGACGTGCAGAAGGCCGTGAAGGAAGGCACCGCGAAGAAGGCGGCCAAGCCGGCCGGTGGTGCCGCCAAGGCCGCCGCGGCGGCACCGGCCGTCGAGGGCGAGCGCCCCGAGAAGCGCGTGCCGATGAGCCGCCTGCGCCAGACCATCGCCAAGCGCCTGGTCCAGGCCCAGCAGACCGCCGCCATGCTGACCACCTACAACGAGGTGGACATGGGCGCGGTGATGGACCTGCGTTCCCAGTACAAGGACGCCTTCCTCAAGGCCCACGACACCAAGCTCGGCTTCATGGGCTTCTTCGTCAAGGCGGCCTCCGAGGCGCTCAAGCGCTTCCCGGACGTCAACGCCTCCATCGACGGCACCGACATCGTCTACCACGGCTACCAGGACATCGGCGTGGCGGTCTCCACCGACCGCGGCCTGGTGGTCCCGGTGCTGCGCGACACCGACAGCATGAAGATCGCCGATGTGGAGAAGGGCATCGTCGACTTCGGCAAGCGCGCCCGTGACGGCAAGCTCGGCATCGACGAGATGCAGGGTGGCACCTTCACCATCACCAACGGCGGCATCTTCGGCTCGCTGATGTCCACGCCGATCCTCAATCCGCCGCAGACCGCCATCCTGGGCATGCACAAGATCCAGGAGCGTCCCATGGCGGTGAACGGCAAGGTCGAGATCCGCCCGATGATGTACCTGGCGCTCTCCTACGACCACCGCATGATCGACGGCAAGGACGCGGTGCAGTTCCTGGTCACCATCAAGGAGCTGCTCGAGGATCCGTCACGTCTGCTGCTGGACATCTGAACGGCCCGAGACGCCGGAAGATCCCGGCGAAGCCTGAACCACAAGACATGCAACGGGAGCCAACATGGCTGACAAGTATGATGTGATCGTGATCGGCGCGGGCCCTGGCGGCTACGTGGCCGCCATCCGTGCTGCCCAGATGGGGCTGAAGACGGCCTGCGTCGAGAAGTGGATCGGCAAGGAAGGCAATGTCGTCTTCGGCGGCACCTGCCTCAACGTGGGCTGCATCCCCTCCAAGGCGCTGCTCGAGGCCTCCCACAAGTTCGTCGAGGCCAAGCATGACTTCGACGACATGGGCATCCAGGCAGGCGACGTCCAGATGGACGTCAAGAAGATGATCGCCCGCAAGGACAAGATCGTGAAGAACCTCACCGGTGGCATCGCCGGCCTGTTCAAGGCCAACGGCGTGACCGGCATCGAGGGTACCGGCAAGGTGACCGGCGCCAAGCAGGTCGAGGTCACCGACAAGGACGGCAAGGCGACCACCTACGAGGGTGACAGCATCATCATCGCCGCCGGCTCCGTGCCGGTGGAGATCCCGCCGACGCCGCTCACCGAGGGCCTGATCGTCGACTCCACCGGCGCGCTGGAGTTCACCGAGACGCCCAAGCGACTCGGCGTGATCGGCGCCGGCGTCATTGGCCTGGAGCTGGGCAGCGTCTGGAACCGCCTGGGTTCCGAGGTCACCGTGCTCGAGGCCATGGACAGCTTCCTGCCGATGGTCGATACCGCCATCGCCAAGGAGACCCAGAAGCTGCTCAAGAAGCAGGGCCTGGACATCAAGCTGGGCGCCCGCGTCACCGGCTCCGAGGTCAAGGGCAAGGAAGTGGTCGTCAAGTACACCGACGGTGACGGCGACCAGGAGATGACCTTCGACAAGCTGATCGTCTGCGTCGGCCGCAAGCCCTACACCAAGGGCGTGGTCGCCGACGGCCTGGGCATCGAGCTGGACGAGCGCGGCTTCATCCACGTGGATGACCAGTGCCGCACCAGCGTGCCGGGCGTCTATGCCATCGGCGACTGCGTGCGCGGCCCGATGCTGGCCCACAAGGCGTCCGAAGAGGGCGTGATGGTCGCGGACATCATCGCCGGCCACAAGGCCGAGATGAACTACGACGCCATCCCCAACGTCATCTACACCTTCCCCGAGGTGGCCTGGGTCGGTATGACCGAGCAGGACGCCAAGGCGGCCGGCATCGAGGTCAAGACCGGCAGCTTCCCGTTCGCGGCCAGCGGCCGCGCCATGGCCAACAACGCCACCGAGGGCCAGGCCAAGATCATCGCCGATGCCGAGACCGATCGCGTGCTGGGCATGCATATCGTCGGCCAGCACGCCGGCGAGATGATCGCCCAGGGCGTCATCGCCCTGGAGTTCGGCTCCAGTGCCGAGGACCTGGCGCTGACCTGCTACGCCCACCCGACCATGTCGGAGGCGGTGCACGAGGCGGCGCTCGCCGTGGACGGCCATGCGATCCACATGGCCAACCGCAAGAAGCGCAAGTAGGACAAGAAGCGCCGCCCTGACGGGCGGCGCATCCCTTCCGGCCATGTACCGGAAGGGGTCGGTGGTAGCCGTGTACGCCACGCCGCTCGGGCGTCGGCCCGGTTACCGTTCGAGTCACATGCAACCAATGGCATGAATCGATGAACCTTCACGAGTATCAGGGCAAACAGCTGTTTGCCGACTATGGTCTGCCGGTGTCCAAGGGCTTCGCCGTCGACACCCCCGAGGAAGCGGCGGAAGCCTGCAAGAAGATCGGCGGCGAGATGTGGGTGGTCAAGGCCCAGGTCCACGCCGGTGGTCGCGGCAAGGCGGGCGGCGTCAAGCTGATCAAGAGCCCGGAGGAGGCCAAGGCCTTTGCCGAGCAGTGGCTGGGCAAGAACCTGGTGACCTACCAGACCGACGAGAAGGGTCAGCCGGTCGCCAAGATCCTGGTCGAGAACTGCACCGACATCGCCGAGGAGCTCTACCTGGGCGCCGTGGTCGACCGTGCCACCCGTCGCGTGGTCTTCATGGCCTCCACCGAGGGCGGCGTCGAGATCGAGAAGGTTGCCGAGGAGACGCCCGAGAAGATCCTCAAGGCCGAGATCGACCCGCTGGTCGGTGCCCAGCCCTACCAGGCCCGCGAGCTGGCCTTCGCCCTGGGCCTCAAGGGCGATCAGGTGAAGCAGTTCACCAAGATCTTCCTGGGCCTCTCCAAGCTGTTCCACGACAAGGACCTGGCGCTGCTCGAGATCAACCCGCTGGTGATCACCGACGAGGGCAACCTCCACTGCCTCGACGCCAAGATCAACCTGGACAGCAACGCCCTCTACCGCCATCCGGACCTGCAGGCGATGCGTGACCCCTCCCAGGAGGACGCGCGCGAGGCCGAGGCGGCCGCGTGGGAGCTCAACTACGTGGCGCTGGACGGCAACATCGGCTGCATGGTCAACGGCGCCGGCCTGGCCATGGGCACCATGGACATCGTCAACCTCCACGGCGGCTCCCCGGCCAACTTCCTCGACGTGGGCGGCGGTGCCACCAAGGAGCGCGTCGCCGAGGCCTTCAAGCTGATCCTCTCCGACGACAACGTCAAGGCCGTGCTGGTCAACATCTTCGGTGGCATCGTGCGCTGCGACATGATCGCCGAGGGCATCATCGGTGCCGTCGAGCAGGTCGGCGTCAACGTGCCGGTCGTGGTGCGCCTGGAAGGTACCAACGCCGAGCTGGGTGCCGAGAAGCTGGCCTCCAGTGGTCTGAACATCATCGCTGCTACCAGTCTGACCGATGCGGCTCAGCAGGTCGTCAAGGCAGCGGAGGGCAAGTAATGAGTATCCTGATCGACAAGAACACCAAGGTCATCTGCCAGGGCTTCACCGGCGGCCAGGGGACCTTCCACTCCGAGCAGGCGATCGCCTACGGTACCCAGATGGTCGGCGGCGTGACCCCGGGCAAGGGCGGCCAGGAGCACCTGGGCCTGCCGGTGTTCAACACTGTCAAGGAAGCCGTCGAGAAGACCGGCGCCGAGGCCAGCGTGATCTACGTGCCGGCCCCGTTCTGCAAGGACTCCATCCTCGAGGCCGCCAACGCCGGCATCAAGCTGATCGTCTGCATCACCGAGGGCATCCCCACCCTCGACATGCTCGACGTCAAGGTGAAGTGCGACGAGCTGGGTGTGCGCCTGATCGGCCCGAACTGCCCGGGCGTGATCACCCCCGGCGAGACCAAGATCGGCATCATGCCGGGCCACATCCACAAGCCGGGCAAGGTCGGTATCGTGTCGCGCTCCGGCACCCTGACCTATGAGGCGGTCAAGCAGACCACCGACCACGGCTTCGGCCAGTCCACCTGCGTGGGCATCGGCGGCGACCCGATCCCGGGCTCCAACTTCATCGACATCCTCGAGATGTTCGAGAAGGACCCGGCCACCGAGGCGATCGTGATGATCGGCGAGATCGGCGGCACCGCCGAGGAAGAGGCAGCGGCCTACATCAAGGCCAACGTCTCCAAGCCGGTGGTCTCCTACATTGCCGGCGTCACCGCCCCTCCGGGCAAGCGCATGGGCCACGCCGGTGCGATCATCTCCGGCGGCAAGGGCACCGCGGACGAGAAGTTCGCCGCCCTCGAGGACGCCGGCGTGAAGACCGTGCGTTCGCTGGCCGAGATCGGCGACGCCCTGAAGGAAGTGACCGGCTGGTAAGCCGCTCCCTGCCGACAGGCGTGGAACCACAGGACGGGCACCCCCAGGGGTGCCCGTCCTGCATTTCGGGGCCCTTCAGGCCTCAGCGGTCGGCGGTCAGGCAGCGGTCCCGGCCGTTGCGCTTGGCCTCCAGCAGGGCCTGGTCGGCGCGCTGCAGCGTGGTCAGGTGGCGCTCGCCGATGCGGTGCTCGCTGATCCCGGCACTCAGCGTCACCGATAGCCGCTCCTCGCAGCTGGTGATGGTGACGGCCGACACGCGCTCGCGCAGCCGCTCGACGATCCGGCGCGCCTCGTCGAGCCGGGTCTCCGCGAGCAGCAGGATGAACTCCTCGCCGCCCCAGCGTCCGCACAGGTCGGACTCGCGCAGGACCTCGCGCATGGTGGCGGCGATGGCTACCAGCAGCCGGTCGCCGACGTCGTGGCCATGGCGGTCGTTGATGCTCTTGAAACGGTCGATGTCCAGCAGGGCCAGGGTATAGGGCCGGCCGGCGGCCTCGAGCTGGCGAAGCCGCTCGTCGATCAGTCGACGGTTGGCCAGCTGGGTGAGGGGGTCGTGGGTGGAGGCCTGGTGGAGCGCCTGGTTGCGCTCGCGCATCATCGCCTGGTAGCCATCGGAGATGCGCGACAGCTTCTGCTGGCGGCGCAGGCTGCGCTCGTAGCGCTTCTGGGTGACCTGGCGCGCCTCCAGGGCCAGCTGCTGGTAGCGGTCGGAGATGCTGATCAGGCGCTCCAGCTGATGCTGCTGGCTGCGGTATTGGGCGGCGAGGGCCTCCAGCACCTCGTGGAGGGGGTGGCCGGCATGGTCTGGCTCCGCCAGCAGCGCCTCGACCCGCTCGAGCAGCGCCTGCTCGTCCCGGCGTGTCATGCCGGCGCCGCCGTCGGGGTGATGGCGAAGGGGTAGCTGCAGTCCTCCCGGAACTCGTCGGCCAGCTCGGCGATGCGCTCGTTGCGGGGGTCGTAGCGCCACTCGACGGAGACCTCGCGGCCCTCGCCGTGGGCCTCCTCGAGCAGGTCGAAGATATCCATCATCGCCTTCACCGAGCTGGTGTTGAGGTAGACCAGCGCCAGGGAGAGGTGCAGCGGCCGTGCCTCCTCCTCGAGGTAGCGGCGCACCCAGTCGATCACCTGGTCGAAGAGTTCATAGGAGTTCTCGGGGTAGGAGTCGCCCTGCATCGCCAGCCGGCCTGCCTGCCAGCTGCTCTGGATGGCCGGTGTCGACTGGCTGCCGGGAATGTCGAGGTCTTGCGTCATGGTGATCATGGTACCCCTCAGATGGTAGCGGTCAGGCTAAAGAAACCCTGCCCGTCGGGCAATGCCTGCAGCGAGGCCTGCAGGGGGCGAGAGGTCTTGCGGGCCATGTCCAGCAGCCCCAGGCCGGCGCCGCTGCCGCCCTCGGGCTCGCGGGGGCGACGCAGCTGCTGCTTGTAGGCGGCCTTGAGCTCGGCGCGGTCCAGCGGCCCCAGCGCCTCGACCGTGCGCACCAGGCGCTCGCCGTCGGCCAGCTCGACCAGGTTGCCCGCCGAGATCAGGTAGCGCCCCTCGGCGTCCCTGGCCACCGCCACCGTGGCCGAGGCCTGGGCCTCGTCGTAGCCCCGCTGACGGGCATAGTGGCGAATGTTCTGGGTCATCTCGATGTACACGGCGAACACGTCCATGGCGGCCGACGGGGTCGCCTGCTGGGTGTCCAGGTAGTTGCGCAGCGCCTTGCCGATCTCCTCGATCAGGCTGCGCGAGATGGGGCCGTTGAAGCACAGCATGATGCGGTCGCGCTGGTAGCTCTCGCGCATGCTCAGCAGGTCCATGGGCTCTCCTCAGCGGGTGTCTCCCGTCTCCTCGGGTGGCAGGGGGGAAGCGGCAGCAGGGGCCTCCGGCTCGAGGCGGAAGGCCAGCAGCGTGATGTCGTCGCGCTGGGGAAGCTCCCCCTGGTGGGCACGCAGGGCCGCCTCGTAGGCCGCCATCTGCTGCTCGAGGGGCCTGGCGGCCTGGTCCAGCAGCAGCGCCCGGAAGCGGCGGTTGCCGAAGCCGAAGCCGTCGCTGCCGCCGGCCTGGTCGAGGAAACCGTCGCTGCACAGGGTATAGGTCCAGCCGGGGCGCAGCGGCGCCACCCGGTTCTCGTAGCGGGCCGGCCGGCGATGGCCGAGGGCGCGGCGGTGGCCGGCCAGAATCTCCAGGCGCTCGCCGTCGCTGGCATGCAGGTCGATCTTGGCCCCGGCGTAGGTCAGCGTGCCGGCGGCGGGATCGACCCACGCCAGGCCGATGTCCATGCTGGTGGCGATGGAGGCGGGCAGCTGCTCCCGGGGCAGCAGCGTCCGGCCCTGGCGGTCGATCTCGCCGAGCAGGGCGGCCGGGTCCTGGGCGCCCTCCTGGGCGAGGGCGTGGTCGATGATGGCGCGGGCGAGCATGGTCATCATGGCCCCCGGCACGCCGTGCCCGGCGCAGTCCACGATGCCCAGCAGGTACCCGCGCTCGGTGGCGCGGAAGACATAGAAGTCGCCGCCCACCACATCGCGGGGCTTCCAGAGCACCGCGTAGCGATGCCGCAGGTGCTGCTCGAGGGCGTCGTCGGGCAGGATCGCCTGCTGGATGATGCTGGCGTACTGGATGGAGGCCTCGAGCTGGCGGTGGGCCGACAGCATCTGCGCATGAGCCTCCTCCAGGGCCTGGGTGCGCTGGCGGACCTGCCCCTCGAGGTCGCGGGTGTAGTGCTCCACCCGGCGCGCCATATGGGAGAAGGAGCGCGAGAGCTCGCCGATCTCGTCATGCCGTTCGGTGGGCAGCCGCGAGCGGTAGTGCCCCTCGGCGATGGCCTGGGCGGAGCGCTTCAGGTGGTGCAGCGGGGCGAGGATCAGGCGATGGGTGCTGTAGGCGAAGCTGGCCATCAGCAGCG
This sequence comes from Halomonas campaniensis, assembly GCF_014193375.1. Classification (GTDB taxonomy): domain Bacteria; phylum Pseudomonadota; class Gammaproteobacteria; order Pseudomonadales; family Halomonadaceae; genus Halomonas; species Halomonas campaniensis. The sequence continues at coordinate 86,316 of NZ_JACHZF010000007.1, forward strand.
CCAGCAGCAGGCCGAAGGCCAGCACCAGGGGCCAGAGCCAGCGCCCCTCGAGGAGCGGGGCGGCCTGGAGGTCCAGGGCCGTGACCAGCAGCCACTGGAGTTCCGGCAGGTAACCCACGCTCATCAGCCGGGGGGCTCCCTCCAGCTCGGCCTCCAGGGAGACCACGGTGCCGGGACGGCGCATGGCGTCGTGCATGGCCCGGCGCAGCGGCTCCCGGTCGCTCTCGCCGACCATGGCCTGGATCCGCTGTCCGGCGCCCGCCTCCTGGGGGTTGCGGCCCGAATCGAGGGCGATGCGGGCGCTGTCGGGATGCACCTTGAGGGTGCCGCGGGCGTCGACCAGCATCGGGGTCATGCCGGGCGGCGGGCTGCCGAGGAAGCGCCGGATGAACTGCTGCAGGTCGATGCCGCCGCCGGCCAGGCCCAGCAGGGCGCCGTTGTCCATCACCTTGACGTTGATCCAGACCATGGCCCGCTCGAGGGCCCGGTCGGTGCCGACGTTGATGTCGTAGGTGGAGGTGCTGCCCATGGTAGCGAAGTACCAGGCATCGTCGGGGGCCTCCGGCGAGAGGCGGTAGCGCGGATCCGCCCCGTTGTCCCGGGAGCCGTCGCCGAGGTAGTAGTCCCCGGAGGCATGGTCGACGACGAAGTAGGCGCGGCTGGCGAAGTGCTGGCGGAAGCCCTCGGCCTCGGCGAGGAATCGTGCCTGGCGCGCCGGGTCGTCCGGTGCGCGCAGCCATTCCCGGGTCACCACCGAGTCGGCGAAGCGCCGGGAGAGGGCGAGCTCCCGCGTCACGGGCGCGGTCACCCGCTGCATCTGCAGCAGGGTGTACTGCTCGGCGTAGGCACCGGCGAAGTGGTCGCGTACCTCGGCGACCGCCTTCCAGCCGATCAGCCCGGCCGGAATCAGTGCCAGCAGGCAGGCCAGCAGCAGGAAGCTGACCGATTTTCCGCGCAGGCCGAGTCGTGCTGCCATGGCATCCGGGTCCCGTGGAGGCTGGGTTGCATGATCCCCAACCTTGTCACAATGCGTCACAAAGGGCGATGGCCTGGCCGCCGGACGCCTCAACGCAGCCGACATTGCCGACTTCGCCCCCCATGCCGGGTAAGCCGATCTCCTACACGGGATGGCGGCGAGAGCGACTTGATGCCCGAGTCGATGGGCGGCTGGCTCGGATTGACCGGGTCACAACGAGCCGGCCCCGGTGGGGTCTCCACCGGGGCCGGATCGCTGTTGCGTGGTCCTGGGGCGGCGCCCCCGCCGTCACTCGGTGGGGCGTCCCACCAGCGAGCGGGTCTCCTCGCGGGCCTCGGTCAGCGCCACGCGGATATGGTCGCCGAGCTTGAAGCGCTCCTCGCCCTCCACCTGGATGCGGCCCTCCTTGTCGTCGATCACCACCTTGTCGCGGTCGCTGTGCATCAGCGGGGCGGGGATGAAGGCGGTGGCGCCGTTGGCGGTCAGGCGCACCCGCATGCCGCCCCGGTTGATGGCGATGATCTCGGCGTCGAAGGCCTCCTGGGCCTCGGCGGCCGGGCTCAGGTAGCGCACGTAGAGCCAGTCCTTGACGTCGCGCTCGGCCATGCGGTTGAGCCGGCGGCGTTCGGTGAGCTGCTCGGTGAGCTCGAGGCTGGCCTCGGCCGGCGCCTGCTCGCCCTTGAGCACCCGCTTGATCAGGCGGTGGTTGACCATGTCGCCGTACTTGCGGATCGGCGAGGTCCAGGTGGCGTAGGCCGGCAGGCCGAGGCCGAAGTGGGGGCCGGGCCGGGCCGACATGCTGGTGAAGCCCTGGAAGCGGCGCAGGCGCACATCGAGCCAGGGGTCGTCGCGACCCTCCAGCTCGCGCTTCAGCTCGGTGTAGCGGGACAGCTCGGTGAGCTGCTCGCGCTCCACCTGGATGTCCTGGCTGGCGAGGAACTCCTGGGCCGCCTCGGCCTTCTCGGGCTCGAAGGCGCGATGCACGTTGAAGATGCCGTGGCCCACGTGCCTGGCGAGCAGGTCGGCGCAGCAGGCGTTGGCCGCGATCATCGACTCCTCGATCATGCGGTTGGCGATGCGCCGCTCCTCGGTGCGGATGTCCAGCACGTTGCCGGCCTCGTCCAGGTCGAAGACGTAGTCGGGACGGTCCTTGAACACCAGCGCATGCTCGGCGCGCCAGGCGCTGCGGGCCTCGGTGAGGTCGCGCAGGGCCTTGAGCTGCCCGGCGATCGCCTCGTCCGGGGCCCAGTCGCCCTGGCCCTCCAGCCAGTCGGAGACGCGGTCATAGGCCAGCTTGGCGTGGGACTGCGCGGTGGCCGCGAAGAAGCGATAGTCGCCCAGGCTGCCGTCGGCGTGCACGGTGAGGGTGCAGGCCAGCACCGGGCGCTCCTTGCCCTCCCACAGCGAGCAGAGGTCGTCGGCCAGCTGCTCGGGCAGCATGGTGACGTTCTGGCCCGGCAGGTAGACGGTGAAGGCCCGGGTGCGCGCCTCCAGGTCCGCCGCGTGGCCCTCCTCGACGTAGGCGGTGGGGTCGGCGATGGCCACGCTCAGGTTCCAGCCGCCATCCTCGCGGGAAACGATGCGCAGGGCATCGTCCATGTCGCGGGTCTTCTCGCTATCGATGGTGAAGAAGGGCTCGGCGGTGAGGTCCTCGCGCTCGAGGCCCTCGTCGAGCAGCGGCCAGTCGTCGCCGGCATCCGGGCACTCCTGCTCCAGAGCGTGGCGGGCCAGGGTGACCCGCCATGGCACGGCGGGGTCGTCGGCCTTGGCCACCAGCTCGTCGATCTGGGTGAAGAAGGCGCGGTCATCGGGCTTGAGGGGATGACGCACCAGGCGGGCCACCACCCAGTCGCCGTCGGCGATGCTCGCCTCGTCCAGGCTGCGCTTGATGCGCGCCTTCAGGACATTCTTGATCGAGGGGTGGTCGGGCACCACGGCGAGACGCCCCTCGCGGAGCTGGACGCGAGCGATGAAGCGCGACAGCCCGGCTTCGATCAGGGTGTCGGGCTCGGCGCTCTTCTTGTCGCCCTCCTCGTGGACGACCGCCTGGACACGATCGCCGTGCAGCACCTGCTTCATCGCGGGGGGCGGCACGAAATAGGAGTCGCCCTCGTCGGTCTCGAGGAAGCCGAAGGCCTTCTGGGTGGCCTTGATCACCCCCTCGACGCGGGGCGTGGTCTCGCGGATCTGTTGCTTGAGCTGGGCAAGCAGGGCGTTGTTCTGCAGCATGGTCACGATCGGGTGGCGGGAGTAGGGGGCCACTATACGGATTCCCTGGCCCGGGGCCAAACGCCGGGCGTGCGCCCCATGGGGAATCAGCGGCTTGCGTCGGGATGGTTCGCCGACGCTGGTGCCGGGGCCGGGTCATCCGGCCGTGCCGGAACGCCGACGGCGCCCCGCGGGGCGCCGTCGGTGGGTGGGGGGACGGGGGTCAGCGCACGGTGATGACGGTGCACTCGGCGGTGTGAGCCACCTTGTGGGAGACGCTGCCGACCACGAAGCCCTGCAGGTCGCTGAGGCCGCGGCTGCCCATGACGATGGCGTCCACGCCACGGCGGCGTGACTCGCTGAGAATGGTGCGGGCCGGATCGCCCTGGCCGATCACCGTCTCGATGTTGGTGGCCCCCTGCTCGCGGGCGGCCTCGGCGGCACGGCTCATCACCAGCTTGCCGGCTTCCTCGCGCTCCTCGCGGGAGGCCTCGATGGCGATGGCGCCGATGCCCCAGACCAGGGTGGTCTCGTGGGCGAGCTCCTCGGGGATGTGCACCAGGTGCAGCGTGCAGCCCTCCTCCTGGCGGGCCAGCTGGCAGGCCACGGAGAGGGCCTTCTGGGCATGCTCGGAGCCGTCGACGGGGACCAGGATGGACTTGAACATGGCGGACTTCCTTGATGGGTTGGATGGACGATGCCTTGATCCTAGCGCTTCGGGGACGGGCTGTCATGACCCCGGTCAAGTCGCCGCGGGGCTCAGCGCCGCGCATCCGGCGAGTCGCGGCTCTCCAGCCGACGCAGCTGCTGCCAGAGTTCGCTGCGCAGGTCGCTCATGCGCGGGGCCTCCTGGGTCGTGAAGGGCAGCGGGCGGGTCAGGCGCTGGGTGCGCAATCCCAGGCGAGCGCTGAGCAGGCCGATGCCCAGCCCCTGGCCGGCCCGCGCCGAGATCCGGCCGGCCAGGTTCAGGGAGAGCATGTCCATGCCCGCCTCGCCGGCCATCTCGGTGGCCCCGGCGAAGGCCATCTGGTGGAGCACGCTGCGCAGCAGCCGGATCCGCCCCGCATAGCCCAGCTCCAGTCCGTAGAGCCGACAGAGGCGGTCGATCATCGCCAGGCTGCGCCAGGCCACCAGGGCCATGTCCACCAGGGTCAGGGGGCTGACCGCCACCATCACCGCCGTCTCGCCGGACATCCGCGAGATCAGCCGGCGCGCCTCCCGGTCGCGGGGGGCGAGCAGGTGGTGGTCCAGTAGCAGCTGGATGTCGCGCCCGTCGTGGTGGGCCTGGCGGGCGGCGAAAAAGCCCTGCCAGTGGGGGTGATCCTCGTCCAGCCCCAGCCCCTCTCTCAGGGCCTCGGCGGCTGCCATGGCCGCCCGGGTCTCGGCGCCGGGCAGCGCCGCCAGCCGCTCGCGCAGCCGCTCATGGCGGCGCAGCCGCCGCAGCCGCCACAGCTCGCGCAGCAGGGCGCCACCTCCCAGGCCGAGGGCCAGCAGCAGCAGCAGGCTCCAGGCGCCCGCCAGCCAGTCGCCGCCCAGGGTTGCCGCCTGCAGGGTCAGCCCGGCCTCCAGGGCACCCAGCCCCAGGGTGCCGCCCAGCAGCACCAGCAGCCCCCAGCGCCGTCGCCGGGGAGGGGCCAGGCAGGCGTCCAGGGCATCCGCCGCGGCCTGGTCGTCCGGGCTCGGCAGCGCCTGGCTGGGCAGGCCGGCGTCGTACGGCTCGGCGGGGCGCGGGTCAGGCGCCTCGGGCCGGTCGTGAGGGGGCTCCTCCAGGGTGAAACGCCGCCCGGGGCGCGGATCGCGGGGCTCGGTCATGTCAGCTTGTCTCCGATCAGCCAGTCCAGGGCGGCATCCAGGCGGATATGGGGCAGGGCCCCTCCCTCCAGGGGCAGCGGGCGGAAGGCCGGGAAGTGGAACCCCTGGCGGGCCCAGAAGTCGGCATCGGGCAGCCGGTCGGGTACCTCGCCGGGAAACAGCAGCAGGGGCTCCCCGTCCAGGGAGGTGCCGCGCAGCGCCGGGGACCTCTGCCCGCGGTGCTCCACCTCCCGCGCCTCGCTGGCCCGGATCGATGCCAGCGACAGGGCGCGTACCGGGACACTGGCGAAGCGCAGGTCCTTGAGGGGCTCGGCGAGCAGCGCCTCGAGCAGCCCGACCAGCCGCCCATGCTGTTCCGGGGTGACGTGGTCGGCCTTGGTGGCGGCGATGGCCAGGCGGTCGATGCGCGGCGCGAACAGCCGCGACAGCAGGCTGCGCTGGCCATAGTCGAAGCTCTGCATCAGCGTGGCCAGGGCCCGGGAGAGGTCCTGGAAGCGCTCCGGCCCGGCATTCAGGGCGCCGAGCAGGTCCACCAGCACGATCTGGCGGTCGAAGCGGCGGAAGTGCTCCCGGTAGAACGGCCTGACGATATGCTGCTGGTAGTACTGGAAGCGCCGGGCCAGGGTCGCGTAGTTGCTCTCCGGCGGCAGGCGCTCGCGTTCGGCCGGGTCGAGCCGCGCCAGGCCGGGCAACGGAAAGAACTGCAGGACCGGGGCGCCGGCCAGCTCGCCGGGCAGCAGGAAGCGTCCCGGCTGCAGGTCGGCGAAGCCCGCCTCCCGCGCGGCGCGCAGCCCCTCGGCATACCGCTCGGCGATGGCGGCCAGCTGGGCCTCGTCGGCCTCGGCGGTGGGGTCCAGGGCCGCTACCGCGGCATGCCAGTCGGCAAACAGCGAGCGCCGCTCGGTGCCGGTCAGTGCCTGCTGGGCCTGGCACCAGCCGGGGTAGTCGTGGGCCAGCAGCGGCAGGTCGAGCAGCCACTCGCCGGGGTAGTCGAAGAGGTCGAGGGTCAGCTGGCGGGTGTCGCTGCCCAGCAGGCCACGCCGGGGCGGGCGGTAGCGGATCGCCAGGCGCAGCTCGCTGATGCCGCGGGTCGGCTCCGGCCAGCGCGGGGGCGTCTCCTCCAGGGCGGCCATGGCCTGGTCATAGGGGAAGCGCGGCACGCCCAGGTCCTGCTGATTGACGCGGCGGGCGCCGAGCAGGCGCCCCTCCCGCGCCGCCGGCAGCAGGTCGAGCCTGGCCTCCAGGCCGGCATGGCGCATCTGGTTGACCAGCGAGGTGAGGAAGGCGGTCTTGCCCGAGCGCGACAGGCCGGTGACCGCCAGCCGCAGCTGGCGGTCGCGGCCACGCTCGAGCAGGTCATGGAGTTCGCGGGCCAGGGGCTGGCGCATGGTCTGGGTTCCGTGGCGGGTCAGGGAGCGGGCGTGGCGATCAGCGGGTAGAGCACCGGCGAGGCGGCAATCAGGAAGCCCAGGCCGGCGAGCAGGTAGCCGGGCACGCGGTGGCGGGTGCGGTGGGCCAGGGTGAGGCCGCCGATGCAGACCACCAGGCCGACCAGGTTGAAGGTGAAGGTGGCCATCTCCAGGAAGTGCTGGGGAGACATGCAGGCTCCTCGGGTTGCCGTGTGGTGCCGGGAATGGTATCAGGAGTCGTGATGCCACCGAAGCGTCCCGAGTGAGGAGGAACGACATGGCGAGACTGCCTGCGGTGGACGAGGTGATCGGGTTCTGGTTCGGCGAACTCGAGCCGGCCCAGTGGTTCCGCAAGGACCCGGCCCTCGATGCCGAGATCGCGACACGCTTCGCTGCGCTGCTGGAGGCCGCCGGGCGCGGCGAGCTGTGGTCGTGGCGGCTCTCGGCCCGGGGACGCCTGGCCGAGGTGATCGTGCTCGACCAGTTCTCGCGCAATATCCACCGCGACACGCCCCTGGCCTTCGCCCGGGATCCGGTGGCGCTGGTGCTGGCCCAGGAGGCAGTGGCCCACCGCATCGACCGCCACCTGGACGTCGCCTGGCGTGCCTTCCTCTACATGCCCTGGATGCACAGCGAGTCGCTGGCCATCCACGACGAGGCGCTCGGCCTGTTCGACCAGCCGGGGCTGGAGGAGAACCTGCGCTTCGAGCATCGCCACCGCGACATCATCGCCCGCTTCGGGCGCTACCCGCATCGCAACGCCATCCTGGGGCGATCCTCGACCCCGGAGGAGCTGGCCTTTCTCGAGCAGCCGGGCTCCTCCTTCTAGGAAACCCATCTCACAAGGAGCGACACATGGGACTGATTGCCTGGTTGATCATCGGCGGCCTGGCGGGCTGGATCGCCGGCCATATCATGCGCGGGGGCGGCTTCGGCATCCTCGGCAACATCGGCGTAGGGGTCGTGGGCGCGGTGATCGGCGGCTTCCTGTTCAGCCTGCTGGGGCTGCAGGCCGGCGGCTTCATCGGCTCCTTGGTCACCGCCATCGTCGGTGCCGTGGTGCTGCTCTGGGTGATCGCCAAGGTCAGGAAGGCCTGACGCCCATCCCCGTCCTGCCTCGACGGCGCCCGGCCTCGGCCGGGCGCCGTCGTTTTCGTCAGGGGGCGGCGGAGCGCGGCAGGATGCGCCGGTAGCGATCCAGCATCCGGTCGAGCCAGGCGCCGGAAGGGGCACCCTCCACGGGAGGCGAGGGCACCCGAACCTCGAGCAGGAAGCACCCGTGGTGGCCTGCGGTCTCGGTGCCGAGCAGGCGGTGGGCCAGCGCCTCGGGCAGCCCGCCGGGGCGCCGCCAGGTCAGCCGCAGGGCCTGCTGGTCCAGCAGGTACTGGAAGCGCGCCGTATCGGTGAGCACCGCGGCGGCCCCGTGCACCAGCCCCTGGGAGAGGCTCTCCAGGGTGCGGTAGCGCGGGGCCCCGGCGGCCCGGCAGGCATGGGTGCCCACGACGAAGCAACGCTCTCGCTCCGCCGGGTCTTCAGGCCACTTGCCGCCGGCGAGGCGTGCCGGGGTGGCGACGAAGGACAGGGTGACGACCACCGCCGGGGTGCCGTCGGCCAGGGCGGCATCGGTGCGGGTGATCACGCCGCCGCGCAGCGCCTCGCGCAGCCAGCGATAGTCGCAGGCCTGCTGCACGGTGGCCTGGGCATCCTTGAGGGAGTGGTGGGCGCCCTGCAGGGAGCGCAGCAGCGTCAGGGTGCGAAACATCGAGCGTCCGGAGCCGAGTGTTGGAGTGGGGGGCGTGCCCTGGCCGGAATAGTGGGGCAACCCGTGGCCATTGGCAAACCCCGCGCCGGCGGAGAGAGACGGGGCAGGGTGCCATGTGACGCCTGACGGCGACAGCCACCCGGTTAGGCACTAAGCTGGACATTGACCTCGTACAGGTGTGATGCGCCGCTCGGCAACCCGCCGGCGCGCGCTCGATCTGCGCTGAGGCCGTGGCGGCATCCTTCGCCGAGGTGGACCATGACAACAACAACAAGACGGCTGCTTGGCCTGCTCTTCGGTACCCTGCTGTCAATGCAGGCCATGGCGGACCACTATGCGATCCTTACCGGCGGTACCTCCGGGGTCTACTATCCCGTCGGGTTGGCCCTCAAGAGCGTGCTCGACCGGGAATTGCCCGAGCACACCTTCAGCGTCGTCTCGACCCAGGCCTCGGTCGAGAACCTCAACCTGCTGCAGAAGGGCGAGGGCATCATCGCCCTGGCCCAGGGCGACATCCTCTCCGATGCCTGGGAGGGCAACCCCGAGGCCGGCTTTCCCAGTTCGCGAACCCGGATCCGCCTGATCGGGGCCGCCTACCCCAACTTCATCCACCTGCTGGCCAGGTCAGACGCCGGCATCACCTCCCTGGAGGACCTGGCGGGCAAGCGCGTCTCGGTGGGCGCCGCACGCAGCGGCAACGAGCTCAACGCTCGGGCACTGCTCGGCGCCGCAGGCCTCAGCTACGCGGATCTGACCCTGGTCGAGTACCTGCACTACGGCGAGAGCGTCGAACTGCTGGTGAGAGGAGAGCTCGACGTGGTGATCGTCTCGGCCGGGCTCGGCGTGGCGGCCGTCACCGAGGCGAGTCGGCGGGCCCGGGTGGACCTGGTGCCCATCGCTCCCGAGTTCATCGAGCGCCGGGCGAGCATGTTCATGCCCGGCGTCATTCCGGCGGGGAGCTATCCCGGCCAGGCCGAGGCGGTGCCCACCGCGGCGCTCAACAACTTCCTGGTCACGACGTCCGAGGCCCCCGACGCCCTGGTCTACCGGATCACCCGGGCAATCTTCGACAACCTGGAGTCGATCTACGCCGCTCATCCGGCGGCCGAGGTGATCTCCCGCGAGGGCGCCGTGGCAACGCTCCCGATCGACCTTCACCCGGGAGCCGCCCGCTACTTCCGACAGGCGGGGGTGATGCCATGAGAGGGGGAGCGCTACGCCGCCGCGCCAGGGCCCTGCTGGCGGGCGTGATGCTGTGCCTGGCGCCCGTCGCCGTGGCGAGTGAGCTGGCGATCCTCACCGGCGGTACCTCGGGTGTCTACTACCCGGTCGGCCAGGCGCTGAAGGTGCTGCTCGAGGAGTCCATTCCCGAGCATCGTTTCCGCGTGATCTCCACCCAGGCCAGCGTGGAGAACCTCAACCTGCTGCAGCGCGGGGCCGGCGTGCTGGCCCTGGCCCAGGGCGATATCCTGGCGGACGCCTGGGCAGGCCGGCCCGAGGCGGGCTTCGCGGCCGCGCGGGACAAGATCCGGCTGCTGGGGGCGGCCTACCCGGACTTCATCCACCTGCTGGCAAGGACGGATGCGGGGGTCGTGGTGCTGGAGGACCTGGCGGGCAAGCGCGTCTCGGTCGGCGCCGCGCGCAGCGGCACCGAGATATCGGCCCGTGCCCTGCTGGGTGCCGCCGGCCTGAGCTATGCGGACCTGCTGCAGGTCGAGTACCTGCACTACGGTGAGGGCGTCGAGCGGCTGGTGAGCGGGGACCTCGATGCGGTGATCATCTCGGCGGGTCTCGGCGTGGCCGCCGTCGGCGAGGCGGCAAGGCGCACCGCGGTAAGCTTCGTGCCCATCGCTCCGCACCTCATGACGGCAAGTTCACGGTTCCAGCCCATTGCCATCCCGCCGGACAGCTATCCCGGCCAGGCGGAACCGGTGCCCACCGCGGCGCTCAGCAATTTCTTCGTCACCAGTGCCGACGTGCCCGAGGCGCTGGTCTATCGCATCACCCGGGCGATCTACGACAACCTGGACAGGATCCATGCCGCCCATCCGGCGGCCCGTGCGATCCGCCTGGAGCATGCCCTGGCCACTCGCCCCGTCGCGGCCCACCCTGGCGCCCTGCGCTACTTCCGCGAGCTTGGCCTTGCGGAGTCACCCTGATGGAGGCTCACATGGCGCCGTTCTGCCTGGGGCTCGTCACCGCTGCCGCGGCCGTGGTGCTGCCGACGGCCACCCTGACCCTGGGCTGGCGCCACAGCGTCGAGGGGAGTCGCTGGGAGGAGGACTACCAGGCACTGGCCGGCGGGGTACTGATCACCGAAGCGAGGATCGAGGCGTTCGGTGCCGGCATGGAGCCGCCCGCCACGGCCGTTCGCCTTGGCCGCTGGTGGCACTACGTCCCCGCCCTGGGACCGCTTTCCGCCGTGCACCTGGCCAACTCCGACCGGGTGGGAGGCTACACCCTGTGCTGGGCGGAGGGCTGCCGTCCGCTGGACGGGATAGTGCCCAGAGGCCAGCCGGTCTCCCTGGTGTCGGCGAGCTGTGCGGCCGACGGTCAATGAGCGCGAACCGGGAGGCGCCTGCCATGACGCTATCGGGAAACTGGTCGATCAAGGCCCAGGTCTTCGTCGCTCCCGGCATCATCATCCTGCTGATGCTGACGACCATCCTGATATTCGACCAGGTGCTTCGCCGCCAGCAGGCCACCTTCCTCGAGGTGGTGCATGGCCCCCTGGCCCGGGCGACCAATTCCGCCACCCAGCTGTTGCTCGGTGTCTCCGAGGTGCAGGCCGACGTGCTGCGCTATGCCCAGCGTCGCGAGCGCCTCCCGGAGGATGACCTGGTGCTGGTCGAACTCCGGCGCTCGATCCTGCATCGCTACGCGCGTATCGAGGCGACCTTCGAGGCGCTCCGGCAAGATGCCGAGGGGACCGGCGAGACGGATGTGATCGCCAACATCCAGGATTTCCTGACCATTCACCGCGCGGTCTCGGAGCGGCTGATAGGCGGGCCGTCGATCGACAGCGTGGCCATGAGCAGCCTCATGGCCCACTACCAGCAGCTGCAGAGCTACATCACCGAACTGACCGAGCGGTCGCTGGCGTCCGCACAGCACACCGTCGACCAGGCCGAACGGCATGTCGGACGACTGGCCGCCATGCTGATGGCCGGGTCGGCGATCATCATCCTCTTCTCGGTGCTGATCACCCTCTACATCGGGCGTGCCATCTCGCTGCCGATCGCCCGGCTGATCGGCATCATGACCTCGGTGGCCGAGGGCAGGCCGGTGGTCGAGGTGCCCGGCCAGTGGCGTCGCGACGAGATCGGCGAGATGGCGCGTGCCGTCGGCGTGTTCGACCGGGTCACCCGGGAGCTGCGTCGACGCGAGGTGCTGCTCGAGGAGGCGCGCCACACGGCCGAGCAGGCCAACGTGGCCAAGTCGGTGTTCCTGGCCAACGTCAGCCACGAGCTGCGTACGCCTCTGACCTCGATCCTCGGGTTCACGCGCATCATCCAGCGCCGCCTGGAGCGCTACGTGTGGCCGCGGGTCGACACCCGAGCGCCGCGGGTGGGGGAGGCCATGGCCCAGGTGTGTGACAACATCGAGATCATCCTCACCGAGGGCGTGCGGCTCACCACCTTGATCAACAACCTGCTCGACCTGGAGAAGATCGAGGCGGGCAAGATGTGCTGGCGCCTCGAGGCGGTCGAGCCCCGCACGCTGATGGCGCTGGCCGCCGATGCCACCGCCGCCCTGCATGCCCGGGAGGGGCTGCATTTCGAGATGGCGCTGCCGGAGACCCTGCCCCGGGTCCGCGCCGACCGCGATCGGGTGGTTCAGGTGCTGATCAACCTGATCTCGAACGCGGTCAAGTTCACGCCGCACGGGCGGATCCGCTGCAGTGCCGCCGACCTCGGTGATGGTCGCGTCGAGCTTGCCGTCAGCGACACGGGGCGAGGAATCGCGCCCGAGGACCTGCAGCGGATCTTCGACAAGTTCCAGCAGGTGGGCGACACCCTGACGGAGAAGCCGACCGGCACCGGCCTGGGGCTGGCGATCTGCCGCGAGATCGTCACGCACCTGGGCGGCGAAATGCGCGTTCAGAGCGAGCCGGGGAAGGGCAGCCGCTTCGCCTTCACCCTGCCGGTCGCCGAGTCGGGCGCGATCCCCGAGATGAAGGAGAGTCCATGACCGCGAAGATCCTGATCTGCGACGATGAGCCCCATATTCGCCGCCTCATCCAGCAGAGCCTGGAGGAACTCGAGGAGGAGGGGGTGACGCTCTTCCCCGTCGGTGACGGCGAGGAGGCCCTGGCCGTGATCCGCGACCAGCGCCCGGACATGATCATCCTGGATATCATGATGCCGGGTCGTGACGGCTTCGACGTCTGTGCCGAGGTCAAGGCCGATGCGATGCTTCGCTCGGCCTACGTCATGCTGCTGACCGCCAAGGGCCAGGAGTACGACCGACAGCAGGGTGACCGGGTGGGGGCCGACTGCTACATGACCAAGCCCTTCGATCCCGACGAGCTCCTGGCCGTGTCGCGCCGGGTCATCGAGGCGCGGGGGGCATGAGGTCGAGGGGGCCGGCCGAGTCGTCGCCGGAGGATGAGCCGTGCGACGACGGCGGCATCCTGCGCCGCCTGCTGGGCCAGCCCGCGCTGCGTGAACTGACCCAGCGGCCACCCTTCGCTGCGGCGGTGATCAGCGACCCCTTCGGCCACGCCCTGCTGGGCGACCCTCGCCAGCGCACCGGCTGGCCCGAGCCGGTGCGGGTCGGGGGCACCCGGATCGGTTACGTCGAGGGGAAGCGGGCCGCCGAGCTGGCCGACTTCCTGTCCGCCTGTGCCGAGCTCAACGAGGAGAACCGCGCCCTGGCCGCGGAGTCGCTGGCCAAGTACCGCGAGCTGTCGATGCTCTATCAGGTCACCGATCGGCTGCTGGGAGCGCCCGATGACGGCGAGGTGATGGCGCTGGTGGTCGAGGAGGCGAAGCGCTTCCTGCGGTGCGACAGCGCCTGCGTGCTGCTGCTCAACGAGGAGACGGGCAGCCTGGAGCGATTCCGGTGCTGCGGCATGCCCTTCCACTCGCGCGCGACCCTGGAGGTCGGCAACGATCCCCTGGGGACGGTGCTGCAAAGCGGCGTCGGCGAGATCGTCAACGATGTGCAGGCCGACCCGCGCCCGGTGCTGGCCGACGGCGGCCTGTGCTCGATCATCTGTAGCCCCATCAAGTCGCGCAACCGGTTGATCGGGGTGGTGGTGGTCGGCAGCGAGTCACCGCGCCACTTCAATGCCGCCGACCTTCAGCTGCTGAACAACCTGGCCGCCCAGGGCGGCATCGCCATCGAGGTGGCACGCCTGTACGTGGCCCTCAGGCGCGACTCGGCCACCCCCGCGGATCTCATCTACGGCCTGGAGGACCGCCCCCCGGCCGTCACCATGCTGGTGCTGGGGGCCCAGCACGTGTTCATTGCCTTCATGTACCTGGCCGTGCCCGTGCTGATCGGCCTGGAAGGGGGGCTGGCGCCCCGTGAGATCGCCTCTCTGGTGAGCATGTCGCTGATCGCCATGGGGTTGACTACCCTGCTGCAGTTCCGTCGCCTGGGCCCGGTCGGCTGCGGCTACCTGGCGCCGGCGATCACCTCGGTGATCTACCTGCCGCCGCTGCTGCTGGCGGTGAATCTCGGCGGCATTTCCCTGGTCTTCGGCATGACCCTGATGATCGGCCTGTTCGGGCTGGTCTTCTCCCAGGTGCTGGGGCGGCTGCGGCGGCTCTTCCCGCCGGAAGTCTGCGGCGTGGTGGTGCTGATGACCGGCCTGTCGATCATCGGGGTGGCGCTGCCGCTGTTGCTGGGGCTCGGCGAGACGGGGACGGTCGACCCCGATGCCCTGACGGTGGGGCTCGTCACCCTGGCCGCCATGGTGGTCTGCACCATCTCGCGAGTCGGCCGGGTTCGCCTCTATGCGACGCTGCTGGGGCTGCTTGCCGGCTACGTCCTGAGCCTGTGGCTGGGCGTGGTCGATCGTTCGCTGCTCGACCAGCTGGTGGCCCAGCCCTGGGTCGGCCTGCCTGCGGCGCCCGCCCTGGAGCTGTCGTTCAGTCCACTGCTCGTCGTGCCCTTCGTGATCGCCAGCCTGGCGGCCAACATCAAGGTGCTGGGGCTCATCACCAGTGCCCAGATGACCAACGACGTCCACTGGAAACGGCCCGACATGCGCTCGATCCGTGGCGGGATCGTTGCCGATTCGGTCGGCAACCTGGCCTCCGGCGTGCTGGGAGGTGTCGGCACCTCCATGAGCGCCGGCAACATCGGACTCACCGCCGCCACCGGCGCGACCTCCCGCCACATCGGCATCGTCGTCGGTGGCATGTTCATCGCCCTGGCCTTCGTACCCAAGCTGACGGCGGCGATCACCCTGATGCCGGCCCCGGTGATGGGCGCAGGGCTGCTCTACACGGCCTGCTTCCTGGTCATCTCGGGGTTGGAGATGATCGTCTCGCGGCTGCTCGACTCGCGGCGCACCTTCGTGGTGGGGCTCGCCGTGCTCGCCGGGCTGGGACTGGAGCTGGTGCCCGGGGCCGCCGCCCAGGCGCCGCCCTGGGCGGCGGCCTTCCTGGCCAGCCCGCTGGCCTTCTCCACGACCCTGGCCGTCTGCCTGCACCTGCTGATGGGGATCGGCGTGTCACGTCGTGCCGCAGCGTGCTGGAAGGGGCGGGTCCCCGGGGAGGAGATCTTTCGCTTCATGGAGCGACAGGGGGCGGCCTGGGGCGCGCGGCCGGACGTGGTCCGACGGGCCAGCCCGGCGCTGGTGGAGCTGTGCGAGGAGGTGTGGTCCCGGGGGGGCGAGACCGAACTGGGGGTGTCCCTCGTCTATGACGAGCTGCACCTGGCGATGGAGGTGCGCTGGCAGCCGGGGCCGCACGAGGAACCTGCCCGGCTGGAGCGCCTGATCGGCCACCTGCAGCGTCGCCATGACGGCCGGGCCAGGCTTCATGCGGGGAACGACGGCTGGCTGGTGCGCTTCGACTTCGAGAACTGAAACGCCCGGCTGTCTCCAGCCGGGCGTGGTCGCGAGCGAGTCGTGACGGTCGATCAGGCGGTGGCGGTCTGCCCCACCAGTTCCTTGAGGGATTCCTCGACGATGGCCAGGCCCTCTTCCAGCACCTCGTCCTCGATGGTGACGGGCATCAGGAAGCGGATGGTGTTGCCGTAGAGGCCGCAGGAGAGCAGGATCAGGCCCTTCTCGCGGGCCCGCTTGCACAGCGCCGCTGCCAGGTCGGCATTCGGGGTGTGCTTGGCCTTGTCGGAGACGAGGTCCACCGCGGCCATGGCCCCCATGTTGCGGCCGTTGTCGACGCAGTCGAACTCCTGCTCCCACTGGGCGAAGCGCTTGGCCAGCTTGTCACCCAGCGCCTGGCTCTTCTCGAGGATGTTCTCCTGCTCGAAGACCTCCAGCACGGCCAGGGTGGCGGCGCAGGAGACCGGGCTGCCGGTGTAGGTGCCGCCCAGGGAGTTGGGGCCGGAGGCATCCATGTGGACGTCGGTGCCCACCACCGCGGAGATCGGCATGCCGTCGGCCATGCTCTTGGCCATGGTGATGATGTCCGGCTCGACGCCGCTGTGCTCGATGGCGAACATCTTGCCGGTGCGGCCGAAGCCGGACTGCACCTCGTCGATGATCATCAGCATGCCGTGCTCGTCGCAGATCTCGCGGATCGCCTTGAGGAAGCTGGTCGGCGCCGGGTAGAAGCCGCCCTCGCCGAGCACCGGCTCGAGCACGATGGCCGCGGTGTCGCGGGGGTTGGCGTCGGTCTTGAGCGCCATCTTCAGGCCGCGCAGGGCCTCGTCCTCGCTGACGCCGTGGTAGGGCACCGGGTAGGGGGCGCGGAACACGTTGCCCGGCATGCTGCCGAAGTCGGCGGCGTAGGGGGCGACCTTGCCGTTCATGGCCATGGTCATGAAGGTACGGCCGTGATAGCCGCCGTCGAAGCAGATCACGTTGTTCTTGCCGGTGGCGGCGCGGGCGACCTTGACGGCGTTCTCCAGGGCCTCGGCGCCGGAGTTGGCCAGCATCACCTTGGCATGGCCGCGCACCGGGGTGATCTTGCTCAGCTGCTCGGCCACCTTCACGTAGCCCTCGTAGGGCATCACGGTCTGGCAGGTGTGCATGACGCGGTCGAGCTGCGCCTTGACGGCCTCGACCACCTTCGGGTGGCGATGGCCGATGTTGAGCACGCCGATGCCGCCGGCGAAGTCGATGATGCGGTTGCCATCGGCATCCCAGACGAGGGCGTTCTCGGCGCGGTCGGCGAACTGGGTCGCCGGGCTGGCCGCGCCGTTGGCGACATAGCGTTGCTTGAGTTCGTTGAGTTCTGCGTTGTTCATGATGCCTCCTGGTGGAAAGTGCGTAGCGGGCGATCAGAGTCCGCCGACACAGACGTATTTTAGTTCAGTGTACTCATCCAGGCCGTGGCGCGAACCCTCGCGGCCCAGCCCCGACTCCTTGACGCCGCCGAAGGGGGCCAGCTCGGTGGAGAGGATCCCCTCGTTCACCGCCACCATGCCATACTCCAGCCCCTCCATGACATGCCAGATGCGACGGTAGTCGCGGGCATAGAAGTAGGCGGCCAGGCCGAACTCGGTGGCGTTGGCCATGGCGATGGCCTGCTCGTCGGTCTCGAAGCGGAACACCGGGGCCAGGGGGCCGAAGGTCTCCTCGCGAGCGACCCGCATCTCCTCGGTGACATCGGCAATCACCGTCGGTTCGAAGAAGGTGCCGCCCAGGGCGTGGGGCTTGCCGCCGGTGACCAGGCGCCCGCCCTTGGCCAGGGCATCGGCGATGTGCGCCTCGACCTTCTCGATCGCGGCGGGGTTGATCAGCGGGCCCTGGACCACGCCCTCCTCGAGGCCGCTGCCGACCTTGAGCTCGGCGACCCGGGCGGCCAGCTTCTCGACGAAGGCGTCATGGACGCCGGCCTGTACCAGCAGGCGGTTGGTGCAGACGCAGGTCTGGCCGGAGTTGCGGTACTTGGAGGCGATGGCGCCCTCCACGGCGGCATCCAGGTCGGCGTCGTCGAAGACGATGAAGGGGGCGTTGCCGCCCAGCTCCATGGAGGCCTTCTTCACGGTGCCGGCGCACTGGGCCAGCAGCCGCTTGCCCACCGGGGTGGAGCCGGTGAAGGAGATCTTGCGCACCCGCGGGTCGGTGGTCAGCACCTCGCCGATCTCGGCCGGACGGCTGGCGGTGACCACGTTGATCACCCCGGCGGGGAAGCCGGCCAGCTCGGCCAGGCGCGCCACCGCCAGGGCGGTGAGCGGGGTGGCCTCGGCGGGCTTGATCACCACCGGGCAGCCGGCGGCCAGCGCCGGGGCGCACTTGCGGGTGATCATCGCCAGCGGGAAGTTCCAGGGGGTGATCGCCGCCACCACGCCGATGGGCTCGCGGAACACCAGGATGCGCTTGTCGACGCCGTGGCTCGGCAGGGTCTCGCCGGCCACCCGCTTGGCCTCCTCGGCGTAGAACTCCACGAAGGAGGCGCCGTAGGCCACCTCGCCGCGGGACTCGGCCAGCGGCTTGCCCTGCTCCAGGGTCATCAGCCGGGCCAGCGCCTCCTGGTGGGCCATGAGGGCGTCGTACCAGGCGCGCAGCAGGTTGGCGCGCTCCTTGGCGGTGCGGCGCTTCCAGGCCGGCCAGGCGGCCTCGGCGGCGGCCACGGCCTCCCGGGCGTCAGCGGCGCCGAGGTCCGGCACCTCGGCCAGGGTCTCGCCGCTGGCCGGGTCGGTGACGGCGAAGCGTCGCTCGGCATCGCGCCATTCGCCGGCGATGAAGGCCTTGGGGATCAGGATGTCGGGCAGCTCGGCCATGGGTCCTCCGGGGAGTGTTGTCATCATATTTTACGCAGTGTGCATTATTTAAAACGTTCCGCCAAGTCCTCCGGGAGCGCCTTGCTGGCACCGGCCGTGCCGGGAATTCCACCCTCGACCCATCGGCGCCGGCCGCGCTTTCCGCTACACTAGTGCGCCGAATTCTGTCCGGCCTGCGCCTTCTCCCCGTGCGCGGCCGTCCGTCACACCCTGGATGTCGAGGTGAGCCTTGGTCGATCCCCTGAACGCCTGGTGGGCCCAGCAGCTGGTGCTGTGTGACTGGGCCTTTGCGCCCGATCCACTGACCGTCGAGCCGGATGCGGCCGTGGCCCGGCTCGCCGCCCTGGGCGTCGCCGACCGAGGCGAGCTGGGCTGGCGCCTGGTGGAGTCGCACGGCGTCGGTGGCGCCGCGGCGGACCCCGCCCGCCTGCTCGAGGCCCTGGAACTGGTCGCCCTGGCCGGTGCCGCCGGCTGGCTCTCCGAGAGCCGCGCCCGGGAGTGGGCCCACGCCCTGGCCGGCGAGATCAGCGCCCACCATGCCGACCTCGATGCCTGGCTGGAGGCGCTGCGCCGCGCGCGCAGCGCCACCGGCTGGGTGCACGGCGACGACGGCTTCGTCGAGGCCTGCCAGGCGCTCTCGGTGCTGGAACACGATGGCGAGGGCATCACCTGGGAGCGGCTGGGCGAGTGGCTGGCGATCCATGACCACCCGCCGGTGCTGTGGCCCGACGCCCCCGAGGCGCGGGTCTGGCGACTGCGCGCGGGCTTCGCCCCGGTGGTCGAGCTGCCGGCCCGGGAGAACGACTGGGCCGGCCTCGCCGCCTGGCTCGGCGAGGCCTGGCAGGTCCACGGGCGCGACGACCTGGTGCGCGCGCTGCTGTGGCTGGGGGCCCAGGGCGACCGCCAGGGCTGGGACCTGGATGCCGCGCGGCTGCTGGAGCTGGATGCGACCGGGCGGGCCGAGTGGATGGAGCGGCTGGAGGGGCCCGACCGGCCCTTCGGCCGGGTGATGCTGGGCTTCGTCGAGCATGGCGAGCCCCTGGAGTGGGCGGCCTGGGACTGGCTGCGCCTGGTCGACCTGGCCTGGGCGGGGGCCTGCCTGGGCTGGCTCGAGGCGCACGAGGCCGCCGACTTCGCCCTGCATGCGGCCGACCTGGTGGAGCACCGCTACAGCGACTGGGCGGCGCTGGCCCGTGCCTACCAGCGCGGCAGGAGCCTGTTCGAGGGACGAAACCTGCTCTCCACCTTCGACGCCGACTGGAAGCTGCTGCTGCAGTCGCCGGTGAGCCCCTGGCGGCCCGCCCTGCAGGGGCTGATCGACCCGACCCTGCTGGAGCGCTCCCGTGTCGCCATGCGCCAGTGGCGTCGCGACCCGCGGCACTGGGTGCTGGCGCTGGCGGCGGTGCGTGAGCCCGAGCTGGCCGGCCGCCAGGGCCCTGCCGCCCCCGTGCCGGCGGCGCGCCGCGAGGATGCCCGCCAGTACCTGGCCGAGACCCTGGACCTGCACCCCGACGAGGGGGTGGAAGCGCTCTCGCGCTACTGGCTGCCGGCCCAGGCGCACCACCTCAACCAGCTGGCCGCCGATGCCGCCCATGGCGCCTTGCCGCCGGCCGAGACGCCCTTCGGGGCCCCCGAGCCGGCGGCGCTTGAGGTGCGCGACGGGCTGCGGCGCGGCAGTCGCCATGCGGCCACCGTCCACATGGCCGAGAAGTATGCCTTCTACCTGCAGATGGCCATGGACTGCGAAGGCTTCGAGGCGGAAGGCCTGGCCGCCCTGGCCGATGCGCTGCGCGCCTCGCTGTGCCGCTTCTACCCCGACGCCCGCCGACTGCTGGAGGCCTGGGCCGGGTGGGAGGCGCTGCTGCCCGAGGAGGGCCAGCCCTCGCTGACCGCCGAGATCCGCTGGCACCAGGAGGATCCCGGCAGCCTCTTCCACTGGCTGGACTGGCGCGCCGGCGAGTGGCAGGAGCCCGGGCCCCGGCCGAGCCTCTCGCACTTCACCGCCATGTCGCTGGTCGGCCCCCTCAACAGCCCGGCCTGGAGCCTGCCCCACCCGGAAAGCGCGCGGGAGTGCGTGTCGATTCGCGAGTGGGTCGACGGCCACTACGGGCTCCACTCGGCCGAGGAGCTCGCCGACTTCCTCGACTTCCTGCTCGAGGCCGGGGATCGCCAGGAGTACCAGATCAACTACGCGCCCTACACCCTCAACGAGGGACGGCTGGCCTCGGAGATCGCCACCCTGGAGAGCGGCGAGTGCAGCGACGAGGAGCACACCCACCTGCTGCGGCTGCAGCGGGTGCGCGACAACGAGGATGGCTGCAACGACACCGACCTGGCCGCCTGGGACATCGCCCAGGCGGTGGACCTGGCGATCGCCGCCCGCCAGCTGGGCTGGCTGGAGGCCGCGGCCTTCACCGCGACCCTTGAGCGGGCCCACGCCCTGGCGGCCGCCCACTATGCCGGCTGGGAGGAGTATGCCCGGGCCCTGCATGCCGGCTTCTCGTTCTTCATGGGCGAGACCCCGGAGCGCGAGAGCTTCCTGGCCGGCTTCCGCCAGGCGCTGGTCGCCTGGCTCAGTGCGGCGCCGCCGCTGGCCGGCCCTTGGGCCAGCCTGGACTTCCCGGGCGCCCGGCCGCGCCACTGGGCCCCCCTGCACATCGATACCCTGCCGGGGGACTCCCGCCAGCTGCACTGAGCCGAAGGACGCCGGGGGGCTCGCCAGCCCCCCGGCGGCTGGTTTATAGTCACCGCGTTGCAGCACACGGCTCCACCTGTCGGGAGCCATCGCCGGAAGCGAGCCGCCGACAGGCCGCTCTGGCAGTGATACCGGCATGCCCGGCACCACTGCCACAGCGACAATGTTCCAGCGCGGGGTGTCGACACCCCGACCGCAGGGATGCGGCTCACGGATCGAGGTCGCTCAAGGATGGTTGTCGCGCGTAGGTGTCGTGCCCTGTTGGTCTCCGTCCCGCTGGCCCTGCTGGCCGGCTGTGTCACCGCCCCCCAGGAGAGTGCTTCCCTGGCGTCCGGCGATGACTATTTCTCCCGACAGCTGCCCGGCCTGCCGGGGGGCTGGGACCCCATGATGTCCCGGGTGGACAACCCCATTCTGGAGGCGCGCAGCCTCGCCAATCCGCCGCCGGCGCTGGTCCAGCAGGCCCTGCTCGCCCAGCACGAGCGCTGGGTGGGAACGCCCTATCGCCTGGGGGGCACCTCCCGCCAGGGGATCGACTGCTCGGCGCTGGTCCAGCATGTCTTCAACGATACCTTCCGGGTGGAGCTGCCACGCTCCACCGGCGAGCAGGTCCACCAGGGCATGCCCGTCGAGCGCGACGCGCTGCAGCCCGGCGACCTGGTGTTCTTCCGCCCGCCGGGCCGCTACGACCACGTGGGGATCTACCTCGGCGAAGGGCGCTTCTTCCACGCCTCTACCTCGCGCGGGGTGATGATTTCCGAACTCGACAATCGCTACTGGCAGCGCCACTTCTGGCAGGCCAGGCGCACCCTGGAGCCCACCACCCTGGCCCAGCGCGTGCTGGCGTCCGGCGAAGGGTAACCCGGCCGTTGATGGCCGATCCCAAGATCCAGACACGTACGCGTGCCTGGTGGCGCGCCACCCTGGCCCTCAGCCTGGGCTCCCTGCTGGTGTTCCTGAACCTCTATGCGCCCCAGCCGCTGCTGCCCGACCTGCGCGCTGCCTACGGGGTCTCCACCCTGGTGGCCGGCCTGGTGATGTCGGTCTCGACCCTGGCGCTGGCGGCCTCGCTGCTGGTCTTCGGGCCGCTCTCGGATGCCATCGGCCGCGACCGTATCATGCGCCTCACGCTGCTGGCGGCCGGCGTCCTCTCGCTGGCGCTGGCCCTGGCGCCCAACTTCGAGAGCCTGCTGCTGCTGCGCACGCTGCAGGGTTTCGTGCTCGGGGGGCTGCCGGCGGTGGCGATCGCCTGGATGGGCGACGAGTTCGAACCGGACGCCATGATGGCCGCGGTGGGGCTCTACATCGGCGCCAATACCCTGGGCGGCATCAGCGGCCGCGTGGTGGGCGGGGCGGTGGGGGAGGTCGCCGGCAGTTCCGCCAGTTTCCTGGCGGTGGGACTGATCACCCTGGTCGGGGTCGTCGTCTTCTGGCGGCTGCTGCCGCCGGCGCGGCGATTCCGGCCGCGCCGCTTCGCACTGGGCGGTGCCGTGGCCGACCTCGCCGCCCACCTGCGCAACCCGCTGCTGCTGGCGGCCTACCTGCTGGGAGGCCTCAACTTCCTGATCTTCATCAACCAGTACAGCTACATCACCTTCCGCCTGGCCGAGGCGCCCTTCGGGCTGGGGGCCAGGCTGCTGGGGCTGATCTTCCTCACCTACCTGGGGGGCACCCTGGGCTCATCGCTCTCGGGGCGCCTGGTGCGACACCTGTCGGCACCGGCCTGCATGATGACGGGGATCGCGGTCCTCATGGGGGGCACCCTGGTGACCCTGATCGACAGCCTGCCGGTGATCCTGCTCGGACTGACCATCAACGCCTTCGGCTTCTTCCTGGCCCACGCCATGGCCTCGAGCTGGGTAGGGCGCAATGCCCGGCAGGCGCGAGGCAGCGCCTCGGCGCTCTACCTGGTCTTCTACTACGGCGGTGCCAGCCTGGGGGGCCTGTGGCTGGAGCCCTTCTGGCAGCTGGGCGCCTGGCCCGGCGTGGTCGTGGGCTCCTGGCTGGTGCTGGGCATCACCCTGGGGATCGCGACCTGGCTGTGGCGCCGCGAGGGCTCAGCGCGCCGCCGCCAGGTCGCCTGACAGGCCGCCGGCCTCGTCGCCCCATACCTCCTCGAGGCGCTCCACGCGGCGGCAGGCGGACTTGTAGAAGTTGTAGCGAACCGGGTTCTTGCGATAGTAGTTCTGGTGGTACTCCTCGGCGGGGTAGAAGGCTTCGAAGTCGTTGATCTCGGTGGCAATCTCGCGGCCGAAGCGCTCGGTGAGGGCCTCGAGACTGGCCTCGGCGAGGCGGCGCTCCTCGTCGTTCATGGGAAAGATCGCGCTGCGATAGGGCTCGCCGGCGTCACAGAACTGGCGGTCCACGGCGAAGGGGTCGATGTTGCGCCAGAACACGTGCAGCAGGGCCGAGTAGTCGACCACGGTCGGGTCGTACTCCACCTGGACCACCTCGGCATGGCCGGTGCCGCCGGCCACCACCTGGTTGTAGCCGGGATTCTCGACGTGGCCGCCGCTGAAGCCTGAGGTGGTCGAGAGCACGCCGTCGACCTGGTCGAAGGCCTCCTCGACGCACCAGAAGCAGCCGCCGGCGAAGACGGCACTGGCCGGAGGGGCCTCGGCAAGGCTCTGGCCGGCCAGGCCGATCGACAGGGGCAGGCCGAGCAGGGCGAACCAGCGGGGTGCGGGCAGGGAAGGGAAGGACATGGGGTGGCTCCGTCGTTCAGGGGTGATAGATTGGAGGCTGTCACTGAGCCAGGGTTCCGTACAACTCCTGTTGAAGTGTATTCCCTGTAAGGCATCGCGTCGCGGGACGACAGAATCGCCATGCCTTCCGCCAGCCACCCCTGGAGCCTTCCCTTGACCCGACGTCGCCTGATCCTCGCGGCCCTGATCGCCCTGGCCATCGCGGCCTGGTTCCTCAGCGGGGCCCACGATGCCCTGACCCTCCAGGCCCTGCAGGCCGAGCAGGCCCGCTTCCGGGCCTGGCTGGCCGCCGAGCCGCTGGTCGTCGCCGGTGGCTTCTTCCTGATCTACGTGCTCATGGCGGCAGTCTCGCTGCCCGGCGCGACCCTGCTCACCGTGCTGGGGGGCGCCCTGTTCGGCCTCGGCTGGGGGCTGCTGATCATCTCCTTTGCCAGTGCCCTGGGGGCCACCCTGGCCGCGCTGATCGCCCGCACCCTGGCCCGCGAGCCCCTGGAGCGGCGTTTCGCGCCCCAGCTGGCCCGGATCAATGCCGGTATCGCCCGGGAGGGGGCCTTCTACCTCTTCACGCTGCGGCTGATCCCGCTCTTCCCCTTCTTCGTGATCAACCTGGTCATGGGCTTGACCCGCATGCGGCTGTGGACCTTCTACTGGGTCAGCCAGCTCGGCATGCTGCCCGGCACGGCGGTGTTCGTGAACGCGGGGCGTGAGCTGGGCAGCCTCGAGTCGCTCTCGGGCATCCTCTCGCCGGGCCTGATCGGCTCCTTCGCGCTGATCGGCCTGTTCCCGTGGCTGGCCCGCGGCGGGGTGGCGCTGGCCAAGCGCCGGCGCCTGGCGACGCGGTTCTCGCGTCCCGCCCGCTTCGATCACGACATCGTGGTGATCGGCGGCGGTTCGGCGGGGCTGGTGGCGAGCTACATCGCCGCGGCGGTCAGGGCCAGGGTGGCGCTGGTGGAGCGCGACCGGCTGGGGGGCGACTGCCTCAACACCGGCTGCGTACCCTCCAAGGCCCTGATCCGTGCCGCCCGGCTGGCCAGCGAGGTGCGCGGTGCCGGTCGTTTCGGCGTGCAGGCGGGTGAGCCGGAGATCGATTTTCCGGCGGTGATGGGCCATGTACAGCGTGCCGTCCAGGAGATCGAACCCCACGACAGCCGCGAGCGCTACGAGGGGCTGGGCGTGGCGGTGATGGCCGGTGAGGCCGTCCTCGAGGACCCCTGGCGGGTGCGGGTGACCGATGGGGCCGGCGCCTCGCGGGTGGTCACCACCCGCCATGTGATCATCGCCAGCGGGGCGCGGCCGCGGGTGCCGCCGCTGCCCGGGCTCGAGGCCATCGAGGTGCTGACGTCCGACAACCTCTGGCGGCTGGAGGCACTCCCCGAGAGGCTGCTGGTGCTGGGCGGTGGCCCCATCGGCTGCGAGCTGGGCCAGGCGTTCGCCCGCCTGGGCAGCCGCGTGGCCCTGGTCGAGATGGGCGGGCAGCTGCTGCCCCGCGAGGATCCCGAGGTCGCCGCCGAGGTCGGCCGGCGCCTCGGCGAGGAGGGCATGGCGCTGCATCTCGGCACCCGGGCGCTTGGCGTGGTGGCCGGGAAGGACGGCGGCCATGCCCTGGAGGTCGAGCGCTTCGATGCCGAGGGTAAGCCGTTGCGCGAAACCCTGCCCTTCTCTCACCTGCTGGTGGCGGTGGGACGGCAGGCCAACGTCTCCGGCATGGGGCTCGAGGCGCTGGGCGTGGAGACCCGCGGCGACGGCACCCTGGCGGTGGACGAGAGCCTGCAGAGCGTGCTGCCCAACGTCTGGGCCTGCGGGGACGTGACCGGCCCCTACCAGCTCACCCACGCCAGTGCGCATCAGGCCTGGCACGCCACGGTCAACGCCCTGTTCGGCGAGTTCAAGCGCTTCCGGGTGAGCTATCGGGCCCTGCCGGCGGTGACCTTCACCGCCCCCGAGGTGGCCCGGGTGGGGCTCAACGAGCGCGAGGCCCGGGAGCGGGGGGTGGCCTTCGAGGTCACGCGCTATGCGCTGGCCGAACTGGACCGCGCCATCGCCGAGGGCGAGACCGAGGGGTTCATCAAGGTCCTGACGGTACCCGGCCGCGATCGCCTGCTCGGGGCGACCATCGTCGGCGAGGGGGCGGGGGAGATGCTCGCCGAGTTCACCCTGGCCATGACCCACGGCATCGGGCTCAACAAGCTGCTGGGCACCATCCATCCCTACCCGACCCGCAGCGAGGCGGTGAAGGCCACGGCGGGGGTCTGGAAGAACGCCCACAAGCCCGAACGGCTGCTGGGCTGGCTCGAGCGCTACTTCCGCTGGCGGCGCAGCGGGCACGGAGAGCGTGATGTGCGGTCCGCGGCGGGGGGACGTCGCGCGGAACAGGAGGCGCGTTGATGCTGGATCGCTGGACCATGCCGATGAGCCAGCCGCCGCTGGGCTGGCTGGCCCGGCGCCTTCAGGCAGCCGGGGTGCGCCCCGACCAGGTCACGGTGGTGGCCTTTCTGGTGGGAATGCTGGCGTTGCCGTTGCTGGCTCTGGGCTGGACCCTGGCGGCGCTGGTGGTCATCCTGCTCAACCGCCTGGGAGACGGGCTCGATGGTGCCCTTGCCCGGCTGACCGGTCGGACGAGCGATGCGGGTGGCTTCCTCGACATCGGCCTGGACTTCGTCTTCTATGCCGCCGTGGTGCTGGGCTTCGCCCTGGCCGACCCCGCGGCCAATGCGCTGGCCGCCGCCTTCCTGCTGTTCGCGTTCATTGGCACCGGGACCTCCTTTCTGGCCTTCGCCATCATGGCGACCCGTCATGGCCTCGAGCGGCCGTCGTTCCAGAGGAAGGCCTTCTACTACCTGCACGGCTTGACCGAGGGCACCGAGACGGTGCTGGCCTTGGTGGCCTTCTGCCTGTGGCCCGGGCATTTCGCCCTGATGGCCACGGTCTTCGGCCTGGCCTGCCTGGTCACCACGGCGACACGCCTGTGGGGCGGCTACCGGACCCTCCGTGCCATGGGGTAGCGGCCGAAAACGCGGAAGGGGCAGCCAGTGGCTGCCCCTTCCGGATCCGGGCCCCGGGAAACTCTCGGGGCCATGGCGCTGGGCCCGGCTCAGTGCTGGTGGCCGCCCTCGCCGTGCACGTGGCCGTGCTCGATCTCTTCCTGGCTGGCTTCGCGCACCGAGGCGATCTCGACGTCGAAGTTCAGGGTCTGGCCGGCCAGCGGATGGTTGCCGTCGACGGTGACGGTGTCGCCTTCCACGCTGGTCACGGTGACCATCAGCGGGCCGCCCTGGGTCTGGGCCTGGAACTGCATGCCCGGCTCCACGCTCTCGACGCCCTGGAAGGCATCGCGCGGCACTTCCTGCACCAGCTGGTCCTGCTTCTCGCCATAGCCGTCGCTCGGCTCGATGGTGGCGGTGAGCTTGTCGCCGGCGGCGCGACCCTCAAGCTCCTTCTCGAGGCCCGGAATGATGTTGCCGGCGCCGTGGAGGTAGGTCAGCGGCTCGCGGCCTTCCGAGCTGTCCAGCACCTCACCTGCGTTGTTGGTCAGGGTGTAGTGGAACGCGACAACGGAATTCTGCGCAATCTGCATTAGGGAGAAACCTTTCGGTGAGTGCATGTCCCGCGCATGGTAACGCGTCGGGCGGGGGGCTGTCAGGGGCATGGCGGATTTTCAGGATCAAGGGACCCATCCTGAGACGCGTTCACGCCCCGCCGCGGGGCCTTTCCGCGTGACCTTTGGACGGTTGCGCCACCCTCCGGGCGGGGATAACCTAGCGGGCACCCTTTTTCGCACACCCCCTTCCATCCCTCTGTGGAGACTGCCCATGACTCAACTCGTGATCTGGCTGATCGCCTTCGCCGCGATCCTCGTCCTCTCTCTCAAGCGCTGGGAATCGGTCAGCCCGTCCCTGGACAAGGTGCTGCCCGCGGCGATGAAGAGCCACGGTGACAACGCCATCGTCTGGAGCCTGGCTCTGGCCATCCTCGGCGCCACCACCCTGGTGCGTCCGGTGGACATCCTGCTGACCGTGATCGTGATCGCCGTGCTGGGCCTGGTCGGCGCCAAGCTGGCCGGCTGGGCCATGAACAAGGTCGACCTTCACTGAGTGCCCGGGCGGCCGGCCCGATGCCGGCCGCCGGCCTGCAGGACGGCCACGAGGCCCCGCACGACCCCACGAGAGAAGGCCCGCGGATCGCTCCGCGGGCCTTCTCTCGTGGGGGGGCTAACCGATGGGGCCAGGCCCCGCCCGATGTGGCGGGCGGCCGTGGGTCAGTAGGGGGCCACGGTGATGTTACGGCCGCTGCCGATCAGCCGGACGCGCTGGCCCACCTGGAAGGCCTGGTCGGCCTTCTGCACGACGACGACGTTCATGCCGTCGTCGCGGCGGATCTCCATCTCCCAGGCGCGCACCCGGTTGGTGGACTCCTCGATGCGGCTGCCGGCCACGGCACCGCCGATCACGCCGGCCGCGGTGGCCAGGTCGCGACCCGAGCCGCCGCCCACCTGGCGCCCCAGCAGGCCGCCGACGACCGCGCCGCCACCGGTGCCGATGATGCCGCCGGCACGGCTGTCGGCCTCGACCTGCACCTGGCGCAGGGCCTGGATGGTGCCGAAGCGCACGGTCTGCTCGGCGCCGACCTGGCTGCCGCTGTAGACGTTGCCCCCCATGGAGGCGGTGTTGGCGCAGCCGGCCAGGCTGAGGGCGCCGAGGGCGATGACGGGAAGAAGACGTTTCATGCATGACCTCCTGAGGCGTTCTGCGGGGCAGCCTGTGTAAAGTACGCGGCCCGGTGACATCCTGTCCTGGATTGGCAGGTTCGTGAACACTGTTTGGTAATGGAATTCTACCCAGCTGTCGAAGCTTTGACCAGTCGACGCCGGAGTCGTGCTGCTCATTCTAGCCGGCAAAGCGACCAAACAATGTGCAAAATCGGCCGGCCACAAAAAAGGGGAGGCGCAAGCCTCCCCAAGGGTTCCAGTCATTCTACCGTGTCACCAACCGTCGGCTCAGCCGAACTGGTTCATGGTGTTGTCCTTGCCGCCGGCCTTGAGGGCCGCCTCGCCGTGGAAGAACTCCTTGTGGTCGTCCCCGATGTTGGAGCCGGCCATGTCCTGGTGCCTGACGGTGGCGATGCCCTCGCGGATCTCGCGGCGCTGCACGCCTGCCACGTAGGCCAGCATGCCCTCGTCACCGAAGTAGCCCTTGGCCAGGTTGTCGGTGGACAGGGCCGCGGTGTGGTAGGTCGGCAGGGTGATCAGGTGGTGGAAGATGCCGGCCTCGCGGGAGGCGTCGCGCTGGAAGTTGCGGGTCCACTCGTCGGCCAGCTGGCCCAGCTCGGTGTTGTCGTACTCGGCACTCATCAGGCTGGCGCGGTCGTAGGCCGACACGTCCTTGCCTTCCTTCTCCCAGGCATCGAACACCTGCTGGCGGAAGTTGAGGGTCCAGTTGAAGGAGGGCGAGTTGTTGTAGACCAGCTTGGCGTCCGGGCAGACCTCGCGGATGCGGTTGACCATGGCGGCGATCTGGCCGACGTGGGGCTTCTCGGTCTCGATCCACAGCAGGTCGGCGCCGTTCTGCAGGCTGGTGATGCAGTCCAGCACCACGCGGTCCTCGCCGGTGCCGGGCTTGAACTGGTAGAGGCCGGAGGCCAGGCGCTTGACCTTGACGAGCTTGCCGTTCTGCTTGATCACCACGTCGCCGTTGTCGATGTCGGAGGCGCTGTCGATCTCGTCGCCATCGAGGAAGCTGTTGTACTGGTCGCCCAGGTCGCCCGGCTCGTTGGTCACGGCGATCTTCTGGGTCAGGCCGGCACCCAGGGAGTCGGTGCGGGCCACGATGACCCCGTCGTCGACGCCCAGCTCCAGGAACGCGTAGCGCACGGCGTTGATCTTGGCCAGGAAGTCCTCGTGGGGCACGGTGACCTTGCCGTCCTGGTGGCCGCACTGCTTCTCGTCGGAGACCTGGTTCTCGAGCTGGATGCAGCAGGCACCCGCCTCGATCATCTTCTTGGCCAGCAGGTAGGTGGCCTCGGCGTTGCCGAAACCGGCGTCGATGTCGGCGATGATCGGCACCACGTGGGTCTCGTGGCTGTCGATCTGGTTCTCGATCTCGGCGGCACGGGCGCTGTCACCGGCCTCTTTGGCCTCTTCCAGGGCGCGGAACAGGTGGTTGAGCTCCCAGGCGTCGGCCTGGCGCAGGAAGGTGTAGAGCTCCTCGATCAGGCTCGGCACGGTGGTCTTCTCGTGCATGGACTGGTCGGGCAGCGGGCCGAACTCGGAGCGCAGGGCGGCGACCATCCAGCCGGAGAGGTAGAGGTAGCGGCGCTGGGTGGTGCCGAAGTGCTTCTTGATGGAGATCAGCTTCTGCTGGCCGATGAAGCCGTGCCAGCAGCCCAGCGACTGGGTGTACTGGGCGGTGTCGGCGTCGTAGGCGGCCATGTCCTCGCGCATGATCCTGGCGGTGTACTTGGCGATGTCCAGGCCGGTCTTGAAGCGGTTCTGGGCACGCATGCGGGCGACGTTCTCGGGGCTGATGTCGGCCCACTTGCCCTGCATGGCCTCGCGCAGTTGAGCCACTGCCTTGATGTCGTCTTTGTATGACATGGAACCATCCTCCCTCGGGTCTGTTCGATTGCTTGCCGGTGACGGCTAATGCTGCACCTGCGAAGTGAGCTCAGGTTCGACCATCGCGGGACGCTTGTCTCTGCTGCCTTGGTCGAACCCTGGCGAATTTGAAACGAATGTATGAGTGAGCCCGGCGGGCGGTGCCAAACAGTCGTTTTGTCTTTCGCCTTGGCAAGCACTATGGCCCATGGCTGCGCGCTTCAACAATGGGCTCTTTGGGGGAGGAGGGGTTGTAACCCGACTACAGGATGGCGCCTCGAGGCCGCCATCCTGTAGTCGTTTTTCGTTTGAAGGGTGGGTTGCCGGCTCAGCGGCCGGCCAGGGGGAGGTGCATGTTGCGGTGCGGGATGCCGGCGTCCAGGAATTCATCGCCGAAGGCGGTGAAGCCGAGCCGCGCATAGAAGGCCAGGGCGTGGGTCTGGGCGGCGAGTTCCACGGCGGGGTGTCCTTGGCGGTGCGCGGCGTCGATGGCGGCGTGCATCAGCGCCGCGCCGATCCCTGAGCCGCGGGCCTCGGCAAGCACGGCCACCCGGCCGATATGGGCGTCGGGGAGCAGGCGGGCGGTGCCCACCGGCCGGCCCTCGAGCAGGGCGAGGAAGTGGTGGCAGTCACCGTCCCGGCCGTCCCACTCCTCCTCGAGGGGCACGCGCTGCTCCTCGATGAAGACCACCCGACGGATCTCGGACGCCTCGGCGCCCAGCACCGCCCAGCTTCCCTCGCGAATCTCCAGCTTGGCATTTTGCATGTCATCCCTTCCCATGCTCAGGGCTGGTCCGGCGGCAGGCCGGCTACTCTTCGAACTCATCCGCCCAGGCCAGGCTGCCGGCATCCAGCAGGGCGGCCAGCAGCTCGGCGGCCCCGGGCAGGGCCAGCGCCTCGGCGTCCAGCGGGGCGTCGGAGGCCAGGTGCCGGGCCAGCGCCAGGGCGCAGGTGGCGCCGTCGCCGTCGGCGAACAGCGTGGCATGCCCGTCGTCCAGGGTCCGCCAGGCGAAGCGCGAGCCGGGGCTTCTGATCAGCTCGGCGCCCTCCTGTAGTGCCACGACAAGCGTGCCGGGGTCAGTGGGCGTCTCGCTGGGTACCAGCTGGTCGACGTACTTGGGCTGGGTCATCACCCGGCCGAACCACTGGGCGAGCTGGGCCGGGTCGTCGAGGGTCTCGAGGATCAGGGAGCGCATGCGCGCGACGGCGGCGTCGTCCAGCTCGGCCGGGTCCGCCGGCGGGGCCATGCCGGCGTCGGCGTAGCGCCACGAGGCGGGCAGCTGCTCGCCCAGGTAGTCGGCGAAGGAGGTGATCGCCTCGTCGGCGGAGGGGGCGCGGAAGCCCACCGAGAGGGTCAGGCAGTCGTCGGACTGGCTGACGCCGTGGTGGGCCCAGCCGGGGGGCAGGTAGAGCAGGTCGCCGGGCTCGAGCACCCAGTCGTCGCCATCCTCCACCGTGAAGCGCTCGAGGATGCGCAGGTCAATGCCGGCAAGGATCGGGGCGTCGTCACCCACCCGGCCGCCCAGCTGCCAGCGGCGCTGCCCGCTGCCCTGCAGCAGGAAGACGTCGTACTGGTCGACGTGGGGGCCGACGCTGCCGCCCGGCGGGGCGTAGCTGATCATGATGTCGTCGAGCCGCCAGCGGGGCAGGAAGTCGAAGGCCTCGAGCAGCTCGGCCACCTCGGGCACGTAGTGGTCCACGGCCTGCACCAGCAGGGTCCAGTCCCGCTCGGGCAGCCGGGCGAAGGTGCGCTCGTCGAAGGGGCCGTGGCGGACCTGCCAGGGGCCCTCGGCACCCTGCTCTTCGACGAGGCGGGCCTCGACGCCCTCCTCGCAGGCGAGCCCCGCCAGCTCGTCGGGGTCCAGCGGGCATTCGAAGTCGGCCAGGGCGCCGCGGATCAGCAGCGGTTTCTGCTGCCAGTAGTCGCGCAGGAACTCGGCGGCGGTCAGGCCGCCCAGCATGGGCAGCGGGGTATCGGAGGACATGGTCAGAGCCTCTTTGCCTGGGCCTCGGCGTTGCCGATGTAGGTCGCCGGGCTCAATGCCTTCAGTTCGGTCCTGACCGCGTCCGGCAGCTCGAGGGTGTCGATGAAGGCGGCGAAGCCTGCCTGGTCGATGCGCTTGCCGCGGGTCAGCTCCTTGAGCTTCTCGTAGGGCTTCTCGATGCCGTAGCGGCGCATCACCGTCTGGATCGGCTCGGCGAGCACCTCCCAGCTGGCGTCGAGGTCCTCGGCGATGCGGGTCGGGTTGGCCTCGAGCTTGCCGATGCCCTTGAGCGAGGCCTCGTAGGCGATCAGGCCGTAGGCCAGGCCGACGCCCAGGTTGCGCAGCACCGTGGAGTCGGTGAGGTCGCGCTGCCAGCGGGAGATCGGCAGCTTCTGGGCCAGGTGGCCGAGGATCGCATTGGCCAGGCCCAGGTTGCCCTCGGAGTTCTCGAAGTCGATGGGATTGACCTTGTGGGGCATGGTGGAGGAGCCGATCTCGCCCTCGACGGTCTTCTGCTTGAAGTAGCCCAGCGAGATGTAGCCCCAGACGTCGCGATCGAAGTCGATGAGGATGGTGTTGAAGCGGCAGATGGCGTCGAACAGCTCGGCGATGTAGTCGTGGGGCTCGATCTGGGTGGTGTAGGGGTTGAAGGTCAGCCCCAGGCCCTCGACGAAGGTGCGGGCGTTGCCTTCCCAGTCCACCTCCGGGTAGGTGGCCAGGTGCGCATTGTAGTTGCCCACCGCGCCGTTGATCTTGCCCAGGATCTCGACGCCCTCGATCAGCCTGAGCTGGCGACGCAGGCGGTAGGCGACGTTGGCCATCTCCTTGCCGAGCGTGGTGGGGCTCGCCGTCTGGCCGTGGGTACGGGAGAGCATCGGCAGGGCGGCGTGATCAAAGGCCAGCGCGGCGATGTCGTCGGCCACCCGGTGCATCACCGGCAGCAGGCTCTTCAGCCCGTCGGTCAGCATCACGCCGTGGGAGAGGTTGTTGATGTCCTCGCTGGTGCAGGCGAAGTGCACGAACTCGGTGATGGCGTGCAGCTCGGGCTGGCCGGCGATCTTCTCCTTGATGAAGTACTCCACCGCCTTGACGTCGTGGTTGGTGGTGCGCTCGATCTCCTTGATGCGCTCGGCGTCGGCCAGCGAGAAGTCGCGGATCATCGCCTCCAGGAAGGCGGTGGCCTCGGCGGAGAGCGGCGGCACCTCGGTGATGCCGGCCAGCTCGGCGAGGCGCTGCAGCCAGCGGATCTCGACGATCACCCGGGCGCGGATCAGGCCGAACTCGCTGAAGTGTTCGCGCAGGGCCTCGGCCTTGCTGCCGTAGCGGCCGTCGACGGGGGAGAGGGCGGTCAGGGCGGACAGGGGGAGTGAAGAGTGCGACAGGGCTTGCATGGGCGTGTTCCGGTTCGATGGGGCGTTGGCGAAAGGGTCAGGCGAGCTGGTCCAGGGTTCTCTTGAGGGCACCGCGCTGGAAGATCAGCTTCCAGCGCCGGCCGCCCTGCTGGTGCCACAGCAGGGCGAAGCGGATGCCGGCAAGCAGGATGGCCCGCACCCGCTCGGGCATCATGCGGCTCTGCAGCAGCGAGGGGTCGCCCTGCACGATGATGCGGGTCTTGAGCGTCGAGAGCGTCTCCTGGTAGGCCTCGCCGAGGCTGGCGATGACGTTCTCGTGGGTGGCGCCGAAGTGCTCGGCCTGGCCCTGGATGCGCACCAGCCGCTGGCCGAGGTCGTCCATCATGGCGTCGTTGGTGCGCAGCTGGTTCATCAGCAGCAGCAGCGTGAAGCCGTAGCGCAGTACCACGGGGTTGGCCTGCTGGCGACCCACCACCGCCTCGAGCACGTCGAGGCCGCGGCGCAGGTTGTTGGGGTGGCCGCCGTAGATCGCCTCGAAGCTCGCGGGGCTGGTGTCCAGGGTGGCATGGATCAGCGTCTCCCAGGCGCGGGTGTCGACCTGCCCGGTGCGGGCGAGCTCGTCGACCAGGCTGGCGGCCTGGAAGACCCCGGCCAGGGCCAGGGCCTGGCGGGTGGTGGGGTCGTCGGGGATGCGGTGGATCGGCGTCGAGGCGGTCATGCGGCACGCTCCTCGGCGTTCCAGGTGTCGCGGATCACCCCGCCGCCCAGGCAGATCTCGCCGTCGTAGAGCACCAGCGACTGGCCGGGGGTGACGGCGCGCTGGGGATCATCGAAATGGACCTCGACGCCGCCATCGGCGCGGGCCTGCATGTGGCAGGGGACGTCGGCCTGGCGGTAGCGGGTCTTGGCGGTAAGGCGCCCCGCGGCGACGGGCGCCTCGCCGGCCACCCAGTCCATGGCCTCGGTGGCCAGGCTGTCGGTGTAGAGCAGCGGGTGGTGCTTGCCCTGCACGGCGACCAGCACGTTGCGCTCGAGGTCCTTGGCGGCCACGTACCAGGGCTCCTCGGGATGGTTGGCGAGCCCGCCGATGCCCAGGCCCTGGCGCTGGCCGAGGGTGTAGTACATCAGCCCCATGTGCTCGCCGATCACCTCGCCCTCCGGGGTCTCGATCACGCCGGGCTGGGCCGGCAGGTACTGCTGCAGGAAGTCGCGGAAGCGACGCTCGCCGATGAAGCAGATGCCGGTCGAGTCCTTCTTGCGCGCGGTCACCAGGTCGTGGCGCTCGGCGATGGCACGCACCTCGGGCTTCTCCAGTTCGCCCACCGGGAAGAAAGTGCGGGCGATGGCCGCCTCGGGCACGGCGTGCAGGAAGTAGCTCTGGTCCTTGTTGGCATCGAGGCCCTTGAGCAGCCGCGGCCGCACCTGGCCGTCGATGGCGCCACGCACCTGCCCTTGACGAACATAGTGGCCGGTGGCGATTTTCTCGGCGCCGAGCATCTCGGCGTACTCCAGGAACACCTTGAACTTGATCTCGCGGTTGCAGAGGATGTCCGGGTTGGGCGTGCGGCCGGCCTGGTACTCCGCCAGGAAGTGCTCGAAGACGTTGTCCCAGTACTCGGCGGCGAAGTTGGCGGTGTGCAGCCGGATGCCGAGCTTCTCGCAGACGGCCTCGGCGTCGGCCAGGTCGGCCTTGGCGGTGCAGTACTCGGTGCCGTCGTCCTCGTCCCAGTTCTTCATGAACAGGCCTTCGACCTGATAACCCTGCTCGAGCAGCAGCAGGGCGGACACGGAGGAGTCGACGCCGCCGGACATGCCGACGATCACCTTGCCTGGGGTGGCGGTCATGGGCGCCCTCGGAATCGGTGTGACATAAATGGGGCGGTATTATACATGATCACGCTGCCGGCCGCCGAGCACTCAGCGTTCGTGGATGACGTCCATGGGGAAGAAGCGTCCGGCCAGGGCGTCGCGGATGCGGCGCAGCACCAGCGGGCTTCTCAGCCGCCCCTCGCGATACAGCGCCTCGATCTCCTCCAGGGTCAGCCAGTGCACGGCGTGGATCGCCGGGTCCAGGTCGTTGCCCATGTGCGCCAGCGCCATGCCGAGGAAGCCGTGGCTGTGGAAGGTATTGCCGTCCGGTGCCTGGTAGACGTACATGCCGAGATAGTCGCTGATGCCGACCCGCCAGGCGGTCTCCTCCTCCACTTCGCGCAGGGCGGCGTCGCGGATGCGCTCCCCGGGCTCCAGGTGGCCGGCGGGCTGGTTGAAGAGCGTGTGCGGGCCACCGCGGTTCTCCTCGACCATCAGGAAGGCGCCGGCGCGCTCCACCACGCAGGCCACGGTGACAAAGGGTTGCCAGCGGTTCATCGCTTGCCTCCTCGTGGGGCCGTCTTCGGTCGCCGGGCACTCGCCCGGCCCGGCCCGCCGCGGCGCGACGGGGCATGCAGGGTCTCGCGGCGCCACTCGCCGGGGGCCAGGCCATCGAGTCGCCAGGGGCCGATGGCCACCCGCACCAGGCGCAGGGTGGGGTGGCCCACATGGGCGGTCATGCGCCGGACCTGGCGATTACGTCCCTCGCCGATCGTCAGCTCCAGCCAGGTGGTCACCGGGTGGCGCTTCGGGTCCACGGGCGGGTCGCGCTCGGGCAGGCCGCTCGCCTCCAGGCGGCGCACTTTCGCCGGTTTCGTCATCCCGTCCTTGAGCACGACGCCGTCGCGCAGCGCCTGCAGGGCGGCGTCATCGGGGGTGCCCTCCACCTGCACGCGATAGGTCTTGGGCTGCTTGTGGCGCGGATGGCTGATGCGGTGGATCAGCTCGCCATCGTCACTGAGCAGCAGCAGGCCCTCGGAATCGTGGTCCAGACGGCCTGCCGGGTAGATTCCGGGCACGTCGATGACGTCGGCCAGGGTGGCGCGCGGCCCCCTGTCGCCGCCCTCGCGGTCGGTGAACTGGGACAGCATGCGGTAGGGCTTGTGCAGCAGGTAGAGGGTGCTCATGGGCCAAGCTTACCGGCAAGCCGGACGGGATGGCAGGGGGGAGTCGTCCGGCGCGTCAGCCTTATTGCGCATACGCCGGGTCGGGGTGGCTGGTATAATGCGCCCGCTCTCCGGGAGCGCTTCGTCCTGACGGGGCCTGCCGAGACTCCGCCACCGGTGCGATGCCGCGCGCATCCCTGCCGGATCACAACATGGGGAGAGCACCCCGGGGTCCCCCGTTCCAGTCATCGTCAGCGCGCGCCAGCGGT
Organism: Halomonas campaniensis; assembly: GCF_014193375.1. Lineage (GTDB taxonomy): Bacteria > Pseudomonadota > Gammaproteobacteria > Pseudomonadales > Halomonadaceae > Halomonas > Halomonas campaniensis. The sequence goes on from NZ_JACHZF010000007.1 coordinate 122,920, forward strand.
TCCTTTCCTGCTGTCGCAGCGACCAGAGAGATCAACGCAACCATGTCCAAAACGCCGAAGATTATCTACACGTTCACCGACGAAGCGCCTGCGCTGGCGACCCACTCGCTGCTGCCGATCATCGACGCCTTCACCGATGCCGCCGGCATCGAGGTGGAGACCCGCGACATCTCCCTGGCGGCGCGGATCCTCTGCCAGTTCCCCGACTACCTGGGCGAGGACAAGCGCGTCGAGGATCACCTGGCCGAACTGGGCGCCCTGGCCAAGACCCCGGAGGCCAACATCATCAAGCTGCCCAACATCAGCGCCTCCATGCCGCAGCTGCGCGCGGCGATCAAGGAGCTGCAGGGCCAGGGCTACCCCCTGCCGGACTACCCGGACGAGCCGGCAAGCGACGAGGAGCGTGACATCAAGGCGCGCTACGACAGGACCAAGGGCAGTGCCGTCAACCCGGTGCTGCGCGAGGGCAACTCCGACCGCCGCGCCCCCAAGGCGGTCAAGGAGTACGCTCGCAAGTACCCGCACCACATGGGCGAGTGGAGCCAGGCCTCGCGCACCCACGTCTCGCACATGCATGGCGGCGACTTCTACCACGGCGAGAAGTCGATGACCCTGGATCGCGCCCGCAACGTGAAGATGGAGCTGATCACCGCCAGCGGCGAGACCCGGGTGCTCAAGCCCCGGGTCGAGCTGCAGGAAGGCGAGATCATCGACAGCATGTTCATGAGCAAGAAGGCGCTGCTCGACTTCTACGAGCGCGAGATCGAGGATGCCCGCAAGACCGGCGTGATGTTCTCTCTGCACGTCAAGGCCACCATGATGAAGGTCTCGCACCCCATCGTGTTCGGCCACTGCGTGCGGATGTTCTACAAGGAGGCCTTCGCCAAGCACGGCAAGCTGTTCGACGAGCTGGGGGTCGACGTCAACAACGGCATGGCCAACCTCTACGAGAAGATCGACACCCTGCCCGAGAGCCAGCGTGACGAGATCGTCCGCGACCTGCACGCCTGCCACGACGAGCGCCCGGAGCTGGCGATGGTGGACTCGGCACGCGGCATCACCAACTTCCACTCGCCCAGCGACGTGATCGTCGACGCCTCGATGCCCGCCATGATCCGCGCCGGCGGCAAGATGTACGGCGCCGATGGCCGCATGAAGGACGTCAAGGCGGTGATGCCGGAGTCCACCTTCGCCCGCATCTACCAGGAGATGATCAACTTCTGCAAGTGGCACGGCGCCTTCGACCCCGCCACCATGGGCACCGTGCCCAACGTCGGCCTGATGGCCCAGAAGGCGGAGGAGTACGGCTCCCACGACAAGACCTTCGAGGTGCCCGAGGCCGGCGTGGCCAACATCACCGACCTGGACACCGGCGAGGTGCTGCTCACCCAGAACGTCGAGGAGGGTGACATCTGGCGGATGTGCCAGGTCAAGGACGCGCCGATCCGCGACTGGGTCAAGCTCGCCGTGAACCGCTGCCGCGACTCCGGCATGCCGGCGGTCTTCTGGCTCGACCCCTACCGCCCCCACGAGAACGAGCTGATCAAGAAGGTCCGCACCTACCTCAAGGACCACGACACCGAGGGTCTCGACATCCAGATCATGTCCCAGGTGCGCGCCATGCGCTACACCCTGGAGCGCGTGATCCGCGGCCTCGATACCATCTCGGTGACCGGCAACATCCTGCGTGACTACCTCACCGACCTCTTCCCGATCCTGGAGCTGGGCACCAGCGCCAAGATGCTCTCCATCGTGCCCCTGATGGAGGGTGGCGGCCTGTTCGAGACCGGCGCCGGCGGTTCCGCGCCCAAGCACGTCCAGCAGCTGCTCGAGGAGAACCACCTGCGCTGGGACAGCCTGGGCGAGTTCCTGGCGCTGTGCGCCTCCCTGGAGCACCTCGCCAAGACCTTCGACAACGAGCGCGCCGCCCTGATGGCCGACGCGCTGGACAAGGCCACCGGCCGGTTCCTGGAAGAGAACAAGTCGCCGTCGCGCAAGGTCGGCGAGATCGACAACCGCGGCAGCCACTTCTACCTGGCCCTCTACTGGGCAGAGGCATTGGCGGCCCAGGACAAGGACCCCGGCCTCAAGGAGCGCTTCGCCCGGCTGGCCGAGACCCTGGTGGCCAAGGAGGCGACCATCATGGAGGAGCTCAATGGCGTCCAGGGGCAGCCGGTGGACCTCAAGGGGTACTACCATGCCGACCATGAGCTCGCCCGCTCGGTCATGCGCCCCAGCAAGACCCTCAATGAGGCATTGGCGCTGGTCGCCGAGGCCTGACCAGCGACTTAGGCGCATCGTGCCCCCGCTCGGGGCACACCCTGAAGCCCCCGTCCGCCGCCCGGCGGACGGGGGCTTCATCTTCATGTCGAAGGGGTGGGTGATGGGCCGGGTGGGGGGGACGATGCTATACTCCGCGCTCCACTGAACAGACCACTACAGGGGAGTTCTCAATGGGATACCAGAAAATCGTCGTCCCGGAAGGCGGCCAGAAGATCACCGTCAATGCCGACAACACCCTGAACGTGCCGAACAACCCGATCATCCCGTTCATCGAGGGTGACGGCATCGGCGTCGACGTGACGCCGGCGATGAAGATCGCCATCGATGCGGCCGTTCAGAAGGCCTACAACGGCGAGCGCAGGATCGAGTGGATGGAGATCTACGCCGGCGAGAAGGCCACCCAGGTCTACGACGCCGACACCTGGCTGCCCGACGAGACCCTGGAGGCCGTCAAGGACTTCGTCGTCTCCATCAAGGGCCCGCTGACCACGCCGGTGGGCGGTGGGATCCGCTCCCTGAACGTGGCCCTGCGCCAGAAGCTCGACCTCTACGTCTGCCAGCGTCCGGTGCGCTGGTTCGAGGGCGTGCCGAGCCCGGTGAAGAAGCCGGCGGACGTGGACATGGTCATCTTCCGCGAGAACTCCGAGGACATCTACGCCGGCATCGAGTGGAAGGCCGGCACCCCGGAGGCCGACAAGGTCATCAGGTTCCTGCGCGAGGAGATGGGTGTCCAGAACATCCGCTTCCCCGAGAACTGCGGCATCGGCGTCAAGCCGGTCTCGGTTGAGGGCACCAAGCGCCTGGTGCGCCAGGCCCTGCAGTACACCATCGACAATGACCGTGAGTCGCTGACCCTGGTGCACAAGGGCAACATCATGAAGTTCACCGAGGGCTCCTTCAAGGACTGGGGCTACGAGCTCGCCCGCGAGGAGTTCGGCGCCGAGCTTCTCGACGGCGGCCCCTGGATGACCATGAAGAACCCGAAGACCGGCAAGGAGATCGTCATCAAGGACGTCATCGCCGACGCCATGCTGCAGCAGATCCTGCTGCGCCCGGCCGAGTACGACGTCATCGCGACCCTGAACCTGAACGGCGACTACCTCTCCGACGCCCTGGCGGCCGAGGTGGGCGGCATCGGCATCGCGCCGGGCGCCAACCTTTCCGATGCCGTGGCGATGTTCGAGGCCACCCACGGCACCGCGCCGAAGTACGCCGGCCAGGACAAGGTCAACCCGGGCTCGCTGATCCTCTCTGCCGAGATGATGCTGCGCCACATGGGCTGGGTCGAGGCCGCCGACCTGGTGCTCAAGGGCATGGAGAAGGCCATCTCCAAGGGCGAGGTCACCTATGACTTCCATCGCCTGATGGACGATGCCAAGCTCCTCAAGTGCTCCGAGTTCGGCCAGGCCGTCGCCGACAACATGTAAGTCGCGGCGCCGGACCCGGGCCCCCGTCCGCCGCCCGGCGGGCGGGGGCCCTTTGCGTTGAGGGATAGCGGTGAACCCTGCCGGCCCCGGGACGTCCAATCACGGTTGAGGCGACCGATGGCTGCCGGCTTGTCGAGATGGATAGTGGCCCTTATGTTCAGAAATGATGTGGTATGCGGCATGACACGCCCTCCGACCCCGGGGGAGGAAGACGGCGACCTGGCGGTGCAGACCGCCGAGCCCGAGCTGGCGCGTCCGCCGATGTACAAGGTGGTGCTTCACAACGATGACTTCACCCCCATGGAGTTCGTGGTGGAGGTGCTCCAGACCTTCTTCCACATGGACAGCGAGACCGCGGTGCAGGTGATGCTGACGGTCCACACGCAGGGCAAGGCGACCTGCGGCATCTTTACTCGCGACATCGCGGAAACCAAAAGCCATCAGGTCAATCAATACGCAAGAGAGTGTCAGCATCCGCTGCTGAGCGACATCGAGGCGACGGACTGACTCCCCGGACATGGTCGCGATGGGTGAGACTCCGCCGGCCGTTGGCAAGAGGGCTTGCAACGGCGGCGTTTGTACCCGATGTTGATGATGCCGGACCATGAAAGATCCGACGCAATGCCCTGGGCGGCAAGAAGGGGACTGCCATGCTGAGCAAAGAACTTGAACTGACCCTGAACACGGCCTTCACCGTGGCGCGCTCCAAGCGTCACGAGTTCATGACCGTGGAGCACCTGCTGCTGGCCCTGCTCGACAACGCCTCCGCGGCGGATGTCCTGCGGGCCTGCGGGGCCAATCTCGACAAGCTGCGGTCCGACCTGCAGGATTTCATCAACTCCACCACCCCGCTGATCCCCGAGGACCAGGGGGATCGCGAGACCCAGCCGACCCTCGGCTTCCAGCGCGTGCTGCAGCGTGCCGTGTTCCACGTGCAGTCCTCCGGCAAGAGCGAGGTCACCGGCGCCAACGTGCTGGTGGCGATCTTCTCCGAGCAGGAGAGCCAGGCGGTCTACTTCCTCAAGCAGCAGAACGTCGCGCGGGTCGATGCCGTCAACTACATCGCCCACGGGATCTCCAAGGTGTCCGGCCACGGCCAGGCACCCTCGTCCTCGCCGTCTCCCGACGCCGAGGATGCCGAGGAGGGCGGCAGCGAGAGCGGCACCAACCCGCTGACCGGCTATGCCACCAACCTCAACGAGCAGGCGCGGCTGGGCAAGATCGATCCGCTGATCGGCCGCGAGCACGAGCTCGAGCGGGTGGTGCAGATCCTCGCCCGGCGCCGCAAGAACAATCCGCTGCTGGTCGGCGAGGCCGGCGTGGGCAAGACGGCCATCGCCGAGGGGCTGGCCAAGCGCATCGTCGAGGAGGACGTGCCCGAGGTGATCGGCGACGCCGTGGTCTACTCGCTGGACATGGGCGCGCTGCTGGCCGGCACCAAGTACCGTGGTGACTTCGAGAAGCGGCTCAAGGGGCTGCTTGCCGAGCTGCGCAAGCAGCCCAATGCCATCCTCTTCATCGACGAGATCCACACCGTGATCGGCGCCGGTGCCGCCTCCGGCGGGGTGATGGACGCCTCCAACCTGCTCAAGCCGCTGCTCTCCTCCGGCGAGCTGCGCTGCATCGGCTCCACCACCTTCCAGGAGTATCGCGGGATCTTCGAGAAGGATCGCGCCCTGGCCCGCCGCTTCCAGAAGGTCGACGTGCCGGCGCCCTCGGTGGATGACACCATCCGCATCCTCAAGGGGCTGCGCTCGCGCTTCGAGGAGCACCACCAGCTCAAGTACACCGATAGCGCCCTGGAGAGCGCCGCGCGTCTGGCCGATCGCTACATCAACGACCGCCACCTGCCCGACAAGGCGATCGACGTGATCGACGAGGCCGGTGCCCACCAGCGGCTGCTGCCGCCGGAGGTGCGGGTCGACACCATCGACGTGGACCAGGTCGAGGCCGTGGTGGCCTCCATCGCGCGGATCCCGCCGAAGAGCGTCTCCAGCTCCGACCGCAAGCTGCTCGAGAACCTGGATCGCGACCTAAAGATGCTTGTGTTCGGCCAGGACGAGGCGATCGACGGCCTGTCGGCGGCGATCAAGCTCTCCCGCGCGGGCCTCAAGGCCCCGGACAAGCCGGTGGGCAGCTTCCTGTTTGCCGGCCCCACCGGGGTGGGCAAGACCGAGGTGGCCCGCCAGCTCTCCCGCATCATGGGCATCGAGCTGGTGCGCTTCGACATGTCGGAGTACATGGAGCGCCACACGGTGTCACGGCTGATCGGCGCCCCGCCCGGCTACGTGGGGTATGACCAGGGCGGGCTGCTGACCGAGGCGATCACCAAGCACCCCCACTGCGTGCTGCTGCTCGACGAGATCGAGAAGGCCCACCCCGAGGTCTTCAACCTGCTGCTGCAGGTGATGGACCACGGCCGCCTGACCGACAACAACGGCCGCGAGGCGGACTTCCGCCACGTTATCCTGATCATGACCTCCAATGCCGGGGTCGAGCAGGCCACGCGGCGCTCCATCGGCTTCCAGCACCAGGACCACTCCACCGACGCCATGGAGGTGATCCGCAAGACCTTCTCGCCGGAGTTCCGCAACCGCCTGGACGGCATCATCCAGTTCCACTCCCTGCCCACCTCGGTGGTGCGCAGCGTGGTGGACAAGTTCCTGGTGGAGCTGCAGGCCCAGCTCGACGAGAAGCGGGTCCAGCTGGACGTGGACATGGAGGCGCGGGACTGGCTGGCCGAGAAGGGCTACGACCCGGACATGGGGGCACGGCCCATGGCGCGCCTGATCCAGGAGAAGCTCAAGAAGCCGCTTGCGGAGATGATCCTGTTCGGCGAGCTCTCCGAGCATGGCGGGGTGGTACACGTCAGCGTGGAGGAGGGCGAGCTGCACCTCTCCACGGAGGCGGAACTGGCCGACGCACCCTGACGGGCACGCGCCCACGGCACCACACAGCGCCCTGTCTACGGACGGGGCGTTGTCGTGTGTGCGTCAGGCCTTCGGAAGGGCGGGGCGGGTCAGTGGCGCTCGACCGGCGGACAGCGTGCTGTCAGCGGGAGCGGTAGACGATGCGACCCTTGGTCAGGTCGTAGGGAGTCAGCTCGACCTTGACCTTGTCGCCGGTCAGGATGCGGATGTAGTTCTTGCGCATCTTGCCCGAGATGTGGGCGGTGACCACGTGGCCGTTCTCCAGCTCGACGCGGAAGGTGGTGTTGGGAAGGGTATCGACGACGACGCCTTCCATTTCGATATGGTCTTCACGTGCCATATAGGCGGTTCCTCGCTGATGGTATGACAATGCGGCATCGCGACAGGCGTGTCCGTGCCGGAAGAATAGCGCGATATTGTGCCGCATGCCGGCGCCCAAGGCAAAGAAAGCCATCGCTCAGCAGGTGATCATGCGCCGCCAGTGGCGGCCGTCGAGCATCTCCAGGGGCTGGAAGGCCTGCTTGTAGTTCATCTTGCGGCACTCGCGGATCCAGTAGCCCAGGTAGACGTGGGGCAGGCCGCGGCGGCGGCACTGCGCGACCAGGGTCAGCACCGCGAAGGTGCCCAGGGAGCGCCGGTCGAGGGCCGGGTCGGGGTCGAAGAAGGTGTAGATGGCGGAAAGGCCGTGCTCGAGCTGGTCGAAGGCCGTCACCGCCACCAGCCGGCCCGCCAGGCGGAACTCCAGCAGCCGGGCATACTCCTGGTCGAGGGTCAGGAAGGTGCGGTACTGCTCGTGGCTCGGCGGATACATGTCGCCGTCGGCATGGCGGGTGCGGATGTAGCGGGCGTAGAGCGCATAGTGCTCGGGGTCGAAGATCGCCGGCCGCAGGTGCAGGGTCAGGTCGGCGTTGCGCCTCGCCAGGCGCCGCTGGTTGCGGTTCGGGGCGAAGTCGGCCACCGGGATGCGCACCGAGAGGCAGGCGCTGCAGCCCTCGCAGTGGGGGCGGTAGAGGTGTCGACCGCTGCGCCGGAAGCCGAGCAGCGCCAGGGCATCGTAGACCCCCTGGCCGGGTGACTCCTGGGGATCCAGGAACAGCGTGGTCGCCTCGCGCCCCTCCAGGTAGCTGCAGGGATGGGGCACGGTGAGGAAGAAGCGCAGGTCCCGTACGGGCTGTCGGGGGGCATTGCTGCTCACGGTGACTCTCTCGGTTCGAGTTGGCTCGCAACGGGGTGGGTGACGGCCGCGAACGACCAGCAGGCAGGCGTGAAACGGACGGTGCCGGGTTCCACCTCGGGCGCCTTGCCCAGCCACTTCTCAAGATAGCCGATGAAGGCGTCGCGGGCGATGTCCCGGGCCCCGAGGCTGGCCAGGTGGGCGGTGTGCATCTGGCAGTCGATCAGCCGGCCGCCCCCCGCCGCCATGGCCCCGGCCAGCCGCACCAGGGCGACCTTGGAGGCGTCCGGCTCGCGGGAGAACATCGACTCGCCGAAGAACACCGGCCCGAGCGCCACCCCGTAGAGCCCGCCCACCAGCCGGTCCTCGCGCCAGACCTCGACCGAATGGGCGGCCCCCAGGGCGTGCAGCCGTCCGTAGGCCTCGCGCATCGCGTCGGTGATCCAGGTGCCCGGCTGGCCGTCACGCGGCCCCGCGCAGGCCTCGACCACCGCGTCGAAGGCGCGGTCGGCGGTGACCCGGAAGCCGGCGTTGCGGAGTCGCTTGGCCAGGCTACGGCGCACCCGCAGCGCCTCGGGGAACAGCACCATGCGCGGATCCGGGCTCCACCACAGGATCGGCTGGTCGTCGCTGTACCAGGGGAAGATGCCGCGGCGGTAGGCGGCCAGCAGCCAGGCGGGGGAGAGGTCCCCGCCGGCGGCGAGCAGGCCGTCCGGGTCGCGCAGGGCGAGGGTCACCGGCGGGAACTGGATCGGGTGGTCGGCAAGCCAGGGCAGCATCGGGCAAGGCATCCATGCGGGCAAGGTGGCAGTGTGACGCCCGAGGCGATGGGGCTCAAGACGCCAGGCGCCACTGTGATGGTAAGCACTTGCTCGGTATGATTGGCGCGACGGAACCGGAAGACGCCGCTTGAGGCGCAAGGGGGATGACCGCTTGAGTGTCAACAAGAAGACCTCGCCGCGGCGAGTGAGCGCGGCGAATGCCAGGGAAACGGCGAAACGCTTCGGCCTGAGGCTGCAGGGCTCGGCACGCGAGGGCGTGGCGATCGTGCTGCTGGCGGCCTGTGTCTTCCTGCTGCTGGCCCTGTTCAGCTTCCAGCCCGGCGACCCCGGCTGGTCCCGCAGCGGTCCGGAGACCGAGGTGGCCAACTGGATGGGCCCCGCGGGGGCCTGGCTGTCGGATGTCCTCTATTCGCTGTTCGGCGCCAGCGCCCTGTGGTGGCCGGGCATGCTGGGCTTCGCCGCCTGGCGACTGCTGCGCGCCCGCCAGGTCCACCTGGAGTGGGATGCCACCGCCCTGGCGGTGCGCGGCGGCGGCCTGGTGCTGCTGCTGCTGGGCACCACGACGCTGGGGGCCCTGCACTTCTACCTGCCGCCCGGGGAGACGCCGCTGCCCTACTCCTCGGGAGGGATCCTCGGCGAGGGGCTGGTCGGTGCCCTGGTGCCGATGGTCGGCATCGGCGGCACCGGGCTGATGGCCCTGGCCGCCATGCTCTGCGGCTTCCCGCTGTTCACCGGGCTCTCCTGGTTCACGGTGATGGACGAGCTGGGCCACCGCGTATTGCGGCTGTGGGGCTGGATCGCCGAGCGCTTCGCCTTCTCGGCCGAGCGCCGTGCGGCGCCCCCTGCCGACGCGAACGACGCCGACGAGACGCCCGATGAGCGGGCGACCGCCGACCAGCGCCCTGCCGACCAGGGCGCCGCCGAGCCGGAAGCGCGTCCCGCCCGCTCGCGCTGGTGGCAGCGCCTGGTGCCCGGCCGTCGGGCTCCGGACCTGGCCTATGCCGGCGACGGTCGCCGCGAGCCCGGTTTCGGCGACGATGGCGAGACCGAGATTCCCTGGGAGGTGCCCGAGCAGACGCCCTCGGCCAAGCAGCCCGAGGCCGCCTACACGGCGCGTCAGTCGGCTTCCCAGGGCGCCCCCACGCCGCCTCGTGCCACTGCGTTTGCCGCCGCGGGGGGGCGTGACGCCGGAGGGGCCGGCTCTGCCGCGCCGGCGGGGGCGGGCCTCGCCGCCGCGGCGGCCGGCGCACCGCCGCCTGCCGCGGCCAGCGTCCCCCCCGGCACGCCGTCGGGCCCGGCGGGTCGCGAGTCCCGCGAACCCTCGGTCTCCCCGGCCCGGGAAGAGCGGCGCATGCCGGAGACGGTGCCCGAACCGATGCTCCCCGACGACGACGAGCCCGCCCCCGCCTGGAGCGGCCCCTCGCTGCGGGCCAGCCGCGACGAGTCGCCGGAGGCCGACGAGCCGACCGGCAACCCGCCTGGCGACACGGCATTGCCCGAGCGGGCGGATGACCCCGCCGAGGCGGCGCCCACCGCCCGCGCCTCCTCGGGCGCCTCGCCGCACCCGCTGCGGGAGGGCGGCCGGCGCGAGCCTGGCCTGGTGGACTGGCAGGAGGTCGACTGGGACGACACGGACGACGACGAGCCGCGGCTCGCCTGGGAGGAACCCGCCGCACCCGAGCCCGCCGGCGAGCCGCGGGGCCCGCGCCAGGCGTCGTCGCCGGATACCGCCCCGCCACACCGGGACGCCGGCAAGGCCGCCCTGCTGCAGCCGCCGGAGCCGGAAGAGGCCCCGGGCGACGACGAGGCGGAAGAGCCCCGCGTCGCCACCGCCGAGCAGGCTCGCGAGGCCACCGAGGAGGAGGGGCTGCGCCTGTGGACCGTGGAGCACCTGCAGAATCAGCGTCCGGTGCTCGATGACATGCCCGAGCCCGACGGCGAACTTCCGAGCCTGCGGCTGCTCACCCCGCCGGAGCCCCAGAAGCAGAACTACTCGGTCGACCAGCTGGCCGAGATGGCCGAGCTGCTCGAGGTGCGGCTGCGCGAGTACGGGGTCAAGGCCGAGGTGGTGGACACCTGGCCGGGGCCGGTGATCACCCGCTTCGAGATCAAGCCCGCCGCCGGCGTGAAGGTCTCCAAGATCAGCAACCTGGCCAAGGACCTGGCGCGCTCGCTGATGGTCAAGAGCGTGCGGGTGGTGGAGGTGATTCCGGGCCGTCCCACGGTGGGCATCGAGATTCCCAACCCGCACCGGGCGATGATCCGCCTGCGCGAGGTGATCGACTCCGACCGCTACCAGCAGGAGGCCTCGGCGCTGACCCTGGCGCTGGGCCAGGACATCGGCGGCGGCCCGGTGGTGGCCAACCTCGGCAAGATGCCGCACCTGCTGGTGGCCGGCACCACCGGCTCGGGCAAGTCGGTGGGGGTCAACGCCATGCTGATCTCCATGCTGCTCAAGGCCACCCCCGACGAGCTGCGGTTGATCATGGTCGACCCCAAGATGCTCGAGCTCTCCGTCTATGACGGCATCCCGCACCTGCTGGCGCCGGTGGTCACCGACATGAAGGAGGCCGCCAACGCCCTGCGCTGGTGTGTGGCCGAGATGGAGCGGCGCTACAAGCTGATGGCCGCCATGGGGGTGCGCAACATCGCCGGCTTCAACGCCAAGCTCGACGAGGCCGAGCAGGCTGGCGCCCAGGTGGCCGACCCGCTGTGGGAGCCCCAGCCCTGGGAGATGCACCAGACTCCGCCGGTGCTCGAGAAGCTGCCCTATATCGTGGTGGTGATCGACGAGTTTGCCGACATGTTCATGATCGTCGGCAAGAAGGTCGAGGAGCTCATCGCCCGCCTGGCCCAGAAGGCCCGGGCCGCCGGCATCCACCTGATACTCGCCACCCAGCGCCCCTCGGTGGACGTGGTCACCGGCCTGATCAAGGCCAACATCCCCACGCGGATGGCCTTCCAGGTCTCCTCGCGGATCGACTCGCGCACCATCCTCGACCAGGGGGGCGCCGAGAACCTGCTGGGCCACGGCGACATGCTCTACCTGCCGGCGGGCTCCGGCCTGCCGACCCGCGTCCACGGTGCCTTCGTCGACGACGACGAGGTGCACCGGGTGGTGGAGGACTGGAAGCGCCGCGGCGAGCCCGAGTACATCGAGGAGATCCTCTCCGGCGGCGTCTCCGCCGAGGCCCTCACCGGGCTGGAGGCCGAGGGCGGCGGTGACGGCGACGACGCCGAGCAGGATGCCCTCTACGACGAGGCGGTGCAGTTCGTGACCGACTCGCGCCGGGCCTCCATCTCGGCCGTGCAGCGTCGCTTCAAGATCGGCTACAACCGCGCCGCGCGCCTGGTCGAGGCCATGGAGATGGCCGGCGTGGTCTCCACCATGGGCACCAACGGGGCCCGCGAGGTGCTGGCGCCGCCGCCCCCGCGCGACTGAGCCCCGGGCGGCGGGGCCCGCTCAACCATGCAGCAATGATGAAAGCGTCGGCGTGGCCGCAACCCGCCGACCTTCCGAAGGTCCGAGTGTCAGGAATCCATGATGGACCCGTCCAGGGAGACAGAGACGATGACAGTGAAGAAGACCCTTGCCGCACTGGCCATGACCGTGGCGATGCCCCTCTCGGCGTTGGCCAGCGAGGGCGCCGAGCGGCTGACCCGCATGCTCGAGCCGCTGCAGACCTTCGAGGCCACCTTCGAGCAGCAGATCCTCGATGCCGGCGGCGAGCGCCTGCAGGAAGCCCAGGGCCGCATGTGGCTGTCGCGTCCGGGCAGGTTCCGCTGGGAGGTCGATGCGCCCTACCAGCAGGAGGTAATCTCCGACGGCGAGGAGGTCATCCTCCACGACCCCGACCTGGAGCAGGTCACCATCCAGGCGCTGGACCAGCGGGTGACCCACACCCCGGCCCTGCTGCTCTCCGGCAGCGCCGGCGATCTCACCGAGAGCTATGACGTCTCCCGTCAGCAGCAGGGCAGCGCCGAGACCTTCACCCTGGTGCCGAAGTCGGCCGACACCCTCTTCGAGGAGCTGAAGATGACCTTCCGCGGCGAGGCGCTGGCCACCCTGCAGATGACCGACAGCACCGGACAGCGCACCGCCATCGAGTTCCGTGACGCACGGGTGAACGAGGCCATCGACGACAGCCGGTTCACCTTCGAGATTCCCGACGGGACCGACGTGATCCGCGATACGCACTGACTGCGCCGAGCGACAAGCGCCCAGCCGCTCGCTGACGGGCGGCAGGTGTCGAGGAAGGCAGCGAAAACGAGAAACCCCGTCGGAGTTGAATCCGGCGGGGTTTTTTATCGACACATCACACGAAGCCAGCCAGCATCCTGCGGCGCTCGGCGCTCGGCGCTCGGCGCTCGGCGCTCGGCGCTCGGCGCTCGGCGCTCGGCGCTCGGCGCTCGGCGCTCGGCGCTCGGCGCTCGGCGCTAGGCCTCGCCCTCGTCCGCCTCGGCGTCGAGCTGCTCCCGCCAGGCCATCAGCTGGCCGTAGCGCTTCTCCTGGCCATATGCCGTGGGCGTGTAGAAGCGCTGGCGCGGGATCTCGTCGGGCCAGCAGTCGTGGGCGCTGCCGGCGGGGTAGCCATGGGGCTCGCGGTGGGCGTAGCGGTACCCCTCGCCGTGGCCCAGGGACTCCATCAGCCTCGTCGGGGCGTTGCGCAGGTAGCGGGGGACCTCGAGCTGCGGCTGGCCGGCCACGAAGGCCTTGGTCTGCTTCCAGGCCTGGTCGATGGCGTTGCTCTTGGGGGCCACCGCCAGGTGGATGGCGGCGTGGGCGATGGCCCGCTGGCCCTCGTGGTCGCCCAGGCGCAGGTAGGCATCCCAGGCGGCCATCACCAGCGGCAGGGCGCGCGGGTCGGCATTGCCCACGTCCTCAGAGGCGATGGCGGCCAGGCGGCGGATCACGTCCAGCGGGTCGCCGCCGCCCTGCAGGAAGCGGGCGATATAGAGCAGGGCGGCATCGGGGCGCGAGGAGCGCACCGACTTGTGGATCGCCGAGAGCAGATCGTAGAAGTGGTCGCCCTGCTTGTCGAAGGCGCTGGCCTGGTGCCCCAGCACGTCCTCCAGCGCCTCCCGGGGGAGGTGCTCGCCCTGCCCGTCGTCGACGGCGAAATCGCAGGCGGTCTCCAGCAGCCCGAGGGCGCGTCGGGCATCGCCGGCGGCGGCCCGGGCCAGCAGGGCCAGCACCTCGTCGTCGACCCGGAGCCGGCGCCGGCCCAGGCCGCGCTCCTCGTCGCTCAGGGCCCGGCGCATCACCTCCACCAGCTCCGCCTCGCCGAGCGCCTTCAGCACGTGCACCCGGGCGCGGGAGAGCAGCGCCGAATTGACCTCGAAGGAGGGGTTCTCGGTGGTGGCGCCGATCAGCGTCAGCAGCCCCGACTCCACGTGGGGCAGCAGGGCATCCTGCTGGCTCTTGTTGAGGCGGTGGATCTCGTCGAGGAACAGCAGCGTCGCCTGGCCCCGAGCCTGGCGGGCGCGGGCCCGCTCCACCGCGGCGCGGATCTCCTTCACGCCGGCCATCACCGCCGAGAGGTGCTCCAGCTCGGCGCCGGACTCGGCGGCGAGGATCTCGGCGAGGGTCGTCTTGCCGGCACCGGGAGGGCCCCACAGGATCATCGAGCGGACCACCCCGGTCTCGGCCATGCGCGCCAGCGGCTTGCCGGGGCCGACCAGCGCCTGCTGGCCCACGTAGTCCGCCAGCCGCCGGGGGCGCATGCGCCAGGCGAGCGGGGCGGCCTCGTCGGTACCCGATGCAAAGAGGTCCATCAGCTACTCCTTACGTTGACGTAGGGCGGGGCATGAAGGTGGTCCGGCTGCTAGAGTGTCTGGGTATCGTCGGCGAGGCGTCTCGGACGGCTCGTGTTGTGATGAACCCTGTCCATGATCGCGCATCCAACGAAGGATGCCTTCTCCCTTGTCACTACACAGGAGGGCCTGACATGCCCATGCTGACCCAACTGCGTCGGGATCATGCCAATATGGCTCGCATGTTGCACGTTCTGCAGCTCAAGCAGAAGACGCTGGCGACCGGCGAGCGTCCCAACTTCCAGCTGGTGCGTGAGGTCGTCGACTATATCCTCGACTACATGGAAGGGTTCACCCTGCCCCTGGAGCGGCTCTTCAGCGAGCGCCTGCAGGAAGTGGCACCGGAGAGTGCCGAGCTGACCGAACGGCTGGCCACCGACTACCGTGCCGTCAAGTCTCGCCTGTCCCGGCTCTCCAACGACCTGGACATGATCCTGATGGATGCCGTGGTGCCCATGGACCGGTTTGCCGATGACCTCAAGGCCTATCTCGATGCCCACCTGGCCTACCTGCGAGATGAACGGGAGCTGCTCTTCCCGCTGATCCGCGAGCACTTCACCGAGCCCGACCTGGATCGCCTCGCCGAGGCCCTTCCGGAGGGCGCCACGGCGGAGCTCGAGCGGCTGCAGGAGGCCTACCCCGAGCTCTATGCCGAGCTGCGCGAGGCCCCCGAGATCGCCTGACCCGGCCGGGGCGGCGGCGCCTGCCGTGAGCGCGGGCGCCACCGGCTGCGGGTGGCGGCCCGGCTGAGGTAGAATGGCGCCATGTCCAGCCGGGGCCCCACGATGTCCACCAGCCGTCTCTCTCCCATGCCGCCGCCGCCGTCGACGCCCTTCGACCCTCTCGTGGTTGCGCGAGAGGGGAGAGTCGCGCCGTGACGGCGGGGCCCATCCTGGTATTCGACTCCGGCGTCGGCGGCCTCTCGGTGGTCTCGGCGCTGCGCGAGCGGCTGCCCCGCGCGGCGCTCGCCTATGCCTGCGACAACGCCATGCTGCCCTACGGCCTGCGCGAGGATGAGTGGCTGGTCGCTCGGATCCTGGCGGTCTGCGAGGCGGCCGCGGTCGCGAGCGGCTGCAGCGCCCTGGTGGTGGCCTGCAACACCGCCAGCACCCTGGCCCTGGATGCCCTGCGTGAACGCCTGACGGTGCCCGTGATCGGCACGGTGCCGGCCATCAAGCCCGCGGCGGCGCACAGCCGCAGTCGCCATATCGGCCTGCTGGCCACCAGCGCCACCGTGGCGCGCCCCTACACCCTGCGGCTGATCGAGACCTTCGCCGCCGACTGTCGCGTGACCCGCGTCGCCGCCGATGCCCTGGTGCGCGAGGCGGAACGCTGGCTCGCCGGCGAGCCCCTGGATCGCGAGGTGATCCGCCAGGCCCTGGCGCCGCTGTGGGTCGATCCCGAGCTGGATACCGTGGTGCTGGGCTGCACCCACTTCCCGCTGCTGCGGGAGGTGCTGGCCGAACTCGCGCCCCGGCCGGTCGCCTGGATCGACTCCAGCGAGGCCATCGCCCGGCGTACCGCCCAGGTGGTGGCCGGCGTGGCGCCGCGGGAAGGCCCCGGCCCCAGCTTCGTCACCGCCCCGGACCCCCGGCTGGTCCCCGGCCTGGCGGCCTTCGGCTTCGCCGAGCCCCGCCTGCTGTCCCTCGACTGAGCGTGCCGGATGCCCGCTCGCTCCCTGCCCACTCATTCCCACTACCCGGAGGAGACTCCTTGGCCATTCCCGTCGTCGACCCCGCCCGCTATGACGAGCAGCTCGAGGCGAAGCGCGAGCGCATCACCCGCGACTTCGCGCGCTTCGCCCCACCGCCGCTCGAGGTCTACCCCTCGCCGCCGAGCCACTACCGGCAGCGCTGCGAGTTCCGCATCTGGCACCAGGGCGATGACCTCTTCTATGCGATGTTTGAAATACAAGAGTCCGAGGGGGCTCCCGAGGATCCGAAGAAAACGCAGAAGACGGTGGTACGCCTGGACGACTATCCGGTCGCCAGCCGGCACATCAACGAGCTGATGCCGGTGCTGCTCGACGCCATCCGCGACGTGCCGCTGCTGCGGCGCAAGCTCTTCCAGGTGGAGTTTCTCACCACCCTCTCGGGCGAAGCGCTGATCACCCTGATCTACCATCGCCCCCTGGACGAGGCCTGGGAGGGCGAGGCGCGCCTGCTCCAGGAGCGCCTGGGGGCGATGATCATCGGCCGCTCGCGCAAGCAGCGCCTGGTGCTGGCCCGCGACCACGTCTGGGAACGCCTGGAGGTCGACGGTCGCCCGTTCGTCTACCAGCAGGTGGAGAACAGCTTCGCCCAGCCCAACGCCGAGATCTGCCGCTCGATGCTCGCCTGGGCCCGGGAGGTGACCCGCGGCAGCCAGGCGGGTGACCTGGTGGAGCTCTACTGCGGCAACGGCAACTTCACCATCGCCCTGGCCGAGAACTTCCGCCGGGTAATGGCCACCGAGATCTCGCGCACCGCGGTGGCAAGCGCGAGGGAGAACCTGGCCGCCAACGGCATCGACAACGCGGTGGTCGGGCGCATGTCCGCCGAGGAGTTCGCCGCGGCCCTCAAGGGCGAGAAGGGCGGCCGCCGGGTGGCGGAGTGGGCCCTGGACGACTATGACTTCACCACCGTGCTGGTGGACCCCCCGCGGGCCGGGCTGGACGAGGCCAGCTGCCGCCAGCTCAGCGGCTATTCGCGCATCGTCTATATTTCATGCAACCCGGAGACACTGGCGGACAACCTCGAGACCCTGACCGAGACCCACGAGATCACCCGTTTCGCGCTGTTCGACCAGTTCCCCTGGACCCACCACTGCGAGTGCGGCGTGCTGCTGGAGCGGCGCGCCTGACCTCGGCCCGGTCGAGGGCTGTCAAGCGGCGACGCGCTCGCGACGATGCGTAAGCGACATGCTCCATGAGCAAGTCGGCAACTCGGTGGGGCGGGGTCGGGGAGTGGCGTAAGCTGGCAGGCAGGGCGGCCGACTCGGCCGCCGTGTCGAAGACTTCCGGCCGCCGTCGCGGCCCAGGGCACGAGGTGATGGATGCAGCACGTTGCGAACGATGAAGCCAGACAGGATTTTCTCAAGCAGCTGGCCGAGCGGCTGGGCAGCCGCCTGGACAGGGACAAGGCCGCCGAGGTGGAGGCCTTCGCGCGCTACTTCTACGCCTCGGTGCCCTTCGACGACCTGGAGGACCGGCGCCTCGACGACCTCTACGGAGCGACGCTCTCGGTCTGGCACTTCCTGCAGGAGTTCGACCCGGCCTACCCCAAGGTGCGCGTCTTCAACCCCGACTTCGAGGAGCACGGCTGGCAGTCGCCCCACACCTTCGTGGCGGTGCTGCACGAGGACATGCCCTTCCTGGTGGACTCGGTGCGCATCGAGCTCAACCGTCGCGGCATCACCGTGCACGCCATCCACAACGCGGTGCTCGCCACGGAGCGCGACGGCAAGCATCGGCTCAAGCGGGTCGCCTCGCCCCGGGATGCCAAGGCCCCCGAGGCCCGCGAGTCGCTGATCGTCATCGAGATCGACCGCCACTCCGATGCCGCCGTGCTGCAGGATATCCAGACCAGCCTGCACGATGTGCTGGTCGATGTGCGCACCGCGGTGGCTGACTTCGAGCCGATGCGCGAGCGGGTCGAGGCCGCCCTCGAGGAGCTGCGCGCCGGCTGCCCGCCCCAGACCGACCCCGACGACCACCGGGAGGCCATCGCCTTCCTCGAGTGGCTGCTCCACGACAACTTCACCTTCCTAGGCTATGACGCCTACGAGGTCGGCGAGAAGCGCGGCAAGCAGCAGCTGGACAGGGCCAAGGGCAGCGAGCTGGGGGTCTTCCGCCTCGACCAGCCGCGCTATCGCGAGCGGATCCGCACCGAGCTCGGCATCGAGGAGGGCCGGTTCGTGCTGGTGCCCGAGCTGCTGTCGTTCGCCAAGAGCGCCCACCATGCCCGGGTGCATCGCCCCACCTACCCCGACTACATCTCCATCGACCGCTACGACGAGCAGGGCAACCTGGTCGGCGAGCACCGTTTCCTGGGCCTGTTCACCGCCACCGTCTACAACGAGTCGCCGCGCAACGTGCCGATCCTGCGCCGCAAGCTCAAGACGGTGATGGAGATCGCCGGGTTCAATCCCAAGGGGCACAACGGCAAGCAGCTGCTGCAGATCCTCGAGGTCTATCCCCGCGACGACCTCTTCCAGATCGATACCCGGGAACTGGCGCAGACCGCGCTGGGCATCCTGAGCATCCGCGAGCGACGCCGGGTCCGGCTGTTCATCCGCGAGGACCGCCCCGGGCGCTTCTACTCCTGCCTGGCCTTCGTGCCGCGCGACGTCTTCTCCACCGAGCTGCGCCTGCGCATCCAGGCCCTGCTCTGCGAGGAGCTGGGCGCCACCTTCGGCGACTTCAACACCTACCTGTCGGAGTCGGTGCTGGCGCGCATCCAGTTCATCCTGCGCTTCGAGGGCGACCGCCCGGCCGAGTACGACATCAAGCGCCTGGAGGCCAAGGTCGCCCAGCTGGCCCGCAACTGGCGCGACGACCTGCAGGCCGCCAGCATCGAGGGCTTCGGCGAGGAGCAGGCCAATCGCCTGATGGACCGCTTCCGCGACGCCTTCCCGGCCAGCTACCGCGAGGACTTCAACGCGCGCACCGCGGTCTATGACCTGCAGCACATCGGCGAGCTGGACGAGGGGGCGCCGCTGGCGCTGTCGCTCTACCGGCTGGTGGAGGAGGAGGGCAGCGGGGTCAACCTCAAGCTGTTCCATCGCGAGGCCCCCATCCCGCTCTCCGACGTGCTGCCGATGATGGAGAACCTCGGCCTGCGGGTGATCGGCGAGCGCCCCTACGAGATCGAGGCCACCGATACCCGCTACTGGATCCACGACTTCGACCTGGAGCACCACACCAGCACCGAGGTCAACCTCCAGGAGATGCGCGAGCCCTTCATCGAGGCCTTCCAGCGCCTCTGGGCCGGGGAGGCGGACAACGACGCCTTCAACCGGCTGATCATCGGCGCCAACCTGGACTGGCGCGAGGTGGCGATGCTGCGCGGCTATGCCCGCTACCTGAAGCAGATCCGCTTCGGCGTCTCCCAGGAGTACATGGCCAACGCCCTGGCCAGCTACCCGGAGATCACCCGCGAGCTGGTGACCCTGTTCGAGCTGCGCTTCGATCCCGAGGAGCGCCCCGCCGAAGGGGAGATCGACGACTGCCTGGCGCGCATCCAGCGCCTGCTCGATGACGTGGCCAGCCTCAACGACGACCAGCTGCTGCGTCGCTACATGGAGCTGATCCAGGCCACCCTGCGCACCAACTACTACCAGCGGCGCGAGGACGGCCAGCCCAAGGACTACATCGCCTTCAAGCTGCAGCCCTCGAAGGTCACCGGGATGCCCAAGCCGCGCCCGGCCTTCGAGATCTTCGTCTGCTCGCCCCGCGTCGAGGGCGTGCACCTGCGCGGCGGCAAGGTGGCCCGCGGCGGGCTGCGCTGGTCCGACCGCTTCGAGGACTACCGCACCGAGGTGCTCGGCCTGGTCAAGGCCCAGCAGGTGAAGAACTCGGTGATCGTGCCGGTGGGCGCCAAGGGGGGCTTCGTCTGCAAGCGCCTGCCCGAGGGCGACCGCGAGGCCTTCCAGCGCGAGGGGATCGAGTGCTACAAGACCTTCATCCGCGCGCTGCTCGACGTCACCGACAACCTCAAGGGAGGCGATGTAGTGC
Organism: Halomonas campaniensis; assembly: GCF_014193375.1. Taxonomy (GTDB): domain Bacteria; phylum Pseudomonadota; class Gammaproteobacteria; order Pseudomonadales; family Halomonadaceae; genus Halomonas; species Halomonas campaniensis. The sequence goes on from NZ_JACHZF010000007.1 coordinate 143,043, forward strand.
CGCCCCGCGAGGTGGTGCGCCACGACGAGGATGACCCCTACCTGGTGGTGGCAGCCGACAAGGGCACCGCCACCTTCTCCGACATCGCCAACGAGATCTCCGCGGAGTATGGCCACTGGCTGGGTGACGCCTTCGCCTCCGGCGGCGCGAACGGCTACGACCACAAGAAGATGGGCATCACCGCCAAGGGCGCCTGGGAGTCGGTGAAGCGCCACTTCCGCAACCTGGGAGTGAACACCCAGCAGGACGAGTTCACCGTGCTGGGCATCGGCGACATGGGCGGCGACGTGTTCGGCAACGGCATGCTGCTGTCGGACCGGATCCGCCTGCTGGGGGCCTTCAACCACCTGCACATCTTCGTCGACCCCACGCCGGATGCCGCGGCCACCTTTGCCGAGCGCCAGCGGCTGTTCGAGATGCCACGCTCCAGCTGGGAGGACTTCGACGCCTCGCTGATCTCCGAGGGCGGCGGGGTGTTCAAGCGCAGCGCCAAGTCGATTCCCATCTCCAAGCCGATGAAGGCCGCCTTCGGCATCAAGGAGGACAAGCTCTCGCCCAGCGAGCTGATCCAGGCGATGCTCAGGTCCCACGTCGACCTGATCTGGAACGGCGGCATCGGCACCTACGTCAAGGGCAGCGAGGAGAGCGATGCCCAGGTGGGCGACAAGGCCAACGATGCGCTGCGCATCAACGGCTGCGAGCTCAACTGCAAGGTGGTCGGCGAGGGCGGCAACCTGGGCCTGACCCAGCGCGGCCGCATGGAGGCCGCCGCCCGGGGCGTGCGGGTCAACACCGACTTCATCGACAACGCCGGCGGGGTCAACTGCTCCGACCACGAGGTCAACATCAAGATCCTCATCGACGAGGTGGTCGAGCGCGGTGACATGACCCTGAAGCAGCGCAACCAGCTGCTGGCCGACATGACCGGCGAGGTCTCCGACCTGGTGCTGCTCGACAACTACCGCCAGACCCAGGCGCTGGATCTCTCGGAGCTGCTCTCCCGCCAGGGCGTCGGCCCCTATCGTCGCTTCATCAGCGAGCTGGAGGCCCAGGGCCAGCTGGACCGCGAGCTGGAGTTCCTGCCCGCCGACGAGGTCCTCGAGGAGCGCGCCGCCAACCAGCAGGGCATGCTGCTGCCGGAGCTCTCGGTGCTGATCTCCTATGCCAAGAGCGTGCTCAAGGGCGACCTGATCGCCTCCGAGGTGCCCGACGACCCGACCATCGCCCGCTACGTGGAGCGCATCTTCCCGAAGGCGCTGGTGGAGCGCTACCGCGACGAGATGTACGAGCACCGGCTCAAGCGCGAGATCGTCGCCACCCAGGTGGCCAATGACCTGGTCGACCACATGGGCATCGTCTTCGTGCGGCGACTGATCGACTCCACCGGGGCCGGTCGGGCCGACATCGCCCGGGCCTACGTGATCGCCCGGGAGGTGTTCCAGCTCGGCACCCTGTGGCAGCAGATCGAGGCCCTCGACAACCGGGTGGCGAGTTCGGTCCAGTACGACATGATGCTCGACCTGATGCGGCTGATCCGCCGGGCCACCCGCTGGTTCCTGCGCAGCCGCACCGGCATGAGCACCCGGGAGACCATCGACTACTTCGCTCCGCGCCTCGCCCCGCTGCAGGAGAGCATCGGCAAGCGTCTGCGCGGCGAGGAGCTCGAGGCCTGGGAGGCCCGCCGCGGCGAGCTGGTCGAGGCCGGCGTGCCCGTGGGGCTGGCCGCGATCGTGGCGGCGGCGGGCAGCCTCTACGCGGCACTGGGCATCATCCAGGCGGCCCGCCAGGCCGACGAGAAGCCCCAGAAGGTGGCCGAGGTGTACTACGAGATCGGCGCTCGGCTGGAGCTGCCCTGGATGATCCGCCAGATCACCGAGCTCAGGGTGCGCGACAGCTGGCAGGCCCAGGCCAGGGAGACCTTCCGCGACGACATCGACCGCCAGCAGCTGGCGCTCACCGTCAGCGTGCTGCAGATGGAGGGCGGGCCCCGCGAGGCCACCGAGCGGGTCGACCAGTGGCTGACCCTGCATGGCAGCATGCACAGCCGCTGGTGCCGGCTGCTCGAGCAGGTGGGCAGCGGCAGCCAGGGGGGCTTCCCGCTGTTTGCCGTGGCCGTGCGCGAACTGGTCGACCTGGCCGAGAGCAGCCGCGAGACCTGATGCCCTTCGGGTCATCCCGCCACGACGAACCCCGCCATTCGGCGGGGTTCGTCGTCTGCGGCGGAGGGCGCCGGCGGGTCAGGGCGGGCGATGGCTCACCGGGCTTTGGCTCACCGGTCTCTGGCTCACCGGTTCTGGCTCACAGCAGGAAGAAGGTGGCCAGGCCCAGGAAGGCCATGAAGCCCACCACGTCGGTGACGGTGGTCAGGATCACCGATCCGGAGAGGGCCGGGTCGATGCCGGCCCGCTTGAGCATCAGCGGGATGACGATGCCGGCAACGCCGGCGGCCAGCATGTTGATCACCAGCGCGGCGGCGATGATGGCGCCGATGGCGAGGTTGCCGAACCAGACCACCGCGAGCAGCGCCACCACCAGCGACCAGAGCAGGCCGTTGAGCGCGGCGATGCCGATCTCCTTGCGCAGCAGCCAGCTGCTGTTGGTGCGGCTGATCTGCCCCAGTGCCAGGCCACGTATGGCCAGGGTCAGGGTCTGGCTGCCGGCGATGCCGCCCATGCTGGCGACGATGGGCATCAGCACCGCCAGGGCAACGATCTTGTCCAGGGCGTCCTCGAAGCGGCCGATCACCCAGGCGGCCAGGAAGGCGGTGAGCAGGTTGATCCCGAGCCACACCGCCCGGCGCTTGGCGCTGGGCAGCACCGGGGCGAAGAGGTCCTCCTCCTCGTCGAGGCCCGCCATGTTCATCAGCGCCTGGTCGGAGTCCTCGCGGATCACGTCGACGATGTCGTCGATGACGATGCGCCCGAGCAGCAGCCCGGTCTCGTCCACCACCGGGGCGGAGACCAGGTCGTGGGTCTGGAACAGGGTGGCCACGTCCCGGGACTTCATGTCGACCCGGATGCTGTCCACCTCGCGGTCCATCAGGTCGGCGACGGCCATCTCCGGGTCGTGGCTGACCAGGCGCGCCAGCGAGAGGGCCCCCACGAAGCGGCCGTCGCGGTCCACCACCATCAGCAGGTGGGTGTTGTCCGGCACGGACTCCTTCCAGCGCAGGAAGCGTCGCACCGTCTCCAGGCTGACATCGGCGCGCACGGCGATGGTGTCCATGCGCATCAGGCGACCGGCGCTGTCCTCCTCGAAGGAGAGCGTCTCCTCCAGGCGGGTGCGCTGCAGCGCGTCCATGGAGCGCAGCATGTCCTCGGCGACCTGCTGGGGCAGGTCCTCGAAGATCTCCGCCAGGTCGGTGGTGTCCAGCGCGGCCGCCGCGGCCACGATCTCCTCGTGGTCCATGTCGTCGAGCAGGGTGCTGCGCACCTCGTCATGCACATGCAGCAGCACCTCGCCGTCGACCTCCGTGGGCACGCGCTGCCACAGCTGCACCCGCGCCGCGGGGGGCAGCGACTCGAGCAGCAGGGCGATCTCGGCGGGCTCCAGGTCGGCGATGACGGCGTCGACATCGGCCAGCTGCTCGTTCTCCAGCGCCAGGTGGATACGCGACAGGCGGTGTTCCAGTGTCTCGGTGGTGTCGGCCATGGCCTGCTCCCTGGCTGGGGCGCATCGCGGCGCCGGCGCCGCGATGCCTCCGTGGTGGAATCGAGGCAGACAGTAGACCACAAAACCCCGGGATGGCGCCGCCTCGCTCGCGTCGTCACCCGGGCCTGGCGCTGCTATAATCCGCCCGCCCCGATGCCGCTGCCCCCGGAGATGCCATGTACTCGCTTGCCCGCTCGCTCCTGTTTCGCCTCGACGCCGAGACCGCCCACGGCGTTGCGCTGTCGGGCCTCGACCTGGCCGGACGGCTGGGGCTGGCGAAGCGGCTCGGGGGCGGGCGCGTGGAGGACCCGGTGGAGGTCATGGGCCTGCGCTTTCCCAACCGGGTGGGCCTGGCCGCGGGGCTCGACAAGAATGCCGACCACCTCGATGCCCTGGGCGCACTGGGCTTCGGCTTCGTCGAGGTGGGGACCGTGACCCCGAAACCCCAGGCGGGGAACCCCCGGCCACGGCTCTTCCGGCTGCCCGAGGCCGGTGCCATCATCAACCGCATGGGCTTCAACAACGCCGGCGTCGACCGCCTCGTCGAGAGGGTCAGGGCGAGCCGCTATGACGGCGTGATCGGCATCAACATCGGCAAGAACCTCACCACGCCGGTGGAGAAGGCGGTGGATGACTATCTGACCTGCCTGCGCAAGGTCCATGCCCATGCCCACTACGTCACCGTCAACATCTCCTCCCCCAATACGCCGGGGCTGCGCAGCCTGCAGTTCGGCGAGCATCTCGACCAGCTCCTCGGGGCGCTGCGCGAGGCGGGGCTCGAACTGGATCGCCAGGCCGGCCGGCGGGTGCCGCTGGCGGTCAAGATCGCCCCGGACATGGACGCCGAGGAGGTGGCCCTGGTGGCCCGGGCGCTGTCGGATAACGGCATCGATGCGGTGATCGCCACCAACACCACCGTCTCCCGCGAGGCGGTGGCGGGCCTGGTCCACGCCGATGAGCAGGGCGGCCTGTCGGGGCGTCCGGTGTTCGAGGCGTCCAATGCGGTGATCCGCGAGCTGCGCCGCCACCTGCCGACGATGCCGATCATCGGCGTGGGGGGCATCGACAGCGGCGACTCGGCGGTGGCGAAGGTGGCGGCGGGGGCCGACCTGGTGCAGCTCTACTCGGGCTTCATCTATCGTGGCCCTGCCCTGGTGGGCGAGTGCGCCCGGGCGCTGAAGGCCAGCGTCGCCACGCCATGAGGCCGGAAGGCACCAGCAAAAAGCCCGTGGCGCTTGCCACGGGCTCTCTCGAGGGGGGGGTGTAAACCCGAAGGGAAAGGTGGGGGGGTCACATCACCATGGGGTTCTTGTGGATTCCGGAGACACCCGTCATGCCGGACCATTGATCCCCACGACCTTCACGCCAACCGCTCATCCAGTATTCGCGAAGATTGATATCCTGACTGGGACAGTCATCGCGGGAACGACCTGAGACTCCCGCCTTGTAGCCATGAATATAGGCACGCTGGAAGCGATCACGTTTCTGTCGTTTCATTGGACTACCTCTTGAAAAGGTATCAATCTGGAGCGATCCATGCGTCAGCGTGGCGCACGATCGATCCGTAACGTGCCCCGGGGATCGCGTCAGACTTGCTGAGCCGTGCCCGGTGACAGAAAACGCATGCGTTCTTCAGTAGCTACTGGGTTATTGATAGCCCATCCCGGTCGCCACTGTCGACCCTTGATTTGTAACATCCCGTTCACCCGCCGGTCACGGCGGCCATGACCCCAACAGCATGCCGGTGACACCTTCATGACCGATAGCCAACCCACTGAGACCCTTGACTTTCTTGCCACCTGTCCCCGGGGCATCGAACTGCTGCTGGCCGACGAGCTGGCGACCCTGGGGGCCGAACCGGGCAAGACCACGGTGGGCGGGGTGCACTTCCGGGCCGGGCTCGAGGCGGCCTACCGCGCCTGCCTCTGGTCGCGGCTGGCCAACCGGGTGGTGCTCTGCCTCGCCCGCGAGGAGGGGATCGAGACGCCGGAACAGCTCCGGGCCGCGGTGGCGGCGGTCGAGTGGAAGGCCCACCTGGCTTCCGGGGCGAGCCTGGCGGTGGATTTCCACGGTCGCTCCGAGGCGATCCGCCACACCCGCTTCGGCGCCCAGACGGTCAAGGACGGCGTGGTCGACCGCCTGCATGCCGAGGGGCGGGCGCGTCCCGACATCGACCTCAAGTCGCCCGACCTGCGGCTCTATGCCCACCTGCACCGCGGGCGGCTGACCCTGGGCGTGGACCTCTCCGGCGACAGCCTGCACCGCCGCGGCTACCGGCGCGACGTGGGCCACGCCCCGCTCAAGGAGAACCTGGCCGCGGCGCTGCTGGTGCGCGCCGGCTGGCCGGCGCTGGCCCGCGACGGCGCCCCGCTGGTGGACCCGCTGTGCGGCGCCGGGACCCTGCTGATCGAGGCCGCCATGATGGCCGCCGACATGGCCCCCAACCTGGCCCGCCAGCGCTTCGGCTTCCACGGCTGGGCGGGCCATGACGAGGCGACCTGGCGCGAGCTGAAGCGCGAGGCCGAGGCCCGCGCCAGCATCGGCCGCAAGCGCTGCCGCTCGCGGCTCCACGGCTTCGACCGCAGCCCGCCGGCGCTGGCGGCGGCCCGGGCCAACGCCATGCGCGCCGGCATCCCGGCGCTGATCGCGTTCCATGGCGCCGGGCTCGGCGAACTGGTGCGCCCCGAGGGGCTGGATGACGCGCCGCCGGGCCTGGTGATCACCAACCCGCCCTATGGCGAGCGGCTGGGCGAGCTGCCCGAGCTGGTCGGCCTCTACGGGCAGCTCGGCGAACGGGTGCGTGCCGCCTTCCCGGGCTGGGGGCTGGCGGTCTTCACCGCCAACCCGGACCTCGGCCACCGCATCGGCCTGCGTGCCCACAAGCAGTACGCCCTGCGCAACGGCCCGCTCGAGGCCAGGCTGCTGCTGATGGCGATCCCGGAGGCGGCCCGCGGGGACGATGCCGCCGCCAGAGACCGGGCGGGAGGCGCCCCGGCGCGCTCCGAGGGAGCCCAGATGTTCGCCAACCGGCTGGAGAAGAACCGGCGGCGGCTGAGGAAGTGGCTCAAGAAGAGCGGCGAGCGCTGCTATCGTCTCTATGACGCCGACATGCCGGAGTACGCCCTGGCCATCGACGTCTACGGCGACCGGGTCCACGTGCAGGAATACGCGCCGCCGCGCTCCATCGATGCCGCCCAGGCCCAGAAGCGGCTCTTCGATGCCCTCTCGGTGATTCCCGAGGTGCTCGAGGTCGACCCGGCCCGGGTGGTGATCAAGCGCCGCGAGCGCCAGAGTGGCCGCGCCCAGTACCAGAAGCAGGCGGCCAGCGGCGAGCGCTTCGAGGTGCAGGAGGGGCGGGCGCGGCTGTGGGTCAACCTGCGCGACTACCTCGACACCGGCCTGTTCCTGGACCACCGGCCGGTACGCCGGCTGCTGGGCGAGATGGCCGCCGGCAAGCGCTTCCTCAACCTCTTCTGCTACACCGCCACGGCCACCGTGCAGGCGGCGCTGGGGCCGCGTGAGGCCGAGGGGGCGGCCGGCGCCAGCGACAGCGTCAGCGTGGATCTCTCCAACACCTACCTGGAGTGGGCGCGGGACAACTTCGCCCTGAACCGCCTCGACCCCAGCCGCCATCGGGTGGTGCGCGACGACTGCCTGCGCTGGCTGCAGACCGCCGGGGGGCAGTTCGACCTGATCTTCATGGACCCGCCCACCTTCTCCAACTCCAAGAAGATGGACGAGACCCTGGATGTCCAGCGCGACCACGGCCGCCTGGTGCGGCTGGCCATGACCCGTCTGGCCCCGGGCGGCACCCTGGTGTTCTCCAACAACCAGCGACGCTTCAAGCTGGACGCCGACCTGGCCGAGCACTATGCGGTGGAGGAGATCTCGGCGAAGACCTTCGATCCGGATTTTGTTCGTAACCCCGACCTGCACCACGTCTTCCTGATTCGCCACCGGGAGGAGCGCGCATGATCCGGCTGACCCTGTATACCACCCTGGGCTGCCACCTCTGCCAGCAGCTCGAGGCGCTGCTGGTGACGCTGTGTGCCGGGGAGTATCGCCTGGAGCGGGTCGAGATCAGCGAGGACGACGCCCTGGTCGAGCGCTACGGGGTGCGCATCCCGGTGCTGGTGGATGCCGAGGGCAGGGAGCTCGACCGCGGCTTCGAGGCGCCGCGGCTGGCCGCCTGGCTCGCCGAGCGGGGCTGGCTGGAGGAGGACGCCTGGGCGGCGCTGCAGCGCCAGCTGGCCGGCGAGGCCGAGCCCCGCGAGGCCCGGGGAGCGACCATGCGTGGCGGCCGGCGTTACCTGGGGTAGGGCAACTTGCCGTAGGAGGGCAACTCGTTGCGCGACTGGCGCCGTCAGGCGCCCGGCGGTGTCACCATCGCCTGGGCGGCAGCGGCGCGAGGCCGAGGGCCTTGATCGCCCAATGAATTGGCCTCCTACAGTGCATCCAGCAGCGACAGCTGGCTGACCGCCTCGCGCCCCTCGGGGCTCTGGTCGTCCACCTCCAGCACCTTGCGGAAGCCACGGGAGGCCTGGATGGTGGCCTCATCGCCGAGCCACATCAGGGCCTGGCCATGGTCGTCGGCCAGCTGATGCTTGAGGCCGCCGAACTGGGTGCCGATCTGCCCCCAGGCGCGGCTGAAGATCCAGTCGCCGAACATGTCCTGGTGGATGTGCACCAGCACATAGTCGTGGTCGGTTTCCCAGCGAACGATCATTGAAGCTCCCGCGGTGCGCTGTGCCGGGCTTGGCGGCAGAGTGATAAGGTGTGGCGTATTGTAATTCCTTGCCGGAGCCGAACAAGCCGCCATGAAGATTCTTGTCGATGCCGATGTGCCTGCCGCCGACCTCTGCTTCCGCGACCTGGGGGAGGTGGTCCGCCTGCCGGGGCGCGAGATCACGGCCGCTGCCCTGCGCGATATCGATGCCCTGGTGGTGCGCTCCATCACCCGGGTCGACGCGGCGCTGCTCGCCGAGGCCCGCCGGCTGCGCTTCGTCGGCACCTGCACCATCGGCACCGACCATATCGACCGCGACCTGCTGGCGACGCGCGGCATCGCCTTCGCCAGTGCGCCGGGCTGCAACGCCGAGGCGGTGGTGGACTACGTGCTCGGCAGCCTGGCGACCCTGGCCGAGCGCCAGGGGTGGACGCTGGCCGAACGGCGGGTGGGCGTTATCGGCGCCGGCAACGTGGGCGGGCGGCTGCTGCGGCGGCTCTCCGCCATGGGTATCGACTGCCTGGCCTGTGATCCGCCCCGCGTCGAGGCCGAGCGGGTCTCGCGCGAGGGCCAGGCGGCGTTCGTCGACCTGGAGACCCTGATCGACGCCTGCGACGTGCTCTGTCTGCATACCCCGCTGGTGCGCCAGGGACCCCATGCGACCCACCACCTGCTGGGCGCCCAGGCGATCGCCGAGCTGGCCCCGGGCACGGTGCTGCTCAACGCCGGGCGCGGCGACTGCGTGGACGGCCAGGCGCTGCGCGGCCGGCTGGCCGGCGAGGGCGACATCACCGCGGTGCTCGACGTCTGGGAGCATGAGCCGGGCATCGACGCCGTCCTGCGCGACCTGGCCGAGATCGCCACGCCGCATATCGCCGGCCACAGCCTGGAGGGCAAGCGGCGCGGCACCCACATGATCTACCGGGCGCTCTGCGAGCGACTGGGCCTGCCGACCCGGGTGAGCCTGGAAGACCTGCTGCCGGCCCCCCCGCTGCGCCGCCTGGAGCTGGGCCCGGGCCTTGAGCCCGAGGAGGCCCTGCGGCTCTGCCTCCGCGCCGTGCATGACGTGCGCCGCGACCACGACAGCCTGCTGCGCGAGAGCCGCCTCCAGGGCATGGCCAAGGGCTTCGACGCCTGCCGGGCGAGCTATCCCCTGCGACGCGAGTTCGCCGCCCTGGAGGTGGTCCTGGTGGCGCCCGATGAGTCCCTCGCCACCCTGCTGGCCGGCGCCGGGTTTCGGGTCACCCGGGGGTGAGTCGCCCGACGCTTACTCCCGACGCAAGCGGGCCCGCCAATTGGCGGGCCCGCTTGTCTTTCAAGGTTCCCCGTCACTGCCGGTAGGCGGCTTCCTTGAGCGCGCGGATACGGCCGGTACAGGGAGCAGCGGCGGGGTGGCCCGCCGCTGATCGCCTCACTGGCGGTAGGCCGCTTCCTTGAGCGCCCGGATACGGTCATCCAGAGGCGGGTGGCTGGCGAACAGGCGCTCCATCAGCGACTGGGTCTGGCCCTTGGTGATGGCCATGGCGCGCAGGGTGTCCGGCATCTGGTCGGGCATCTCGGTCTCGGCCTTGAGGCGGGCCAGGGCGTTGATCATGGCCCCGGAGCCGGCGAGCTGGGCGCCGGCGGCATCGGCGCGGTACTCGCGGAAGCGCGAGAACCAGGCGACGATCGCCGAGGCGATGATGCCGAACACGATCTCGGCGACGATCACCACCGCGAAGTAGCCCATGAAGCCCAGCCCCGCGCCGTCGGTGCGGCTCTTCAGGAAGCTGTCCACCAGGTGGGCCACCACCCGGGCGAAGAACATCACGAAGGTGTTCACCACGCCCTGGATGAGCGCCAGGGTCACCATGTCGCCGTTGGCCACGTGGCCGATCTCGTGGGCCAGCACCGCGCGCACCTCCTCCGGGCGCATGCGGTTGAGCAGGCCGGCGGAGACCGCCACCAGGGCGTCGTCCTTGTTCCAGCCGGTGGCGAAGGCGTTGGACTGCTGGGCGGGGAAGATGCCCACCTCGGGCGTCTTGATGCCGGCCTCCCGGGAGAGCTCCGCCACGGTGTCCACCAGCCACTTCTCGGTGGCGTTGGAGGGCGTCTCGATGATCACCGTGCCGGTACTGCGCTTGGCCATCCACTTGGAGATGAACAGCGAGATCATCGAGCCGGCCATGCCGAACACGAAGCAGAAGATCAGCAGGGCGTTGAAGTTCATGCCCTGGCCGCGCAGGTAGCCCTCTACGCCGAGCAGGCGCAGGGTGATGCTGGCGACGAGTATCACCGCCAGGTTGGTGCCCAGGAAGAGCAGGATTCGCATCATGGGGTGGGGTCTCCATCAGTCGTCGGGGAAGGGGAGGGGGCCGCCCGGGGGGCGGCGTCCAGAAGCTGTTGCTTAGATACGGTCGGGGCGTTCGGGTTTCAAGCGGCGCTACTGGCGGTAGCGCGACAGGAAGCGGGCGAAACGGTCCAGGGCATCCTCGAGCTGGTCGGCCCAGGGCAGGGTGACGATGCGCACGTGGTCGGGCTCCGGCCAGTTGAAGGCGGTGCCCTGCACCAGCAGGATCTTCTCCTGCAGAAGCAGGTCGAGCACCAGCTGCTGGTCGTCCCGGATGTTGAACACCTTGGGGTCGAGCCGCGGGAAGGCGTAGAGCGCCCCCTTCGGCTTGACGCAGCTGACGCCGGGAATGGCGTTGAGCTTGTCGAAGGTGATGTCGCGCTGGGCCAGCAGGCGCCCGCCGGGCAGGATCAGGTCGTTGATCGACTGGTAGCCGCCCAGCGCGGTCTGGATGGCGTGCTGGGCCGGTACGTTGGCGCACAGCCGCATCGAGGCGAGCATGGTCAGCCCCTGGATGAAGTCGGCGGCGCGCTGCTTGGCGATAGCCCCGGAGAGGATCATCCAGCCGGAGCGGAAGCCGGCGCAGCGGTAGCTCTTGGAGAGCCCGTTCATGGTCACCACCAGCTGGTCCTCGCCGGCCAGCGCCCCGGTGGAGACGTGCTCGACCCCGTCGTAGAGAATCTTGTCGTAGATCTCGTCGGAGAAGACCACCAGGTCATGCTCCCGGGCGATCTCCAGCAGCTCGCGCACCACGGCCGGCGGATAGACGGCGCCGGTGGGGTTGTTGGGGTTGATGATCACGATGGCCCGGGTGTGAGCGGTCACCTTGGCGCGGATGTCGTCCAGGTCCGGTGCCCAGTCGGCCTGCTCGTCGCACAGGTAGTGGACGGCGTGGCCGCCGGAGAGGTTGGCGGCGGCGGTCCACAGCGGGTAGTCCGGCGCGGGGATCAGCACTTCGTCGCCGTCGTTGAGCAGGGCCTGCATGGCCATCACGATCAGCTCGGAGACGCCGTTGCCGATGTAGATGTCCTCGATGCCGACGCCGGGAATCTCCTTGCGCTGGCACTCCTGCATGATCGCCTTGCGCGCCGAGTAGAGCCCCTTGGAATCGCAGTAGCCCTGGGCGGTGGGCAGGTTGCGCATCACGTCCTGGAGGATCTCCTCCGGCGCCTCGAAGCCGAACGGGGCAGGGTTGCCGATGTTCAGCTTGAGGATGCGCTGGCCCTCCTCTTCCAGGCGCTTGGCGTGGTCGAGCACCGGGCCGCGGATGTCGTAGCAGACGTTGTGCAGCTTGTGCGATTTCCGGATCGGGGTGGTGTCCATGTCGGTCGGTGTCCAGTGTCCAGGGCGGCGGGCGAAAACGGATTATGCGGTGTGGCCGGCGTCGGCGTCATCCTCGCCAGGGGCGGGGGCGTCCACGGGCTCGGGTGGGATGTCTGCCGGGGTCTCCAGGGTCAGGCGGCCGAGCTTGCCGTCGCGCAGCTCGTGCAGCAGCACCTCGGCGCCGCGGTGCAGGTCGACCTCGCCGCCGGGACGCAGGCCGCCGCGCCGGGCGGCGATCTCGGCCAGTATCGCATGGCCGTCGAAGCCCGCCACGGCCAGCAGGTCGATCCGCGCCGGGCCGTCGGCCTCGACCCGCGCCGCGTCGGGGTTGGGCGTGTAGGCCGGCAGCGCCGTGAGCTTGTAGCGCGCGGTGAGGGCCTCGGGGTAGCGGCGGGCCAGCTCGGCGGCGGTGACCACGGCCACGTCGACATAGTCGATGGCGGTGTCGCGGATGGCGCCGCTGGCGGCCAGGCGGTAGGCGCTGGCCTGGTCCTCGATCTTCGGCCACAGCACCCCGGGGGTGTCGATCAGCGCCACGCGCCCGCCGATGCGCACCTTCTGCTGGCGCTTGGTCACCGCCGGCTCGTTGCCGGTCCTGGCGATCGCCTTGCCGGCCAGGCCGTTGATCAGGGTCGACTTGCCGACGTTGGGAATGCCCATGACCATCACCCGCACGTCGCGGTCCGCGCGCACCTGGCCGGCCAGCTCGTGGCACAGCTTGGGGATGCGCTTGAGCTCCCGGGCCTGGGTGGTGGTCACCGCCAGGGCGCGCATGTCCGCCTGGGCGTCGAAGTGGGCCACCCACTCCCGGGTGCGCTCGGGGTCGGCCAGGTCGGCCCGGGAGAGGATCTTCAGCACCGGCTTGTGGCGGGTCAGCTCGGCCAGCATCGGGTTGGCGCTGGAATAGGGGAGGCGGGCGTCGAGCACCTCGATCACCACGTCGATCTCCGGCAGGGCCTCGAGGATCTGGCGGCGCGCCTTGTTCATGTGTCCCGGGAACCAGCCGAGCATGGGGGCCTCTCTTGGTCAGCCAATGAAACGGCCGCCCATCTTAGCAGATGGGCGGCCGTGACAGGATGGCAGGCTCGGCTACTCGCCGGAGTGGAAGGACAGGGCCACCGAGTTGATGCAGTAGCGCAGCCCGGTGGTGTCGGGCGGGCCGTCCGGGAACACATGGCCGAGGTGGGCATCGCAGCGGGCGCAGGTCACCTCGGTGCGCTGCATGCCGTGGGAACCGTCGGCGCGCTCCTCCACGCAGTGCCGGCCCAGCGGGCGATCGAAGCTCGGCCAGCCGCAGCCGGCATCGAACTTGTGCTCGTTCTCGAACAGCGGGGCGTGGCAGCAGACGCAGTGGTAGATGCCATGCTCCTCATGCACCCGGTAGTGGCCGCTGAAGGGAGGCTCGGTGCCGCGCTCCCGGGTCACGCGGAACTGCTCGGGCGTCAGCTGCTCACGCCATTCGGCCTCGCTCTTCTCGATCTTGCTGCGCATGGCGTCTCTCCTCGTCGGGGTTTCGACAGTCTCGCTTCATTCTGACACCGCGGGCGCGATGTTTTTCCATGACTTTCGCCCGGGCCGTCACGCGGGGTCAACGGGCCTCGGGGAGGCGCTTGACAGCCTTCGGGGCGCTCAGTAACATACGCGCCACCTCGACGAGGCGAGACATTGCGTCCCATTCGTCTAGTGGTCCAGGACACCGCCCTTTCACGGCGGGAACAGGGGTTCGAACCCCCTATGGGACGCCACTCGACTCATCAAGGTGCCGGAGTGCAAGAAAGCGCGGGAATAGCTCAGTGGTAGAGCACAACCTTGCCAAGGTTGGGGTCGCGAGTTCGAATCTCGTTTCCCGCTCCATCTACCGTAAGGTAGGCGGAACAAGCTTCAAAGCTTATTGCGTCCCATTCGTCTAGTGGTCCAGGACACCGCCCTTTCACGGCGGGAACAGGGGTTCGAACCCCCTATGGGACGCCACCTTCCGGCACGATCGCACGGCGATCGACAGCAGTGCGAGACCTGCGGGAATAGCTCAGTGGTAGAGCACAACCTTGCCAAGGTTGGGGTCGCGAGTTCGAATCTCGTTTCCCGCTCCATCTTCTGCCAAGAAGATCATGCGTCCCATTCGTCTAGTGGTCCAGGACACCGCCCTTTCACGGCGGGAACAGGGGTTCGAACCCCCTATGGGACGCCACCTCGCTCGCGCCAGCGGTACTCGACAAGCGGGAATAGCTCAGTGGTAGAGCACAACCTTGCCAAGGTTGGGGTCGCGAGTTCGAATCTCGTTTCCCGCTCCATGTCGATGCCAGACTCCCGATAGCCAAGATTGCGGTCACTCCCCCCCTCTTTGATGATGTCTGCCGACGCGCAGGCGTTCTGCCGTGTCCGGCCGTCGCGCCCGGGCCCCGGTGACTTGAAGTCCCGCGGCATCGACCCAATATCCTTATGCCTTTGCGGCATGCCCGCACTCGAACCTCGAACCGACCAAGGATTGCCAATGGCCGAACCGGCGCTGTCCATCCGTGGCCTGACCAAGGTCTACGGCAATGGCTTCCAGGCCCTCAAGGGCATCGACCTCGACGTCGCCGAGGGCGACTTCTTCGCCCTGCTGGGCCCCAACGGGGCCGGCAAGTCGACCACCCTGGGGGTGGTCTGCTCGCTGGTGCAAAAGAGCGCCGGCAAGGTGTCGATCTTCGGCATCGACATCGACACCGACTTCGCCCGCGCCAAGTACCACCTGGGCGTGGTGCCCCAGGAGTTCAACTTCAACCAGTTCGAGAAGGTCATCGATATCGTGCTGGACCAGGCCGGCTACTACGGTATGCCGCGGCGCGAGGCGCTGCCCCGGGCCGAGGAGCTGCTGCGCGACCTGGGCCTGTGGGACAAGCGCAACGGTAGCGCGCGGATGCTCTCCGGCGGCATGAAGCGCCGGCTGATGATCGCCCGGGCGCTGATGCACCGCCCCCGGCTGCTGATCCTCGACGAGCCCACCGCGGGCGTCGACATCGAGCTGCGCCGCAGCATGTGGGAGTACATGCGCCGCATCAACCGCGAGGAGGGCACCACCATCATCCTCACCACCCACTACCTGGAGGAGGCGGAGAGCCTCTGCCGCAACGTGGCGATCATCAACCACGGCGAGATCATCCGGAACACCAGCGTGCGCGACCTGCTCGCCGAACTGGATACCGAGACCTTCCTGCTCGACCTGGCCCACCCGGTCGAGGCCGCTCCCGACGTCGAGGGCTTCGAGGTCAGCCGGGTGGAGCCGGCCCAGCTGGCGCTGGTGGTGCATCGCGGCCAGCGCATCAACGACGCCTTCCGCTCCCTGAGCGAGCAGGGCATCGAGGTGGTCTCCATGCGCAACCGCGCCAATCGCCTCGAGGAGATGTTCGTCACCATGGTGGAGCAGGGCAACGATGCCCTGGATCGGGCGGCCGCCGCCGCCAGCGGAAAGGAGGCCCGCCCATGAGCCCGACGCAGATCGCCATCGCCCTCTGGACCCTGGTGGTCAAGGAGATCAAGCGCTTCACCCGGATCTGGCCGCAGACCCTGCTGCCGCCCTCCATCACCATGACCATGTACTTCATCATCTTCGGCAGCCTGATCGGCTCGCGCATCGGCGAGATGGACGGCTTCAGCTACATGGACTTCATCGTCCCCGGGCTGATCATGATGGCGGTGATCACCAACAGCTACTCCAACGTGGCCTCCTCCTTCTTTTCCAACAAGTTCCAGCGTTCCATCGAGGAGATGATGGTCTCGCCGATGCCCAACTGGGTGATCCTGCTGGGCTTCGTGCTGGGCGGCATGGCCCGCGGCCTGGGGGTCGGCCTGATCGTCACCCTGGTCTCGCTGTTCTTCACCCGGATCAGCGTGGCCCATCCGCTGCTCACGGTCGGGGTGGTAGTGCTCACCTCGGCGCTGTTCTCCATCGGCGGCTTCATCAATGCCCTGCTGGGCAAGAAGTTCGACGACATCTCCATCGTGCCGACCTTCATCCTCACACCGCTGACCTACCTGGGCGGGGTCTTCTACTCGATCTCGCTGCTGCCGGCGGTCTGGCAGGGCGTGTCGATGCTCAACCCCATCCTCTACATGGTCAACGTCTTCCGCTACGGCTTCCTCGGCGTCTCCGACATCCCGGTGGGCTGGGCGCTGGCCGCCATCGTCGCCTTCATCGCCGTGCTGTTCGGCGTCGCCCTGTGGATGCTGGAGCATGGCAAGGGGATCCGTTCATGAGCCACTCCCGTCCCGACACCCTCGAACATGCCCCCCTGGGGCGCGAGTCCGCCTATCCGGAGCGCTACGACGCCACGCTGCTCTATCCCATCCCGCGTGCCGCCAACCGGGCGCCGCTGGGTATCGAGGAGGGCGTGTTGCCCTTCGTCGGCGAGGACGAGTGGCACGCCTTCGAGGCCAGCTGGCTCAATGCCCGGGGCAAGCCGGTGGTGGCCGTGGCGCGCTTCCGCCTGCCGGCGGACTCGCCGAACCTGATCGAGTCCAAGTCCTGGAAGCTCTACCTCAACGGCTTCAACCAGGCCCGCTTCGCGAGCCGCGAGGCGGTCATCGAGACCCTGGAGCGCGACCTGGCCGCAGCGGCCGGCGCGCCGGTCACCGTCGAGCTGTTCGACGTGGACGACGAGGTGCTGATGCCGCGACGGCTGCCCGGCGACTGCCTGGACGAGCTGGATATCGAGGTCGACCGCTACACCCCAGGCGCCGAGCCGCTGGCAGTGGGGGAGGAGGTCGTCGAGGAGACGCTCCACTCGCACCTGCTCAAGTCCAACTGCCCGGTCACCGGCCAGCCCGACTGGGGCAGCGTGTTGATTCGCTACCGGGGGCCGCGGATCGACCGCGAGGGCCTCCTGCGCTACCTGATCGGCTATCGCCAGCACCAGGACTTCCACGAGCACTGCGTGGAACATATCTTCGTCGATCTGATGGCTCGTTGCCGCCCCGAGCGGCTGCTGGTGCTGGCGCGCTATGTGCGCCGCGGCGGGCTGGACATCAGCCCCTGGCGTGCCACCCCGGGCGAGCGCCCGCCCGAGCCGCTGCGCCTGGCCAGGCAGTAGCGGCCGCCACGACAGGCGGGCGGCCAGCTGGTAAAGTGCCGAGAAGAGTTCTCGTCTGACCGCCGCCAAGGGAGGCACTCAATGGACGCGCTGACGCTGCTGCATGAACGCAGCTCCATGGGCAAGCTGATGGGGCCGCCGCCCGGTCCCGAGCAGCTCGAGGCGATCTATCGGGCGGCGCTGAGGGCCCCGGACCACAAGGAGCTGCGGCCCTGGCGCTTCATCGAGTTCTCGGGGGAGGGGCTCTCCCGCCTCGGCGAGCTGTTCGCCGAGGCGGAGTACCGCGAGGACCCCCACGTCGGCGATGCCGCCCTGGACTCCGCGCGCAAGAAGCCGCTGCGGGCGCCCATGGTGATCGCGGTGATCGCCAGGGTGACCCCGGACCTCATCAAGGTGCCGAAGATCGAGCAGGTGATCTCCGCCGGCTGCGCCGCCCACGGCATCCTGCTCGCGGCCCATGCGCTGGGGCTCGGTGCCATGTGGCGCAGCGGCAAGTACGCCTTCGACCCCACTGTTCGCAAGGGCCTGGGCCTGGAGGAGGACGATGAGGTGGTCGCCTTCATCTACCTGGGGCAGCTGGGCGGGCGCCACAAGCCGATCGCCGAGCATCGCCAGGAGGACTTCGTGGAACGCTGGGTCTGAACCGGCCCCGGACCACCGAGTTGATCGGGTCACCAAGGAGAACCGCCATGCGCGAGATCGGTATCCCCCACCCACGGCTTCCGCTGCCGGCGCCGGGCCAGGACGATGACCCGGCGCGCTTCCTGGCCTGGCTGGGCGAGGCCATTCCCTTGGTCGGGCACCTGGGCATCCGTCGCATGACCCGCGACGACCGCGAACTGACCTGGGAGCTGGAACTCACCCCCAGCCTCAACGATAAGGGCACCGCCTTCGGCGGCGCCCTGACCGCCCAGGCCACCCTGCTGGGCTGGTGCTGGACGACCCTCTGGCTGCGCCGCCACAGCCTGGCGCGCGACGTGGTGGTGGCCGAGGCCAGCCAGCGCTTCCTGGCGCCGGTCACCGGCGACTACCGCATGGTCTGCTTCCCCGAGCGGGAGGAGGGCCCGGTCAGCCTGGCGGAGCAGCTGGCCGCCCGCGGCCGCGGGCGCATCGCCCTGGTGCAGCAGCTCTGGTGTGGCGACACCCTCTGCCTCGAGGCGCGTGGCGACTACGCCGTGCTGGGTGGCAGCTGAGCGGAAAACGGCTTGCAATCGAAGACTTATGTCGATAACATACGCGCCGTTCTTGAGCGAAAGGCCACGTGCCTCGAGCCCATGAACCACAATGCGGAGGGGTGTCCGAGTGGTCGAAGGAGCACGCCTGGAAAGTGTGTAAGTCGAAAGGCTTCGAGGGTTCGAATCCCTCCCCCTCCGCCACTTATTCAAGAAAACCAGCCTGTTACGGCTGGTTTTTTCGTTTACCCGCCTAAATACCCGCCTAGCGCGAAACGCTGGGAAATGCCAGCCCGCAGGCACCGGAAGTCGAAAGGCCGTCTCTTCCCGGGGCGGCCTTTTTCGCTTGTACGGCATGCGAACTCCTCATTGTGCCGATTGAACTCTGGTCCGCTGCCTTGCTTGCCTTCTACAATGGGTGGACATCAGCGGACGAGTTTAGGGGCGAGAACACATGAGTGAACGAGATGACCTGCTGGTCTCCATCGCTAACACGATCAAGACCTATCGGGAGGGCGAGATTGATGAGCCTACGCCGGAGCATGTCGCGCGGTGGGTGAGCCAATTTACTCCCGCGAATCAACTGCCGTTCCTCCGAGAATTTGACCACGTCATGAAGAAAACCTTCATAACTAAGGACGTGGTTAACCAGTTTTTAAGTAACTTAGTCACAGACGAGGGTTTAGCTGGTAATGACCCAGCCACTTACTGGCAGCGTGCAAATTTCTTGACCATTCAGAGGGCTGGCCAGAGCCAGAAAGAGATGGTCAGCCTTTTTTCCCAAGCACTACGTGATCAGTGTGGACTAGATCTGAAATTTTGCGGCGTGGAGGGAGGTGACTACATTTATTTAGACGATGTGTTGTTCACTGGTAGCCGTGTGGCTTCGGACCTTCAAGCATGGATTGCTAAAGATGCTCCGGAAAAAGCCGTTGTCCATGTGATTCTTATGGCTCTTCATACAAGTGGCCATTACTATATCACAAGCAACCGATTGCGCAGGGCAATTAGAGAGTCAGGAAAGAAGATTAATGTAAAATTTTGGTATTTGTTTGAATTAAAGAACAAGAAGAATGAAAGGAATATCTCAGACGTGCTCTGGCCTGCGGTCATTCCGGAATTTGAACAGGTGGAATCCTATATTGAAGAGGAAGAAAGGTTTCCTCTGACGCTTCGGAACCCAGGAAGGGGTTTAGGGGTCTTTTCTTCTGAGGCTGGACGCCAGTTGCTTGAGAGCGAGTTCCTGATTGCCGGTGTTAAGATAAGGTCACTTACTCAGTCACCCAAGGATTTTATCCGTCCCTTAGGATTTGGGAATTTTGGTGTGGGGTTTGGTTCATTGCTGGCAACATATCGAAACTGCCCTAACAACTCTCCATTAGCGCTGTGGTGGGGTGATCCTAAAGCGACATCAGGCGCCCTGCACTGGTACCCTTTATTGTCGCGTAAGACCTATACAGCGCCGGAGAATATTTTCGATGCCCTTGACGATTTCGCACTCTAAAAAGAAAAACACCTTCCGCACATACCGTCGTGCGGAGGTTGTTGTTTTTCATAAGACAAGAGAGAGTTTCGGCGGATTGTCGAATATGGCTGCTGGCTTCCCACTTTACGTTAATGGCATTCGTATACTGACTTCAGAGGCGCTTTACCAAGCCTGTCGCTTCCCCCACCTGCCCGATGTTCAGAAAGAAATTATTGGGCAACGAAGCCCAATGACGGCGAAGATGAAGAGCAAGCCACATCGCAACAACTCTCGTCCTGACTGGGATCAAGTAAACTTCAGGGTAATGCGTTGGTGTCTCCGAGTGAAGCTCGCTCAGCACTATGAAGAGTTTGGAAGATTGCTTCTTTCAACAAAAGATCGCCCAATTGTCGAGCTATCCAGAAAGGATGATTTTTGGGGGGCAAAAACTGACGACCTCGCCGACGAAATATTAATTGGCCAGAACGTACTAGGCCGGTTACTAATGGAGTTGCGCGAGCTTCTGAAGAAAGATTCCGACGGAAAATTGAAGAAGGTTTCCCCGTTGAATATCCCTGATTTTCTATTTCTTGGTGATCTAATTGGCCCTGTAGATGGCACCATGAAGCCCAGCAAACAACAATATATTCAGCGGTCAATGTTATAGTGCATTTGTAAATAGATGTCCCAACAAGAAGCCCTCGGAAGCCTCTGGCCCGGCTGAGGATAGGGGCGTGACGCCTCCGAGCTTTCGGTTTCGCGGGGGCCAAGGCGCGCCATCACGGCGCGCTACTACCTCACGGCAGCACCACAAGTGCTCGGTTAATCCTCGCCCTCCGCTTCGGTTGCGGCCTGACGGCTGAGGGCGAGGGAAAGGTTCATCAGTGGATCGGCTTTGCCGCGCACGAACTCCCGATCAGCGGCAACGGCGGTCTTGTAGGCCAGCCGGACGCCTCCGAGCTTCGCATTCACGCGGTCGTGTACCTCGCCCATCACCCGTTCGGCCAGGTCGGCTACCGGGAATGGGCGGCGGTCCCGGGTCCGGCGGTCGATCACCGTGGCGACAGCGGCGGCCAGCACCACATCCCCGGACATGACGGCCTGACGGGCGGCGGTTTCGAGTTCGACCGGCCCGGCTCCTTCGAGCTGCTGTTGGTATTGGGTCCGCTTCGGCTCGCCCAAGGCAACGCGCCCCAGCATCATCGCTGGCGTCACGCAGACGGCGGCGACGGCTTCGGCCTCATCAGAGTAGGCTTTCAGAGCGCGCAGCATCTCGGCACGCTCGCCTTCGGAGCTGGCGAGCAGCGAGCGGCGCATCTCGGCAATCTTGTTGGCGGCGTTCTTCTTAGCGAAGGAGGCGGCGGCGGCCCGATCCTCGGGGCCTACATCAGCAACCATCGCTTCGGCGTCGCGGGAATAGCGCTCCCGTGCCTCGGCAAAGGTCGCTTGGAGCTTGTCGAGCTTGCGGTGGAAGGCGGTGGCGGCTTCGGTCGCGCGGTCGCTTAGACGTTGTACGTTGTCCTCGCTCAGGCTCACCCCGGACGGGACGTTGTCGAAGTCGATGCGCTTCTTGGCGGTGTTCGCTGTGGTGGGCATGGGGCTGTTCCTCAGACCAGTGTCGTCATGATCCCGGGAGGTCTGGCCCTGATGCTCTATAGCGGGGCTGTTCCCGGCCTGCGGTGACGCGCGGTATCGCGTCACGTTACCGGGAAGAATAGCTGTCGCGCTGTGGAGCGGTCTACCATAAAGACTTGTATATCAATGCCTTACTTTACTTTTTAGGGGTGCATATCAGAGCACCCGGCTCCGTCGGGTCTGGCTTACAGGAGACGATCCAGCGCGGCTCAAGGGTGCGGCGGCGGTCGGTTCGCACCGACTCCCGGGCGGGCCTTTCGGTGGCCTGCCGTAGGGCTGGCGAGAATGTGCCGATTTGCGCGCGCTTGATCGTATCCAGCGCGGAGTACCGGGGTGGCTCCTGGGCTGCGGCTACGGTGGCGAGAAGTGGCAGAACCACCAAGGCGAGTATCCGGCGCATGGTCTTCTCAGCTACCGTCGTCACAGTTGATTCGGCGGCCTCTGTAAATTATCCCCATCGCGGTGTCGCGAGTAGTGACAATTTCTCCGTCGCGCAATAGAAACCAGCGAGTTTTCGGGCCGGCATAGCCTCCGTAAGAGTTTTTGGCGTTAACGGTCGCGCAGGTAGACCAGCCATAGACCGCCTCATGCTCATGGACATTTGTGATGGCGTGTTCCTCACGGGGTCGGCTGAAAGACACGTATCTTGCGGATTCCGGGTCTTTCAAGTTGGCTTCGTACCAGGCTTTCACCGCTTCCTGATAGTTGGTTGGGTAAGGGCCGTGGTCGCCTGCGTGGGGATCGGGCTTCCACTCGTCTTGGGTCGAGGAGCTGGGTGCCGCAGCACAGCCCGTCAGAAACGCGGATGTGAGCAACAAGGCATAGAGTTTTCGCATTGATTGTTCCTCTTGGTCTTTCGGTTGGCGGCCAAATTGCCACTAAGGAATCCTTAGTATACCGAAACCGCCCACTAAGGAACCCTTAGCCCTTCAACGGGGGCTAAAGGTTTGAAAGAACAAACAGTTTTTGGGCGTCAACTGCGAAAGGCGAGAACCCGGGCCGGGTTATCGCAAAAGCAGCTCGGCATTGAAGCTGGCATGGACGAGTTTTCAGCCAGCCCGCGCATCAATCAGTATGAGCGCGGCACCCATACCCCCGATTACCGCACTGCACAACGCCTCGCCGCTTGTCTGCGTGTTCCCGTCGAATACCTATACACCGACTCAGAGACGATGGCGGAACTCATCTTGTTGATATCAGAACTGGATGAGCAGAAGCGCCACAGGCTTATAGAGCAGCTTCGTTCAACCTCTCAGACGTAGATCACCCGGTTGCCAGTGTCGGGCAGCCGTGACGGCGCGCTGTTGAAGTCGCTGACCCGGACCGGCCCCTGCGACGCCCCGGCGATCAGGTATGAGGTGGCGTCCAACAAATGGTCGTTGGCAGCTGTGTCCACGTCCTCCGGGTTCCTCGGGTCCCGGGGCAGCGCTGGGACAGTGGCCAGCCAGTACCGGCAGCGCGAGGCCACGAAGAACTCCCCATTGACCATCAGCGACTTGAGGTGCTCAAAGCGGGGCACCCGTGCGCCTTTCTTGGCTGGCGATACCCGGACACCGGCGGCCCGGAACAAGTCAGCAATCGACGCCTCGGCGCGGCCAGCCGTGCGGGCCTCGGCGGCGGAGTCGATCAGACCCCGGGCGCGCATCCGGCTACGGGCGGCCATTGCGTGGAGGGCGGGGGCAATCTGCCCAGGTGTCCGGCCTGTCCCCCGGCTGATGTTGTTGGGGTCACACTCGAAGTGCTCGTCATAGATCACCCAGGCCCCGCGCGGCATTACCCGGTCATCGCTCAGGCGCACGTCATAGGCGAGGCGTCCGCCCAAAACAGACGCGCAGGGCGCGGCGCTCCCCCAGTCAATCGACACCTTCAGCGTTGAGAACATCTCCGGCGGGACCTCGTGATGATCGAATATGGCGCGGTCTGGGAACCAGATGCCGCCGAAGTAATCACCCACGATGGCCGACCAGTCGCCATGGCGGTGCGCCTTGTACAAGGCCGGGTCGGTATGGCGCAGCACCTCGAAGTTCTTGCGGTATGGTTCCGGCAGGTGCGGGTTATCGTCCACCGTCGAAGGAGCATAGACCCATTTCTGTTCGGCGAACTCGAACGGGGCAAACGGTTCCCGGCCCGTGACGTACCGCTCAGCCAGCGTGGAGTGGTTGGCCCCACCCGGGTTGCCCGCCAGAATCATCCGCAGGGGCACGCCCGGCGCACGCAGCGTCAGCGCCAGCGAGTCGATCACCGGCAACTCCGGCCCTTCGCCCGCTTCATCGACCACGATCAGTGAGAAGGACATGCCCTGAACCGTGTCTTGTAGGGCGGCGCTCGATTCGCAGTGCGTGAGCTGGACGGTGGCGCCATTGGGGACCCGGAAGATGTTGTCATTCAGGTTGTAGCTCACCCCGGAGCCGTAGGCCGACCGGAGAAGTCCGCGCAACTCCTCTGCGAACTGAAGCAGCGATTTCAACCGGCGGCGCGTCACCAGGACACGGGCGCGGTGGCCGTACTGGTTGCAGTGCCGGAGGATGAGGAGTTGGAGGGCGAAGGACTTGCCGCCACCCCGGCCCCCGCCCAGGAAGATGAAGTGATCTTCCGGGATGCTCAGCACCGTGGCTTGGAACGGTGTAGGGCGGATGACGGTTTCACTGGTCGTACTGGACATTGATGACCCTCCCGTAATCCTCCGGCGATAGCGCGGCGTTGATCTGGATCAGGACACGTGGGGCGTCGTCTCCGTTGCCGTCGCCTTTGTTGATCTTGAAGACGCGATCCGCCAACCATTCGGCGGCACGCTCGGAGCCTTCGGCCAGCATCTTGTTCTTCATGAAGGCGACTATCTCCCCGGCCCCGTCTGCGCGGCCTTCTTCTAGGGCCAGAGCTAGCGGTGATAGCTCGCCTTCCTCGCTGTCTTCCTTGAGCTTCTTCCACTGGGCTGGGGATAGCCCAAGGGTCCGGCGGATCGTGTGTTCTCGCACGCCCTCGGTGGCGAGTTCACGAGCAATGTCGAGGGCTTCGGACGGCAGGACCGGGAGCGCGGCCTGCTCCTTCTTGGTCAGTACTGTTCTACGTCGCTTGGCTTGCATTCCAAGTCCCTCTTGATCCGGTAGATGGCGGCCTTGCCGACGTTGGTCAGGGTGCGTACCCGATGGGGGCAGACTCCGGCCTGTAGCAGGGCGGCAACGCGGTTCTCCTTGCTGGGCGATAGGCGAGGTGCACCGATCCGCTTGCCCTTGGCTTTCGCCTTTCGGTATCCCCGGCGAGAGCGCTCGCTCATCATTGCTTTGTCGAAGTCGTTGAGTGCACCGAGCAGCGATAGGGCCTGCTGGCCTGCCGGGTTCGTGGTGTCGAGGGCAAGGTTGTCGATGTAGACGGCAACGCCCAGCGTCTCGAACTCCCGGAGGAGGCCGAACAGGTGCTTCAGCGAGCGCCCAAGACGGTCGAGGGAGACGGCGGCCACCATGTTGGTCTTGCCGTCAAAGGCGAGCTGGGAAAGCCGGTCCAGTGCAGGCCGCGCGGCGTCTGCCTGAAGGCTGCGGGTGTTGTCGTCGGTGAACTCGCCCACGATGGTATGGCCTTCGGAGGCGGCCCAAGCGCGCAGGCGGTCGAGCTGGTCGCTCAGGGGCGGGTCGGTATCGGTGCTGACCCGGGCGTAAAGGGATAGATTGGCCATGATGGCGCTCCGCATATCGGTTGATATGCCGGTCTATTCTAGCGCCCGGAACACATACGAAGAAGCCTTTTAGGCGGGTAAAAAGGTGGGTAAGACGGGGCGAGTGCCTATCCCGGATGTTGCACCGGGTCAGTCAGAAGTCCCCAGATGCCATGCTCGGTGGGGATAAAAGGGCTCTGGGGGTGGAGATTGGCTGCTTTTTGATC
>NZ_JACHZF010000008.1 GCF_014193375.1 Halomonas campaniensis
CTGGCTGAACCCGGACCAGGAAGACCCGCTGGTTCAACGCGATCAGCGATTAGAAGCCGCCTGATTCCAGGTTCCAACAATCTTGACAGGCATCGGGTGCCACAGGCTACCTGATGGGTAAAAAAGACCACACAGGCCAAAATAGAGCGGTTGATCCAGTGCTTTTGAGCGGTTCAACAAAGGACTTTGAGCAAATCGTTGGTTTTGGTAATCAGGCGGGAAAGTATACGAGTGGTGGCTTGTATTTTGAAGAAACCAGAGAAGACTTAATAAAGAAGTTTGGCAGTGAAAAAGCAGTCAATGAGAAGCTACAAGAAATAATGGATGGTTTTGAAGAAACCTTGTTCCCAGGATTAGACAAAGATCAATATTGCGGAGTATGGGTTTTACATGAAGATAAAGGAAACATCGAGCTCAACTTTCTTTTTGCCAAAGAAGAATTGAGAAGTGGAAAAAGCCTAACACCTTATTTTCATAAGGCTGATTATTCAAGAGTTAATGCTTGGAAAGATATTGTTAATTATGAGAACGGGTTTTCAAATCCTGGCTCACCAGACAAAAGAAGATATTTTATCCCAGAGTTTTTTCAAGAGTATGCTCCCGCCGATTTTGGAAAGACTGAATCAAGGAGAAGAGATTTTAAAAAAGATTTGGTTGAAGAGTTGGAGATAATGGCTGCAAACGACCAGTTTGAAAATAGAGATGATTTGACGGGTTATCTTGAAAATCAAAGAGGGTTGAAAGTTTCAAGGAAGATAAAAACAGCAATATCGGTAATCAATCCACAAACAGATAAACCAGTGAGATTGAAAGGCGAACTGTTTGAAGAAAAGGCCGATTATAAAAAATTCTCAAGCGAAGATTATAGAAAAGAGTTAATGGAAAAGTATGAGAATGAAAGGTTGGAGAAAATACAAGCACAGAAAGAGAAATACCAAAAGCATATGATTTATAAAAAAGAAGAATTGACCAAAAAATACAACAAGGAGGTTGAAAATGGACAAATATATGAAGGAATCAATATCGAAGTTTATAGAAGAGCACCAAGAGTTGATGAAATCAACGAAAAGGGAAATAAAAGAACTGAGGGAAGAGAGCAATTTGTTGAGAGAAGAGAACAAGAAAATACGAGAGGAACAGATTTTTTCGAGGAAGAAGAGGGCATCGATTTGGAAACATTTGAAAGTGATTGCCGAAAGGCAAGAAGAGCTAGAGAATCAGCTTTCAATAGATTTTTCGGAGAGGATGGACTCTTTGGAAAAATTGTTGGCGAAGTTAGTAGAAGGCTAGCTTTATCAACTGGAATAGCTAGCAAGTTTGATAGCATAGAAAAATCCGATATTGATAAGGAATTCGAGGCCGAAATAGATTTTGAGAAGGAAGGGCAGGTAGAAAAAGAGCAAGAAATAGAGCAAGAAAACAAGAAGAAAAGCCTAAAAAACACCCAAGGCTTTTCTATGTAAGGGGCATTTAATAGCCCCTCATATCCAGTATTTCCGCTTTCAATAACTCATTTTTGCTTTCAAGAATGGCTTGCTTGTTATAATACACAAAGCCATCCCCTTCCATCTTTAATACAATACCGCCCTCGACAACCTTGGCGGTATCGCTTGGTTTTTCACTGAATAAATCGCAGAGCATTGCCTCCATATAGCCTCCTTATGCTGCTTTAAGCTTTGTCTCGAAAGGAATTCCTCTAAACTCTTCTCTAAGCTCTTTCATTAGTTTGTAGTGTGCTCCTGCCCCACCTCTCCATAAAATAAATGGCGACACCCAAATCTTTTCTAGAGCATGCCCTGACTTCGAGAAGCTAATTAAATTAAGCTCCTTTAGTTTTTTGAAAGCTCTTGACACCTCTGCATTGTCTAAACATAGCTCATCTGCTATTGCCTTTTGTGTCTTTTTAACTTTATCCATATCAACTTTGTTGTCGTAGTCGATATGCTCGATGAAGTAATAAAGAACAGCATTGTCTGTGTTGTTTAGCAACTTTCCCTTCAAGGTCTTGATTTCTTTTTCAATACTCTGAAGAGCTTCTTTATTCGAAACCATTTTTTTATTCTCTCTAAGCTGCTTTATTCTTCTCCTGACTGCTGTTTCATATTTTCTAAGTCTCATAACATACCCCTCCTTGTCGAAGCTAAAAAAGGCGAACTTTTGAAATCCAACCTTTGTCTTTGAATCTTCTTTTTGATCTTTTTTGTTTTTTGTGTTATTATTGTCCATAACTTAGTCTCCTTGATTAAGTGAAATCTCTTAAAAAATCCAAGGCACTCTGGCAAGTGCCTTTAAAGTTCGACCATTATATCACAGTTTGGATATTATCACAAAGACTTTGGATATTATCCAAACTCTATTTTCCATATTTCCAGCTCTTTTCCTTTGAAAATAACTTTTATTTTTTTTTGCTTATAGAGTATTAGTTAGTGGGCTGGTGATTTTGTCAAAAAACAAGCATTTTTTTATTGAAAACGACACCAAGCCCGCTCTCGCGGGCATCTCTTTGTTTTCGACTCTACCGCCCTGCGGGCTCTCGTTCGCTTCGCTCACTCACTGCGGGGCTTCGCCCCTTGGCTATTGAGCAAGGAGGAATTGGCTTTCTCTATCGTTAGCCTTTCAGTTTTGTGGTGATAGCTACCTACCACAGCTAGAAGGCTCTAAAAGCTCGCCTGAGCGGTTTTGTGGGTGTGGCTAGGGCGATGGGCAGGGTGTAGCCATAAGACGGCTTAGTAGGGCATATAGATGCAGGAAGATTTTGGGGCAAAAGGTTGGGACAATTCGAAAAAGAAAAAGCCCCGCAACCTGTTGATTTGCGGGGCTTTTTCAGATCTGGCGGAGGGACAGCCCGCCGGAATCAGGTTCCAAGCCGTTGCATTGTGTTTCAATAAACCTTTTAACTTCAGCAGGTTAGTCGGTTAATCCGTCCTTCCCCTGTTTCACCTTGTGGCATTCTGTGGCATCCAATGCTATCTTTTATGTTGGGATAGACGTTGGGAGCCAAACACCATGCCCAGAGTAGCTAAAGAGCTAAGTGCCGCCGAAGTTCGCCGCCTGACCCAGGCGGGCTTCTACGCCGTGGGTGGGGTGGCGGGCCTGCATCTTATCGTAAGGGATACCGGCGCGCGATCTTGGATTCTTCGCGCCCAGGTAGGGGCCAAGCGCCGGGATATTGGGCTTGGGGGCTTTCCAGACGTTCCCCTGGCCCAGGCGCGTGAAGACGCCCGCGAGGCCAAGCGTAATATCAAGGAAGGCATCGACCCGGTAGCCGAGCGGAAGGGAGCCCGGAGCAAGCTGCTAGCCCAGCAGGTGCAAGAAATCACCTTCGAGCAGGCCGCCGCCAAGGTAATAGAGAAAAAGCAGGCCGAGGCCCGCAACCCGAAGCACGCCCAGCAATGGGAAAACACCCTGAAGACCTACGCCTTCCCCCTGCTGGGGAAAATGGCGGTGAAGGACGTAGACCTAGCCGCCGTTATCAAGGTGTTAGAGCCGGAGTGGGAAACCAAGACCGAAACCATGACCCGCGTGCGCCAGCGCATCGAGGCGGTGATAGCGTGGGCGACCGTTCACGGCCACCGCAGCGGGGATAACCCGGCCCGCTGGAAAGGCAACCTTGATGCAGTGCTGCCAGCCCCGGCTAAGGTGAAGGGGGCCAAGAATCATGCCGCGCTGCCATACGCCCGCGCTGCCGAGTTTATGGCCGACCTTCGCGCCCGTGACGGGCTGGCCGCCAAGGCGTTGGAGTTCGCCATTCTCACCGCCGCGCGATCCAACGAAATACGGGGGGCCACCTGGCGGGAAATCGACCTAGCCGAGCTGGTGTGGATCATTCCCGCCGCCCGCATGAAAGCCAAGCGTGAACACCGCGTTCCCCTTTCCCCCGCCGCCGTGGCCCTGCTGGAAGCCCTGCCACGCTTTGAGGGTAACGAGCTGGTATTCCCGGCCCCGCGTGGGGGGCAAATGTCAGACTCTACCCTGGCCGCCGTTATCAAGCGGATGCACGCCAGCGCCAAGGAAAAGGACAAAGACGCGCCCGGCTACATCGACCCACGCCAAGGCGACCGCGTGATAACCCAGCACGGCTTCCGTTCCACCTTCCGCGATTGGGCAGGGGAGCGCACCGCCTACCCTGGCGGGGCCATAGAGCAAGCCCTGGCCCATACCATCCGCAACGCTGCCGAAGCCGCCTACCGCCGTGGCGATATGCTGGACAAGCGCCGCCACCTGATGACCGATTGGGCCGACTACCTGGCCGACCAAGCGCCAGCAAAAGGCACCGTGACCCCGATTCGCAAGGAGGCGAAGGCATGAGCGAATGGAAGGCGAGCGACGGCACCCCGCTAGAGTTCAACCCGCATGACCCGGAAGAGGTGCGGCGCTGGCACCTTCGCAACCTTGACCGCTTCGAGGATGAGATAGCCCAAGGCGGGGAGGTGTCAGGACGGGAGGGGCTGCACCTGATGGCCGACCTTCAGAGAGAGTGGGCCGCAGACCTTCGTAGCAGGGTAGAAAAAGAGTGGAGCCGAGCGTCGGGGGGGGACAGGATAGCCCCGGAGGCCGCTGCTCTTATCAACGGCTTTATGGCCCAGCAGAACACCCTAGCCGAGGCGATACACCAGCAGGCGACCGCCGCCACGGATATGGAAGAGGTAGGGGCACCCACGGCTATAGACGGGCTGCGCAGCAAGCGCAAAAGCACGGCAAGCGGTAGTAAAGGCGGGAAGGCCCCCAAGCGTAAGGAGTGGGCCGAGATGGCCGCCAACAGCTTGGCTAAAGAGGCTGAGGGCCTGACCAAGGATAAGGCATGGGACAAGTTGCCAACGTCCTATAGCGCGTGGGAGTTCGAGACAGACGCCGCAGCCTTTTGTGTTTACCGCGATGGGGACACCCTTTGCGCGGAAGACCTAGAGAATGGCCAGCGCCTTGGCGAAATAAAGAAATCCGCCTTTTTGAAGCGGTATTACAGGAAAGCAGGACAGTAACCCCCCTTTCTGTCCGACCCCCCTAGTCAACCTGCACCCGTTGCCATTCAATGAAACGAGGTGCGGGACTATGACCCACGAAACCTATTTAACCGTTCAGCAGGTAGCCGACCGCTACGCCACCAGCACTAGCTCTATCTGGCGTTGGGTGCGCCGTGGCCAGTTCCCCCGGCCCGTTAAACTTTCCCCAGGCTGCACCCGCTGGCGCGCGTCAGACGTTGAAGCGTGGGAAGAGAGCCGGGAGGTGGCAGCCCATGCTTGATGCAAAGAAAGGCCCCGCCGTGGCTGGCACCACTGGCGAGGCTCAAGATATGTCGTCTACCGCCAATGATACCAGCAATATGGCTGCGCTGACCATCATCAACTCAATCAAACCTGCCTATCTGGCCAAGCATTACCGGCTCGATGACAACGGCGAGTTGGTCAAGCCGCCCGGCGGTGAGTTGGTGTCTGGTAATAGTGAAATCGTCACCGTATCGAGCTTGCCAGAGTTCGCGGCGCTGCTATCGTCATTATCGCCTGCCCAGGCGCTGACGTATGGCGTACCCGAGCGCGATAACGTCAAGATCGTGACCAAAAGCCAATGGCTCAAGACGGGCCGCCCTGATGATGCGGTGCCGAGGTCGAAAGAGGCCTTTTCCTGGCCGGCTGGCGCTGGCGTCATGATGAATGACTATGACCCTGGTGCTGGCGCCGGTGTACTCGACCGGGAGGCGCTACTCGCCAGCCTATATGCAGCGGTGCCAGCCCTGGCCGAGTACGCCGCCCTGTGGTGGCCGTCATCGTCGAGCCATATCACCCGCAGCGATACCGGAGAGGATTTGACCGGGCTGCGCGGACAACGCCTGTACTGGATCGCCCAGGATGCCGGCGATATTCCCCGCGCAGGCGAAGCCCTGGAAACCTATCTTTGGGCGGCGGGGTATGGACGCATTGAGGTAGGCGCCGCCGGCCAGCTACTCAAGCGAACCTTGATTGATAGCAGTGTCTGGCAGGCCAACCGGCTCGACTTCGCTGCTGGTGCTGCCTGCATGGCACCGCTAGAGCAGCGCAGAGGGCATCCGGTGCTACTTGATGGCGCTCCCGTCATGGATACCCGAGCGGTTATTCCCGACCCCGACCCGGCGACCGTCGCGGCTGCTGAAAGGGCGATTCTCGAGGCCAAGCGCGAAGCCAAGCCCGAGGCATTCGCAGTGCGGGAGGCGTATCTCGAGGATCGCGCTATCGAGATGGCTGGCGCTGATGCCGATGACGAAAGGCTAGAACACTGTCGGGCCGTCGTCTGCCGAGCCCTGGACCATGACACGCTCGCCGGCGACTTCCCGTTGGTTATCGACGTGGATGGGCAGCGGCTCGCCACTACCGTGGGCGATGTGCTCGACAATCCCGAGCGGTATCACGGCTGCCTGACGCTTGACCCGGTAGAACCGGATTATCAGGGCGGGAAGGTCGTCGGCAAGCTGTACTTGATGGGCAGCCGACCGCGCCTCTACTCATTCGCGCATGGTGGCCGCACCTTCAAACTGACACGCCCGCCTGCCCGTGTGGAGCTGGTGAAGGGCCGCACCGTGGATGCGGTCGAGCAGGTGCTGGCGCTGATGCGTAGGGCGCCCGATGTGTTCGACTTTGGTGGGCCGCTGGTCACTGTGAACGCTGGGCAGGTTCACCCGATGGACGAGCATTCACTAAAGCACTGGCTCGGCGGTACTACTCAATTCTGGCGGCTGCACCGCATGCCCAAGGGACAAATGGTCGAGGTGCTGGAAGATCCGCCGACCGCGATTGCTAAACAGTTGCTGTCGCTGGGGGAGCGCCGCCGGCTCAAGCGTCTTGAAGGCGTCATCACCGCACCGACACTCCGGCCCGATGGCTCGATCCTAAATCAACCGGGCTTCGACGAGTTGACCGGGCTGCTACTCGAGGCCGATAGCGATGACCTCTACCCGGTGCCGGCCCAGCCGACTACCGAAGAGGTAGGGCAGGCACTCGAGCGGCTGATGCTCCCGTTCTCCGACTTCCCGCTAGTCGGGCCGGTGGATCGTGGCGTTCTGCTGGCGGCGCTGCTGACGGCTGCTGTTCGGCCGGTGCTGGACACCGCGCCCGCCATTGGCTTCGATGCGCCCGTTCAGGGCAGCGGAAAGACGCTGCTGGCGAAGTGTATTGCAGTGCTGTCGCTCGGCACCGTGCCGACTGTCTGGCCGCATACTCACGCCCGCGACGATGAGGAGATCCGCAAGCGCATCATGACCATTCTGATGACCGGCACCCGTGCTGTGATTTGGGATAACGTCATCGGCGTGTTTGATAGTGCTGCGCTGGCCGGGGCTCTAACGTCGCATCACTACTCCGACCGGATTCTAGGCAAGACTGGCGCCGCCAACGTCCCGAACAAGGCTATATGGCTGTTGACCGGCAACAACCTGACGCTTGCCGGCGATTTGCCGCGCCGTGTGCTCAAGTGTCGGATTGACCCGGAGATGGATAGGCCGTTCGCTCGACGCTTTGACCTTGACCCCGAGGCGTACTGCAAACGTCATCGCCAGCGCATGATAGCCGACGCCCTGACCATCGTTCGCGGTTGGCTGTTATCCGGTGCAGCGCCAGCCGCCGGCAGCATGGCCAGCTTCGAGGGCTGGGATTCACTGGTGAGGCAGCCTGTCGCCTGGATTAGCCGAGAGTTCGACTTGCTAGGCGAGTATGCCGACCCGATGGAAGCTGTAGACGCCGCCCAAGCCGCCGACCCTGAGCAAGAGCAACTCGACGCGCTGTTGTCGTCACTGGCTGATGTTTTCGGCACTGAGCCTTTCTCGAGCAAGGACATCAAGCGGGTACTAGACCGCTGTGCCGATGCGGGCCGTGTCGGATTCGAGCCGATACCCGGTGACGAGCAACAAACGCTTGCCGATACGCTGGAGGAGTACCGGACAGGCCGGCAACTCACTGCCCGTGGCATCGGCAAGGTCCTGCAATTCCGAGCCGACCGGGTATGCAATGGCCGACGCTTGCGGAAGCGGCAGGGGCGGTCGCGGGAAACCGCATGGATAATTGAGAAGCTGTAGCAACTGAGGGGCCGAAA
Source organism: Halomonas campaniensis (assembly GCF_014193375.1). Lineage (GTDB taxonomy): Bacteria > Pseudomonadota > Gammaproteobacteria > Pseudomonadales > Halomonadaceae > Halomonas > Halomonas campaniensis. Next base: position 8,056 of record NZ_JACHZF010000008.1, read on the forward strand.
GGCCCCTTTTTTCGTCAAGATGTGCAGTTTGGTGAGTATGGTGAGTTTGTTTCTACCCGTCATGAGCTACTCATAGAAGTCTATGTCGATAGTATTTGGGGGGGAATCATACTCACCAAACTCACCATACTGCATCCACCACCGGACAGAAGACTGCCCCGAAAAGTGAGAGTCTTATAAATCAAGCGTTTACGGCATCCATGGCGCCGCACCCCACTCCACCGCCTGATCCCCACGCTCAGAGCAGGCCGCTAAGGCATCGGCAAGAAATTGAACTCAATTTTTAAATCTTATCTTGACTTTTCCATGATAGCTCCTGTTTATCTATTTGTTGCTCTTGATAGCTTCATGCTATAATAAGGAACAGGCTAATGAGGTATCCCAAATGACTGAACGATTACCCGATGGGCGATTCAAGCCAGGCACCAGCGGCAACCCGAACGGGCGCCCGAAGTCGGCAACAACCGAACTCCGCCGGCAGCTGGCCGAGCATGGGCCGGCACTGGCGAGCAAAGCCGTAGAGATGGCCCTGGCTGGCGATGCCCAGGCGTTGCGGATCTGCCTTGACCGCATATCGCCGTCACTGAAACCGCAGCCGGCACCGATCCATGTGGATCTTGACGGGGCCGAGGGGCTGGCTGGCGTCTCCCGCCGCCTGGTGGATAGTGCCGCCGCTGGAGAGATTCCCGCCGATGTCGCTGCGCAGTTGGTGGGCGCTCTCGGGCAGGTGGCCCGAATCACTGAGATTGACGAGCTGGAGCGCCGTCTGGCCGCCCTGGAGGAATCCGCCAATGGGGTAGCCAACCCGCCCACCGCCTGGCCGCCCTGGATCCCCGACAGCCACAGCCACGCCAAACAGCCAACGAGTTTTTCATCGGCCTCTACCGCGACTTCTACCACACCGTGACCGGCGACCCGGACGCGCCCGATTGCCCTGACCCGACTGCCTGGAGGAAGGCCCCGTGAAGACAAACATCACGCTATCAGCATCAAACCACACCAAGTCACGCGCCGGCGGCCAGGCCCGCCAAGGTGGCCGCCTTCCGCATGAATCGCCCAAGCATCGCGCCAAGACTCAGCAGACCCCGAGGAACCGTAAATGACCATCCAGCATTCCCCCGCCCGTACCGCGCATGTGGTGGGCGCCATTGCCAGTAATCACACCCTGCCCCGGCAGCAACTCGAGAGCATCGTGGCCGACGCCCTGCAAGCCGCTGTGATCTTCGACGCCGATGCGACCTATGCCGGCACCCGCACCGATGCCGCTGACAAGCGACCCCAGCCGACAAGCCGGGAACGAGCGCACGAAATCAGCCGCGCCCAGCAAGATGCAGCCGCCGCTGATATGAAAAACCAATGGAAGAAATCGACCGGCAAGGGAGGCCAACGCTAATGGCCAAGCAAACCGCCACCGCCAAGATCGACGCCCAGCTGGCCCAGGCAGTAGAGGCTGAGGAGCAGGCCACCGCCCTCGAGGAGCAGGCCCGTCAGGCGTATCAAGATGCGCTCGCCGCTGGTGATATGGCCGCCGCCGATGTGGCCACGGTAGAGGTGGAGCGTCAGGTTCGCGCCGCCGGTATCGCCCGTGACCGCCTGGAGATCCTCGAGGAGCAGCGCATCGAAGCCGCCGCCCAGGATGCCAAGCCGGCCCATCAAAAGGCGCTCAAGGCGCTGGATGATGCGTTCGAGGCCGAGCGTCAGGCCCATGACGAGCTCGCCGCCCTGGTGCGTCAGGTGGCCGAGGTGCGGGCCAAGCTGGACGGGCTGCACAACGCAAGCAACGCGGCCATCAAAGGCGCCTGTGCTGCTGCTGACGCTGCACATGAGCCGAGCCCCAGCCTGCAAGGCCGTAGCAGTCTGGACGCCCACCCCGAGGTGATGCAGGCGTTCACCCTGGCTCGGGAGATTGCCAACATCGCCGGCCATCAAGCACAACTCATCTTCACCGCCCAACAGCGGGCGCGGGGCGCGTGACCCGCCACCGCATCGACAGGCGCCTAGCCGCCCTCGAGTCCATGGTGGAGGCTTACACCTAATGGGACTGCAATCGCGCTTATCACGCCTTGAGAGTCGCGCTAGACATTGGCGCGGCAACCTATCCCCCGAAGTGGTGGACGCGCTCAGACACCGCGCCCGCCATGCTGAGAGTGATACCAAACGCGAGCTAGCCGCGTTAATCCTGAACGCGAACGGTATCGACGCATGAGACAGATTAAAAACCGCGTGCAACGCCTAGAGCGCACCACCGCACCCGCTGGCCCTGACGACCGCGCCAACGTAGTAGCGGGCCTGGCTGCGCAGGGCATTGGCCAGCGTAACCGGATGCTAGACCTAATCACCTGGTGAAGGAGGCCCCCATGGGCAGCTTATCCATGTGGCCAATGAACGGGCACGGGCAGCGTAACCCCACGCCCGGCTAGGCGTTTTCTACCATTTTGGGAAAGTTGGGAAGGATGTTGGGACGTTTGGACTGGCAATAAAAAAGCCCTGTAAAAACAGGGCTTTGGGAATAGAAATGGCGGAGGGACAGGGATTCGAACCCTGGAAGGGCGTTAACCCTTGCCGGTTTTCAAGACCGGTGCATTCAACCGCTCTGCCATCCCTCCGGCTCACGGGTCGGCATATTACCAGTTTTCCCGGGTGGGTCAAGAGCGCCAGCGTATCAAGGCGTTAGCCAAGCGGGGCGTCCTGCGGCACACTGGAGGCAAAGGAGGGAGCCCAGCATGCCAGATTTCAGAGACGAGGCCGCCCTGCGCCCGGTGCCGGCGGTGTCGGCCGCGCTGATTCGCGACGGCCATATCCTGATGGTCCGGCGCCGCTACCCGCCCAATGCGGGACGACTGGCCCTGCCCGGTGGCAAGGTCGAGGCCGGCGAGAGCCTCCGGGACGCCGCCGCGCGGGAACTGCGCGAGGAGACCGGCGTCGAGGCCATCGGCGAGGTCGTGCTCACGGCCATCGACCTGTTCGACCATGATGCCCTGGGCAGCCTGGTGGCCCACTACGTGATCGTGGTCATCGGCATGCGCTGGCGGGGAGGCGTCGAGGCCGCCGCCGACGATGCCACGGAGCTGCGCTGGATGGACCTCGCCACGCTGGATGCGGCGGGCCCCGACGTCTGCGAGACCGCAGCAGAGGTGGCCAGGCGCCTGCTTCAGTCGGGATCGGGTGAGGAAACAGCGTTGAGGGCTTGTGCCTCAACGTCTTGCGTCGGGAACCTCTAGTCGGCATTCTAGGTCAACTGCCAAGATCACTAGACCACAGGGAGCACTGGATCCATGGCTTATCAAGACACTCAGCTGAGCCGCCAGCAGACACAGGCGGTCGGCACCAACAAGGTCCTGCGCAACACCTATGGCCTGCTGGCCATGACGCTGCTGTTCTCCGCCGTGACCGCCGGTGCGGCCATGGCGATGGGTCTCGAGCGCATGAACATCCTGGTGTTCTTCATCGGCGCCTACGGCCTGATGTTCCTAGTGCACAAGACCGCCAACTCCGCGCTGGGCCTGCTGTCCACCTTCGCCTTCACCGGCTTCATGGGCTTCACCCTGGGTCCGATCCTCAACGCCTACCTGGCGCTGCCCAATGGCGCGGCCCTGGTGATGAACGCCCTGGCCATGACCGGCCTCACCTTCATCGGGCTCTCCGCCGTGGCGCTGGTGTCCAAGAAGGACTTCAGCTTCCTGGGCAACTTCCTGATGGCCGGTGCCATCGTGCTGATCCTGGCCATGGTGGCGGGACTGGTCTTCCAGATCCCGACCCTGATGCTGATGGTCTCCGCCGGCTTCGTGCTGTTCGCCTCCGCGGCGATCCTCTACCAGACCAGCGAGATCGTCCACCGGGCCGGCGAGACCAACTACATCCTCGCCACCATCACCCTCTACGTGTCGATCTACAACCTGTTCGTGAGCCTGCTGTCGCTGCTCGGCATCATGAGCAACGACTGACCCGTCAGGCTCAGGCACGGTTCGGCTGGCCCCGCCTCGGCGGGGCCAGCCTGTTTGCGGAGACACTTTCATCATGCGCTACGCCATCCTGCTGCTCGGTGCCCCCTACAGCCGCCAGGCCTCTCACTCCGCCCTGCGCTTCGCCCGTGCCCTGGTGGCCAGGGGGCATGGCCTGGAGGGCGTCTTCTTCTACCATGACGGCGTGCACAACGCGGCGCGCCTCGCCGCCCCCCCGCAGGATGAACCCCATCTCGTCGATGGCTGGAAGGCCCTGAACCGTGAACAGGGCGTGCCGCTGCAGGTCTGCATCGCCGCGGCGCTTCGCCGGGGCCTGCTCGACGAGCGTGAAGCGGCCCGCCACGGCAAGCAGGGGCACAGCGTCGAGCCCCCCTTCGAGCTGACCGGGCTTGGCCAGCTGGTCGACCTGGGGTTGCGCTGCGATCGCCTGGTCACCTTCGGCCCCTGAGGCCGAACCGTTGAAGGAGCAAGGCAGATGAGTGAGGAGTCCACCCGGGAGAACGTGGCCGACCTGCTGGTGATCCTGCGCCACGGGCCCCATGGCTCGAGCTGGCTGCGCGAGGGGCTGGATGCCGCCCTGGTGGCGGCGGCCTTCGGCCGGCAGGTCTCGCTGCTGTTCATGGGCGAGGCCGTCACTGCCCTGGTCAGGGGCCAGCAGGCGGGCGCACTGGGCCAGAAGGGGACCGCCGCGACCCTCGAGATGCTGGCGATGTATGATATCGATACCCTGCTGGTGGAAGCCGAGGCCCTGGCACGCTTCGGTCTCGCCGAGCAGGACCTGATGCTGCCGGTGAACCGGCTCGATGCCGAATCGCTTCCCCGCCTGCCGGCCGAGCACAGGCTGGTGCTGACCTTCTGACCGTCCCCGCCGCGGGCCGGTCCGCGGCCCGAGGAGCCGAGCATGCTGCTGCATATCCTGAATCGTTCCCCCGCCACCAGCCTGGTCTATCGCCAGGCGCTGACGGCCATCGGCCCCGAGGATCGCCTCCTGCTGATCGAGGATGGCGTCCAGGGGGCCATGCCGCAGCTGGTGCGCCATTTCGAGGGGCTGGAAGGGCGACTCTTCGCCCTGCGCGAGGACCTGGCGTCGCGCGGCCTGGAGGGGCATTGCGACCCGGCCGTCCAGGTGGTCGACGTCGACGGCTTCGTCCTGCTGACGGAGGAGGCGGACCGCACGGTGAGCTGGTACTGATGGCCACGACGGAGATCGCACGCCACCTGACGGTGGAGGGCCGTGACATCGCCCTCGACCCCGAGGGCTACCTGGTCGAGCTGGCCGACTGGTCACCGGCGGTTGCCGAGCGCCTGGCGGCCGAGGAGGGGCTGACGCTCGTCGATGAACACTGGGAGGTGATCGAGGTGCTGCGCGACTTCTACGCGCGCTTCGAGCAGGCTCCGGCGATGCGCCCCCTGGTCAAGGCCGTGGGCCTGGCCCTGGGGCCGGAGAAGGGGCGCTCCATCCACCTGATGCGGCTGTTCCCCGGCAGCCCGGCCAAGGTGGCGGCCAGGCTGGCGGGCCTGCCCAAGCCGGCCAACTGCCTCTAGGCGGCCATGAACTTCCTGGCTCACGCCTGGCTGGCCCAGGGCGGCAGCGACGACTTCCTCTACGGCAACCTGATCGCCGACGGGGTGAAGGGGGCCGACCTCACGGCCTGGGCGGCGGAGGTGGCCGCCGGGATCCGCCATCATCGCCGCGTGGATGCCTACGTGGACGGCCATCCGGTGGTGCGCTCGGTGCGGGAGAGGGCGCCGTCACCCCAGCGCCGCTATGCGGGCATCGCCCTGGACCTGGTCTGGGATCACTTCGTGGCCCGCGACCTGGGGCTCGCCCGCCAGGAATCCCGGCTGGTGGCGCGCTGCTACCGGCTGCTGGCCGATCGCCCCGCGCCGGCTCGCCTGGCTCCCATGATGCCGGTGCTGGTGGAGCAGGACTGGCTCCATCGCTACGCCGACTTCGCCTTCACCTGCCGGGCCATCCGCGGGATCGGCCAGCGGCTGTCGGGCCCCAACCGCCTGGCCGAGCTGGTCCCCTGGCTGGTCGGTGACTATCCCCGGCTGGAGGCCGACTTCCAGCGCCTCTGGCCCGAGGTCAGGGCGGCGCTGGAAATCCCCGAGGCGTGACCCTCACTCCACCCGCAGCCACAGGCAGTCGATGATCTCTCCGGGGGCGACGTGGCTATTGGCCGGAATCACGGCCAGGGCATCTGCGCTGATGCAGGAGGAGAGCACCCCGGAGTTCTGGTCGCGGAAGGCCCTCGCCAGGATGCCCTCTTCGGTGAACTCCAGCGCCACGCGCATGTAGTGCCGGCGTGGCCCTGTGGTGGTGGTGAAGTCGGCCCGGGCCTTCAGCCTGGGCAGGCTGGCCAGGGACGGGCAGCCCTGCAGCGCCCCCATCAGCGGCCTCAGGAACAGCCAGGCGCCGACGAAGCTCGACACCGGGTTACCCGGTAAACCGACGAAGTGCGCCTCGCGCCCCGCCTCGCCGGGCAGGCGTCCCAGCGCCAGCGGCTTGCCCGGACGGATGGCCAGGCGCCACAGGTCGAGGCGTCCCAGCCGCTCCAGTGCCGCCTTGACGTGGTCCTCCTCACCGACGCTGACGCCACCGGTGGAGATCACCACGTCGGCTTCCCGGGCCGCGGTGGCCAGGGTCTCCCGGGTCCCGGCCGCGTCATCGGGCACCGAGGCGACCCGCACCAGTTCGGCACCGAAGCGTTCCAGCAGGCGCCTGAGCATGGGCCGGTTCGAGTTGTAGATCTGCCCAGGCGCCAGGGGCTGGCCGGGGTCGACGATCTCGTCGCCGGTGCTGAGCAGGGCGACCCGCGGGCGGCGGCGGACCCGAACCTCGGTGATGCCCTGGCCCGCCAGATGGCCCAGCGCCGCCGCTTCCAGCCGTTCGCCCGCCGTCAGCAGCGTGTCCCCGGCCGCGACGTCGCGGCCTCGGCGGCGCACATTGTCACCCTCCGGGATGCCATCGGGAATCCGCACCCGGTCGCCCTCCACCTCGACCCGCTCCTGCATCACCACGCAGTCGGCCCCCGGCGGGAGCTCGCCGCCGGTGAAGATGCGCGCACAGCTGCCCGGGGCCAGCGGAACGGCCTGGGCCCCGGCGGCGATGCGCTGGCTCACCGGCAGCCAGCGGCCGGCGTCCGCGTGTCGCAGGGCATAGCCGTCCATGGCGCTGTTGTCGAAGGGCGGCACGTCGAGTCGCGCCATGACCGCCTCGGCCAGCACCCGCCCGGCGGCCCGCTCGCAGAGCAAGGCCTCGTCAGGCAGCGGGGCCACGTCGGCGAGCAACGCGGCCAGGGCCGCCTCGACGCTCTGCATCTCAGCCATGCTGGCCTCGTTCGGGAATGACCAGATTCGCGAAATTACAGGGTTTATGTCGGCTGTCGAGCTGCTCGGCCAGGATGCCGTCCCAGGCGGTGCGGCAGGCCCCGGTGGAGCCGGGAAGGCAGAACACCACCGTGGCATTGGCCAGCCCGCCCAGGCAGCGGCTCTGCACCGTGGAGCTGCCGATCTCCTGCCAGCTGAGGTGGCGGAACAGTTCGCCGAACCCCTCGATCTGCTTGTCCAGCAGCACACCCACCGCCTCCGGGGTCGAGTCGCGGCCGGTGAAGCCGGTCCCGCCGGTGGTCAGGATCACCTGCACCTCGGGGTCGGCGATCCACCCGGCCACCACGGCACGGATCCGGTAGATGTCGTCCGGCACGATCTGCTTGTCGGCCAGGCGGTGGCCGGCGGCGGTCAGCCGCTCCACCAGGCTCTGGCCGCTGCGGTCGGTCGCCTCGGTGCGGGTGTCGGAGATGGTCAGCACGGCCACCGAGAGGGGAATCATCGCCTCGCTCATGTCACGAGCTCTCCCCGGCCTGACGCTTCTCGGCCTGGCGGGCCTCGTAGGCGGCCAGCTGTTCCGGGGTGGCCTCCTGCTGGTACTTCTCCTTCCACTCGCGGTAGGGCATGCCGTAGACGAACTCGCGGGCCGTCTCGTAATCCAGTTCCGCACCGCGCTCCTCGGCGGCGGTCACCAGCCACTTGGAGAGGCAGTTGCGGCAGAAGTCGGCCAGGATCATCAGGTCGATGTTCTGCACCTCCTTGTGCTCGTTGAGGTGCCTGAGCAGGCGGCGGAAGGCCGCGGCCTCGAGCTCCGTGCGGGTCGCGTCATCGAGGTGTTCCATGGGGTCTCTCCCTGGCGTGATGGGTGTCATGTTGTCGCCAGCATAACAAAAAGACACCGCCCGAAGGCGGTGTCGAGGGGGAGGGCTGTCAACGGGTCTCACCCGGGCCGGGAGGCGGCCTCGTCACCGCCGTCGGGCGCGGGGCGACCGGCGGCGAGCTGCTCCTCGGGGATCGCCTGGTCCTTGACCTCCTCGTACCAGAGGTTGTGGTGGTCCCTGGCCCAGGTCTCGTCGACATAGCCGGTGGTCATCCCCTCCAGGGAGCCCTCCGAGCCGATGGTGCCGATGTAGATGTGGCCCAGCGCCACGGCCGTCAGGCCCAGGGCCCCCACGGCGTGGATGATGTTGGCCCACTGCATGGTGTCGCGGCTCTGGCCATAGTTGGGGAAGTCCAGCACGAAGCCGCTGGCGACCACCGCCAGGCCGGCCGTGGCCAGCAGCCAGAACCACAGCTTCTCGCCTCCGTTGGCGAAGCCCGCGTCGGGGTGCCCCTTGCCGACCAGACCACCGCCCTGCCTGAACCAGGCCAGGTCATGACGCTTCGGCCAGTTGTGCTTCAGCACCCGGGCCAGCAGCACCACCAGCAGGATGCCGAACAGCGGTCCCAGGTAGTTGTGGGCGACCTTCGAGGCGGAGATCATCGCGCCCCACACGGCATCACCGAACAGCGGCCGAAAGACGAACTTGCCGTAGAGCAGGTTCAGGCCGGAGAGCGCCAGCACGATGAACAGCGTGGCCACGGTCCAGTGGATCGAACGCACCACCAGCGGCCAGCGCAGCAGCTTGCGGCCGGTGCGCGGTTCGCTGAGATCCTTGCGGCCGACGATCACGTAGAACAGCGCGATCACCACGATCATCCCGCCGACCGCGATCAGGCCGAAGGGGGAGACCCAGCGGTTGCGCAGCTGACGCCAGCTCTCCCCGCTGGCGTTGATCAGGTTGTAGGTGGAGTCGGCCCGACTGTCGCGGAAGTTGGGGCCGACCTCGCCGCTGCGCACCTGGCGCCAGGTGTCCGGCGAGACGCCCCCCACCGCGGTGGCGGCCTCGCGATCCGGGTCGGCCTGGGCCAGCACCGGCTGGGCACAGGCCAGACCCAGCAGCAGCGCCAGGGCCAGGGCCAGCATCCGCCACAGCGGCCAGGCAGTTGGCATATCCATGGAGCCTCCTTACCCCTGGCGGGTGGCGTCGTAGGCGAGGTTGTCGGCATCGGCACGGGGGTTCCCCGACCAGCCGCCGTCCGCATGGCCGCGCTGCACCACGCGCTGGCGGAAGATGTCCGCCACCGTCTGGGCATCGCCGGCCAGCAGGGCCTTGGTGGAGCACATCTCCGCGCACAGCGGCAGCTTGCCGTCGGCGATGCGGTTGGCCCCGTACTTCTCGTACTCCTCCTCCTTGCTCTCCGCCGGCCCGCCGGCACAGAAGGTGCACTTGTCCATCTTGCCGCGCTCGCCGAAGGCGTTCTGCTTGGGGAACTGCGGCGCCCCGAAGGGGCAGGCGTAGAGGCAGTAGCCGCAGCCGATGCACAGGTCCTTGTCGTGCAGCACGATGCCGTCGTCGGTCTTGTAGAAGCAGTCGGTGGGGCAGACCGCCATGCACGGCGCGTCATCGCAGTGCATGCAGGCCACCGAGATCGACACCTCGCCGGGTTCACCATCGTCGAGGGTCACCACGCGGCGGCGCTGGATGCCCCACTCGACGTCGTTGGCGTTCTTGCAGGCGGTGACGCAGCCGTTGCACTCGATGCAGCGTTCCGCGTCGCACATGAATTTCATCTGAGCCATGGGAATCTCCTGGTAGGCGAGCGCAATCAGCTGGCTTTCTCGATACGACACAGGGTGCACTTGGTCTCCTGCATCTGTGTCACGGTGTCATAGCCGTAGGTGGTGGCGGTGTTGGCCGCCTCGCCGAGCACGTAGGGCGCCGAGCCTTCCGGATAGCGGTCATGCAGGTTCTCGCCCTGGAACATGCCGCCGAAGTGGAAGGGCATGAACACCACCTCGCGGGCCACCCGGGGCGTCACCAGGGCCTGGACACGGACGCGGCCGCCTTCGGCCCCCTCGACCCACACCATGTCGCCATCGGCCACCGCCAGCTCGTTGGCCAGCGCCGGGTTGATCTCGACGAACATCTGCTGCTGCAGCTCGGCCAGCCACGACATGGAGCGGGTCTCCTCGCCGCCCCCCTCGTACTCCACCAGGCGCCCCGAGGTGAGGATGATCGGGTAGCGATCCGAGTTGTCGTTGTCCTGGATGCTCTTGTAGAGCGTCGGCAGGCGGTAGTGGGAGGCAACGTCGTCCCAGGTGGGGTAGTCCGCGACCAGGTCGCGGCGGCTGGTATAGAGCGGCTCGCGGTGCTTGGGGATCGGGTCCGGGAAGGTCCAGACGTTGCAGCGCGCCTTGGCGTTGCCGAAGGGGGCGCACTCGTGGGCGATGGCCACCCGCTGGATGCCACCGGAGAGGTCGGTCTTCCAGTTCTTGCCCTCCGCCTCGGCCTGCTCCTCCTGGGTGAGGTCGTCCCACCAGCCCAGATCCTTGAGCATGGCATCGGTGAACTCGGGATAGCCGTCGTTGAGCTCGGACCCCTCGCTGTAGGAGCCATCGGAGAGGATGTTCTCGCCGTTGCGCTCGATGCCGAAGCGGGCCCGGAAGGTGAGGCCGCCCTCGGAGACCCGCTTGCTGGTGTCATAGAGGATCGGCGTGCCGGGGTGGCCCATCTCGGCGGTGCCCCAACAGGGCCAGGGCAGGCCGTAGTAGTCGCCATCGGCGGGACCGCCCTCGGCTTGCAGGGTGCGGAAGCTGAAGGTGTGCCAGTTCTGCTGGTGGTCCTTGAGCCGTTCGGGGCTCTGGCCGGTGTAGCCGACGGTCCACATGCCGCGGTTGAACTCGCGGGTGATGTCCTCGATGACCGGCTCGGTGCCGTTCACCTCGATGTGCTTGAACAGCTCATCGGCGAAGCCCAGCTTGCGCGACAGCAGATACATTATCTCGTGGTCGGGCTTGGCCTCGAACAGCGGCTCGATCACCTTGTCACGCCACTGGATGGAGCGGTTGGTGGCGGTGACGCTGCCGGTGGTCTCGAACTGGGTCGCGGCGGGCAGCAGGTAGACCCCGTCCTGGCGGCCGTGCATGACGCCGGCCACGGTGGGGTAGGGGTCGACGATGACCATCATCTCGAGCTGCTGCATCGCCTGCTGCATCTCGGGACCGCGGGACTGGGAGTTGACCGCATGGCCCCAGTAGAACATCGCCTTGAGCCGGGTGCGCTGGGAGATCGCGTCCTCCTCCTCGAGTACGCCGTCGATCCAGCGCGACACCGTGATGCCGTTGCTGTACATCGGCTGGCCGTCGGCATACTCGGTCTGGTCGAAGCGGCTCTTCAGCCAGTCGAGGTCGAGGTCCCAGACCCTCGCCCAGTGGGCCCAGGCCCCCTCGGCGAGGCCGTAGTAGCCGGGCAGGGAGTGGGACATCAGCCCCAGGTCCGTGGCCCCCTGGACGTTATCGTGGCCGCGGAAGATGTTGGCGCCCCCGCCGGACTTGCCCACATTGCCCAGCGCCAGCTCGAGGATGCAGTAGGCGCGGGTGTTGTTGTTGCCGGTGGTGTGCTGGGTACCGCCCATGCACCAGACGATGCATCCCGGGCGGTTCTCGGACAGGCGGCGGGCGGTGTCATACATCTGCGCCTCGGGCACTCCCGTGATGCGCTCCACCTCGCTTGGCGGGAAGCTGGCGACCTCGGCGCGGACCTCGTCCATGGCATAGACGCGCTGGTTGATGTACTCCCGGTCTTCCCAGCCGTTCTCGAAGATGTGCCAGAGCAGGCCCCAGATGAAGGCCACGTCGGAGCCGGGGCGGATGCGCACGAAGCTGTCGGCCTTGGCGGCGGTGCGGGTGAAGCGCGGGTCGACGACGATGATCTGGGCGTGGCTGCGCTCCTTGGCCAGCAGGATATGCTGCATGGCCACCGGGTGCGCCTCGCTGGGGTTGGAGCCGATGAACATGATCGACTTGCTGTTCTGCATGTCGTTGAGCGAGTTGGTCATCGCCCCGTAGCCCCAGGTGTTGGCCACCCCGGCCACGGTGGTGGAGTGGCAGATGCGCGCCTGGTGATCGGTGTTGTTGGTGCCGGCCAGCGCGGCGAACTTGCGCATCAGGTAGGCCTGTTCGTTGTTGAACTTGGCCGACCCCAGCCAGTAGATGCTGTCGGGACCGTGCTGCTCGGTGAGCTGGAGCACCTTGTCGCCGATCTCCTCGATGGCGTCCTCCCAGCTCATGCGCTGCCACTCGCCCCCCACCAGCTTCATGGGGTACTTGAGTCGCCGGCTGGAGTGGCCGTGCTGCCGCAGGGAAGCGCCCTTGGCGCAGTGGGCCCCGCGATTGATGGGATGGTCGAAGGCCGGCTCCTGCCGGGTCCAGATGCCCTCCTGCACCTCGGCATAGACGCCGCAGCCCACCGAGCAGTGGGAGCAGACCGTCCGCCTGGTCTCCACCGGCGAGTCGAGCACGGGGGTCTTCTCCGCGGCCTCGCTGCGACGCATCATCGGCGCGCCCATGAAGCCGGCCGCGGCGAGGCCACCGGTGGTGGCGCCGCTGCGCTTGAGGAACTGGCGGCGGGAGATGCCGAGCCCGGGGGCCTGGGGGGCATCACTTTTACGAGTCAGACGCATGGTGTGATCTCCTGGCTGTCGAGCCGTCAGTCCCGCAGGGTGGCGTAGAAGGTGCGGATATGGTCGGTTTCCCGGTAGCCCTCGGCCCGGTCGGCCGGGGACTCGGCGCGGGGCGTCTCGGCCTGCACCAGGGTGACGTGGCCGACGGCGGCAGCCGCCCCGGCGGCGGCGGTGCCGACGCCGAGGGTCTTGAGGAAGCGACGGCGCTGGGGGTTCTTGGTGTTGTTCATGGAGGTCTCCTCGTTCATGCCGTGGCCGTGAGTTGGCGCGGTGTCGTGTGGGGCCTTGTCGTTATCTTTGTCGTCGTCATGGATCACTCTCGCGAGCCGGCGTCAGTCGGGGGTCAGGGCTCCACGAGCCTGACCGGTTCCTGCGCTGCCTCGCGGGCGAGCAGCGCCTCTTCCCTGTCGATGAAGGCGCGGCCGAGTCGGCCGAGCCCGGAATAGAACACACTCTCCACCCCGGCCAGGTCCGTCAGGCAGGAGGCCGCCCAGGGGGCCAGGTGGGTCATGAAGAAGCGGGCCTCGGCGGGCGAACCGGCCTCGATGAGCAGGGCCATCGTCTCGCAGAGCGCCGCCAGGTGGTCCTCAGGGTCGCGGCTCTGCGCGTCGCGCTCGATGCCCAGCGCCTTGAGGTCGCGGCGCAGCGCGACCAGGGCCTGGTCCATCAGCTCGCCATCGCGGTACCAGGAGGCGTAGGGGGTCACGTCGCCCTGGATGACGCCGACCAGGTGGCGGAAGTGCTCCCGGGCGAGCGCCTCCGGGCGGGACTGGCGTGACGCCTCGACGAGCTCGCGCCAGGACGCCGCCAGCGGGCTGGCCTCGTCCTCGACCTCGAGATCGCCCAGCCAGGCCAGCAACTCGGCATCGGGCGCCTCGCGCAGCAGGCGCGCCAGCAGGCGGTAGACATCGGCTCTCAGGGCGTGGAGCTCGTCCGGCCCGGTCGCTGCCTCGTGCATGACAGTATCGCTCATCGGTTCACACCTTCAGTTGCGATTCGGGGTCCCGTGCCAGGTCCCGCCACACGTCCCGAACGCGGCAGTCCTCGCACATCTCGAGCCGCGAGATCGCGTCGCCGGCGAAGTAGGGATGGTCGGCCAGTTTGGCCTTGATGCTCGCGATGGTGCTGGCGGTGGCGAACGGCTTGCCGCAGCGGATGCAGTCGAAGGCCGCCTCCGCATGGCAGACCTGCCGCTGCTGGCGGGCAGGGTCGGCCAGGAAACCGGGGAGCAGGGCGATTGCCTCCTCGGGGCAGGCATCCGCACAGAGGCCACACTGCACGCAGTCGGCCTCGCGGAAGCTGAGCTCCGGGCTCTCCGTGCCGGCCGCCAGGGCGGGGGTCGGGCAGCTCGCCACGCAGGCCATGCAGAGGGTGCAGCGCTGGGTGTCGACGGCAAGGCCCCCGTAGGCGGCCTCGCGGGGCATGGCATGGCGGGCCCCGTCCGGCTCTCCCAGGGCGGCGAGACGGTCGAGTACCTGGTTGAGACGATCCCGCTTGTCCGCGGCATCGAGCACGAAGTCATCGGCGGGGAGCGGCGGGCAGGCGGGCAGGGCATCCCGGGCCAGGGTGTCGCCGACAGCGACCACCGAGAGGCGCTCGGCCGGATGCCCCAGCGCCTCGAGGAGGGCGTGTGCCTGGGCCAGCTGGTCGTCGAGGAAGGCGTCCAGGCGCGCCGGCATGTCGGGGTGATGCTGCAGGCGCACCTCGGCGGCACCGCCGGCCAGGGCCGTCAGCCACTGGTCATGGCCGGCAGCGCCGAGCTCCTCGAGGGGCACGTCGAGGACATGGCCGGCCGGTGATTCGTCGGGGGGGAGGTGGTCGCTCGCCACGAAGCGTACCACCGGCTGGCCGCCGCCCGCCTGACGGTAGGCCGAGAGCCAGGCCAGCAGGGTCTCCTGCTGGCGATGGGACTCGGGCAGGCGGAACTCGATGGCGCCGGTGGGGCAGGCGCTGCTGCAGCTGCCGACCCCGTGGCAGCGGTAGGGATCGATCTCGATGTGCGACCCGACGCGACCCTTCTGGCTCTGGATGGCATCGGCGGGGCAGACCTCCAGGCAGCGGGTGCAGCCGGTGTTGCCACTGGCCGAATGGGCACAGAGCGAGTGGTTGATCTGGAAGTAGCGGGGCTTGTCGAACTCGCCGACCAGAGCGGCGAAGGCGTCGAGCCGGGCAGGGGCCTCGGGGGCGGCCCAGCGGGTCGCAACATACCCGGGCGGCGGCAGCTCCAGCGCCAGGGCCGGGGTCTCGCCGAGGTCGAGTACCTGGTCGAAGTGGTCGCGGTCGGCCAGGGCGCGGGCCAGGTCGAGCGGGGCCTCGCCCTGCTCGAGGGTGACCCGGAAGCGGCCCAGGTATCCCGCGACGCGCAGGCTCGCCGCCTGCTCGCGGGTCAGCCGGTGGTGCGTCAGGCCGGCGGTCGCGGCCAACAGCGCCTCGTCATCCACCTCTCCCTCGGCGGCGGCAGCAGGAGGAACAGGCTCGGTGAACAGCAGCGTAAGGGAGCCGAGCCCCCGCTCCCGCAGGGCAAGGGCGGCGAGGCGTGCGTCACGTTCGTTGCCGAGGAGCAGGGCGTGGCCCTGGCTGAGGTACTCGACGCTGGCCGGGGTAAGGTTGAGTGGCCAGGAGGCGCGGCGGTAGGCCGCCTCCCTCGCCTGACGGTTGCCGGCGTCGTCCACGGCAATCGTGTCGATTCGCTGATTCATGCCACCTCACGGTCGGGATGTCTTCGTTATTATTTTGAGAAGCTAATATTGAATTCTGGTCGGTTTGGGTGATCCTGCCACCTCACCCTTGGTCTAATGCCTCCCCGCGGGAGGCCGAACCGCCATCGGTGAGGCTCTCGTCCAGCCGCCGGTCATCGCGGTCGCCACTGTCGTCGTTGGCCGAAGCCGTGTCAGGCCCCTGCGCCTCGGCTGATGCCTCGTCGGCCGGTGCGTCCGCCTGAGGCTCCTCCTCCTCGACCCGCCGAGTCCACTGCCTGAGTCGCTGGGCGAGCTCGCCGGCCAGTGGCTTGAGCCGCTGGCGATAGTCATCGTCGTAGTCATCGAGACCGTCACGAATCCCGTAATGGTCGCCCGAGAACATGCGGCGCAGGGCCCGCCGACGCAGGCCATCGCTGACGCCCGCCTGCAGGAATGCCGTGAAGTCGCTGCCGGCAGGGAGGTCCTCGGGGTCGGGCAGGGTGGCATCCAGGCTGCCCGGCTCGGGCTCCGCCGCGGCCGGCGGCTCGGCCTCCTCCCGCGCGGCGACCGCACCCTCGGCCGGGGCCTCTTCCTCGAGCTCATCGCCGAGCTTGCGGCGTGACCAGCGCTCCAGACGGCTCATGCGGTCTGCTCCCGGGCGCGGCCGGCGCCCTTGCGCTTCTTCTTGCGGCCCTCGTCGGGGGCCTCCCCGTGGCGGGCGAGATAGGCCTCGATCCAGGCCTGGATCGCCAGCGGCATCGCCACCTCGAGCACCTGCTGCTCGCCATCGAGCCAGGCGGCGGCGACGTCCTGGCTGGCCGTTACCGCCGACGGGCAGGGGGGGGCGCCGCTCTCGCCGGCGCGCACGAACAGCCGCGGCGTGCCCGCCTCGAGATTGAAGCGATAGGCGGCACGTTCGGTCAGCAAGAGCTGGAGCCTGAGCACCCAGGGGCCGCCATCGCCGGGCGACAGGTCGGTGATGGTCCACCGGGTCGAGGTGAAACCCTTGACCCGGCGGGACTCGCTGGCGAGGTCGAGGCTCAGGGTGGTCTGGCTGCTGGAGGCGGACATGGCGTCGTGCTCGATGGGGATGTCATGATCTTGATCCTTCCAGTAAAGACACCGGGAGCGGGGAATGCCATCATCTCCTTCAACGCTTTGCCGAGGAGCCGTCGATGCATGAGATCAGCCTGAGCCGGGCCCGCCTGCCCGCCACCCTGGAGATCGAGGTCTTCGACGAATTCGGCGAGGCGAGGCGCCAGGCCATCGCCGCCGAGCGCGCCCTGACTCTTTACCTCAACAAGCGCGAGATCGTCACCCTGATGACCCTGGGCGCCGATCCCGAGGCGCTGGTGGTGGGCTACCTGCGCAACCAGGGTCTGATCGCCGCCCGGGAGGACCTGCTGGCGGTGCATGTGGACTGGGAGGTGGAGGCGGCGGCCGTGGTGACACGGCACGAGCCGGAGGACCTGGAGGAGCGGCTGGGGCACCGCACGGTGACCACCGGCTGCGGGCAGGGCACGGTGTTCGGACGGCTGCTCGAGGCCATTCCCCGCCAGCCCCTGCCCGAGACCCCGCTGCGCCAGTCGGTGCTCTACGGGCTGCTGGAAAGCCTCGGGGAGCACAACGAGACCTACCGCAGCGCCGGCGCCGTGCATGGCTGCGCCCTCTGCCGACAGGAGCAGGTGCTCGACTTCGTCGAGGACGTCGGACGCCACAACGCCGTGGATACCCTGGCGGGGCGCCAGTGGCTGGCCCAGGCGGATTCGGGGGGCGCCGACATCTTCTACACCACCGGGCGGTTGACCTCGGAGATGGTGCTCAAGGTCGCCCAGATGGGGATCGGGGTGCTGGTTTCCCGCTCCGGGGTGACCCAGAAGGGGGTGGAGCTGGCCGAGCGCTTCGGGGTCATGCTGGTGGCCCGGGCCAAGGGGCGTCACTTCCAGGCGATCCACGCCGGTTCGCGCCTCGAGCTCGACGCCATTCCGCCGCGGCGCCCCGGGGACCGCCTGCGGGCCGGCGGCCGGGGATGAACCCCGGCGGGGGCGTCAGGCGGCGCTCTCGCCCCGGGTGCAGACCGACAGCACCACGGCATCCTCGTCGCTGACCGACACCAGGGCGTGGCCCATGTCGCTGTCGAAGTAGATGCTGTCGCCCTGGACGAGGTGCAGCGGCTCGTAGAACTCGGTGTAGAGCAGGATCTCGCCGTCGAGCACCATCAGGAACTCCTCGCCGTCATGGCGCACCCACTCGCTGAACTCCTCGAAGGCCCGCGCCCGGACGATGGTCTTGAAGGGGATCATGCGCTTCTGGGCCAGTTCGCAGCTGAGCAGCTCGTGCTCGTAGGTGGGCGTGGGGTGCTGCTGGCCGTGGCCGCGGCGGGTCAGGTCGCGGCGTCCCATGGTGCGGGTCTGCTGGCGGGGCGGCGAGAGCAGCTGCGGCAGGTCGATGCCGAGCCCGCCGATCAGCTTCTGCACCGCGGTGAAGGTGGGCGAGATCTGGTCGTTCTCGATCTTGGAGAGCGTCGAGCGGGCCAGGCCGGTGCGCTGGCTGACGTCCTCGAGGGTCCACTGGTTGGCCAGACGGATCTCCTTGAGCCGCTCGCCGAGGCGCAGGGGCTCGACGAAGGGCTTGCGTCCCGAGGCGATTCGCAGGGCGGCATCCTGGTCGGTGGTGGCGGTCATCGTGAGGTTCACTATAGGAAACAGAGTTTCCCCCTAGACTACCACAGCCTCGCCCGGCTGAGGCCCCGGGGGCACGCGCTCACGACGGGCCAGACCGCCCTCGGGCCCAAGGCAACGTTTCCCGAGGGCGGGAAACCCCTCAGTCGGCGAAGGGCAGGCCCAGCAACGCCTTCAGGTGGGCCTCCACGCTGCGGCCCAGGGAGTCGAGGTGGTAGCCGCCCTCCAGCACCGAGACCAGGCGGTTGTCGGCATAGAGGGCGGCGATCTCCATGGCCATGTGGGTGACCCAGTGGAAGTCCTCGTCCTCCAGGCAGAGCTCGGCCATCTCGTCCTCGCGATGGGCGTCGAAGCCCGAGGAGAGCAGCACGATCTCGGGCTTGAAGCGGTGCAGGGCCGGCAGCCAGTCGTCCTCGATAGCGCGACGGAAGGCGGCGCTGTCGGTGCCGGCCTCCAGCGGCGTATTGACCACGTTCTGCCACTCGCTGCGCAGGTAGCGCCAGGGGTAGAAGGGGTATTGGAAGCTGGTGCAGACCAGCACCTCGGGGTCATCCTTGAAGATGTCGATGGTGCCGTTGCACTGGTGCACGTCGAAGTCGAGGATGGCGATGCGCCGGGCGCCGTACTTCTCGCGGGCGTGGGCGGCGCCCACCGCCACGTTGTTGTAGAAGCAGAAGCCCATGGCATCGGTGGCCTCGGCGTGGTGGCCCGGGGGGCGAACCGCACAGAAGACGTTGTCGGCCTGGTGGCGGAAGACCTGGTCGACGCCACGGATCACCGCGCCGGCGGCCACCCGGGCCGCCTTTAGGCTGTCCGGGTTCATCATGGTGTCGCTGTCGAGGGTGACGATGCCCTGCTCGGGCACGCACTTGTCCAGCGCCCGCAGGTGCCGCACCGGGTGCACCCGGGCCAGCTCCTCCTCGGTGGCCTCGCGGGCCTCGGACTGCATGGTCTGCTGCAGGATGCCGGACAGCGACAGCCGGGCGCGGATCGCCTCCAGCCGCAGGGGGCTCTCGGGGTGCTCTGGCCCCATGTGATGAAGCTGGCAGTGGGGATGGGTAATGTAACCGGTGATCATCGGTGCCTCCAGGCTGACTGGGGTCACTTTACTTTGGCCCGACCCTTGCCAGACAGTCACAATAGGTCGTACACAGTAGTCAGCCATCCATCGGGACAACCCTCGGGAGAGCGTCTTGAGCACCCGTTTCCTGCGTCACTTCTTCGAACCCCGCACCATCGCCGTGATCGGCGCCTCGGAAAAGCCCCACTCCCTGGGTGGCCTGGTGATCCGCAACCTCCAGGAGGCCGGATTTCCCGGCACCCTCTGGGCCGTGAATCCCAAGGGTTACGAGAACGTCTTCGGGCAGCCCGCCTTCGCGCGCATCGCCCAGCTGCCGGAGACCCCGGACCTCGCGGTGATCTGCTCGCCGGTGGCCACCGTCCCCGGGCGCATCGCCCGGCTGGGGCGCTTCGGGGTGCGTGCCGCCCTGGTGCTTTCCGGCGGCTCCCATCTCGACGAGGCCCGCGACGGCAAGGCCTCGATCCGCGAACGCATGCTCAATGCGGCGCGGGAGTCCGGCATCCGCGTGCTGGGGCCGGAGTGCATGGGCCTGATCGTGCCGGGCCGCAAGCTGAACGCCTCCTATGCCAGCCAGCCGATCAAGGCCGGGCGGGTCGCCTATCTGGGGCAGTCGGGCATGCTCGGCACCGCCATGATCGACTGGGCGGCGGGGCGCGGCGTGGGCTTCTCGCACCTGATCACGGTGGGGGACAGCGTCGACGTGATGCTTCCCGACCTGCTGGACTACATCAACCAGTACTCCCCGAGCCAGGCGATCCTGCTCCACCTGGAGAAGATCCTCGACGCCCAGCACTTCATGACGGCGCTGCGGGATGCCTCGCGCAACCGCCTGGTGCTGGCGATCAAGAGCGGGCGCACCCCCGAGTCCGACCTGACCGGTCTGCCGCCGACCCCCGGCGTCGCCAACCGTGACCAGATCTTCGAGGCCGCCTTCTCGCGGGCCGGCGTGGTCCGGGTCCAGGACTCCGACGAGCTGTTCGACGCCCTGATGACCCTGTCGCGCATGAAGCCGCTGCGCGGCGACCGCCTGGCCATCGTCTCCAACGGCCTGGGCCCGGCGTTGCTGGCCATCGACAAGCTGATCAGCGCGGGGGGCAAGCTGGCCCACTTCACCGAGGAGACCCGGACGGCGCTGGAGCGCGGCGACTTCGACATGAGCAAGCCAGGCGAGAACCCGGTGGACCTGGGCGGCAACGCCACCCCCGAGAAGTTCGTGGATGCCATCGAGATCGTCGCCAACGACCCCAGCGTGGATGCCGTGCTGGTGGTGCATGCGCCCACGCGGCTGGCTCCCTCCAAGACCACCGCCCAGGCGGTCGTGGCCAACCGCAAGCGTTTCCGTCGCAACCTGCTGACCAGCTTCATGGGGCTGGAGGAGGCGCTCTCGGCGCGCCACGAGTGCAACCTGGCCGGGATCCCGACCTATGTGTCACCGGAGAAGGCGGTCAAGGCCTTCATGCACATGGTGGACTACCAGCGGGTGCAGGCGCTGCTCCAGGAGACGCCGCCGAGCCTGCCGTTCACCACCACGGCCGACATCCGCCGGCGCTGCCGGACGCTGATCCGCGACGCCAAGGAACAGGGGCGCGAGACGCTGTCGCACTCCGAGACGGCCCAGGTGCTAGAGGCCTACGGCATCTCGGTGGCGCCGAGCCGCTACGTGGCCACCCCCGAGGAGGGGGCCCTGGCCGCCGCGGAGGTCGAGGGCGCCATGGCCCTCAAGGTGATCCACGAGGGCAACTGCCGGCCGTTTCGCTATCGCAAGCACCCCCACCGGCTCTCCGCCGGCCTGCTGCAGGACCTGCGGACCCCGGAACAGGTCGCCGAGGGGGTGCGGCAGCTGGGCGAGAAGGTGGCCGAGAAGTTCCCCGCCTTCGAGGTGCGGGAGTACTGCCTGCAGCCGATGCAGCGGGGCAAGCACTCGCTGCAGGTGTGCGCCGGGGTCACCCGGGACCCGGTCTTCGGCCCGGTCATCGTGTTCGGCATCGGCGGCTACAAGGTCAACATCCTGGCCGACCGCCAGGTGGCCCTGCCGCCGCTGAACATGACCCTGGCCGAGGACATGGTCGACCGCACCCATGTGGCCCGCCTGATCCACGAGCACTCCAGCGACCCCGACCGCGATATCCAGCGGCTCTGCCAGCTGCTGGTCAAGCTGTCGCAGATGGCCAGCGACCTGCTGGAGCTGCGCGGGGTGGAGATCAACCCGCTGCTGCTCAACCGCGACGACATGGTGGCGGTGGACTTCGCCATGGACCTCGGCGCCCCGGCCCGCTTCGCGATCATGCCCTATCCGGAGGAGCTACGTGAGTGGGTGACGCTCAAGAACGGCTGGGAGGTGGAGGTGCGTCCGATCCGCGCCGAGGATGCGCCGCTGATCACCACGTTCCACCGCCAGCTCTCGGAGGAGAGCATCCGCTTCCGCTACTTCCACAACAAGTCGGACCTCACCCAGCGCGACCTGTCGATGCTGTCGCACATCAACTACGACCGCCAGATGGCCTTCATCGCCGAACACCGGCGCGACGACGGCAGCAAGGAGATGCTCGGCGTGGTCCGGGTGTGGAACGACCCGGACAACATCCGCACCGAGTTCTCGGTGATCATCCGCGATGATCTCCAGGGCCTCGGCATCGGCAGCCTGCTGATGAACAAGATGATCGACTACTGCAAAAGCGTCGGCACGCTGGAGATGATCGGCAAGATCATGGTCGACAACCACCCCATGCGCGCCCTGATGAAGCATCTGGGCTTCAAGCAGCGCTACAACATGGAGGAGCAGGTGGTGGATGCGGTGCTGCGGCTCAACGAGCCGGAGAGCGAATGGCAGCGGCACCGTCTGGAGAGCCAGCCCGACTGAGGGGCGCCGGCACGATTTACCAACGCGAGACCCCCGCCACTGGCGGGGGTCTCGCGTTACCGAACACCGACCTGTTCAGGCCGCCGGGACGCTCAGGGCGCCATGCGGAAGTGCTGCCAGCTACCGTCGCGGCGCTCGTAGCGGAGACGGTCGTGCAGGCGGCTGGGCTGCCCCTGCCAGAACTCGATCATCTCGGGAATGACGCGATAGCCGCCCCAGTGGACCGGCCGGGGGATCTCCTGGTTCTCGTAGGCCTGCTCGAAGCGGTGCTGCCGCTCCTCGATCCAGGTGCGATCGGGGATCACCACGCTCTGGGTGGCGATCCAGGCGCCGAGCTGGCTGGCCCGCGGGCGGCTGGCGAAGTAGGCGTCGGACTCCGCGGGACTGACCTGCTCGACCCGCCCCTCGACCCGCACCTGGCGAGAGAGCGATGGCCACCAGAACACCAGGGCGGCGTGGGGCACGTTGGTCAGCTCGCTGCCCTTGTGGCTGTGGTAGTTGGTATAGAAGACCAGGCCCTGGTCATCGACGCCCTTGAGCAGGACGATGCGGGCGTGGGGTCGGCCCTGGCTGTCCACCGTGGCCAGGGTCATGGCGTTGCCGTCGTCGCCCTCGCTCTCCAGGCCCAGGGCGAGCCACTCGTCGAACAGCTCCATGGGGTCCTCGGTGGCCTGGGCCTCGTCCAGCTGCCCGCCCTCGTAGTCGCGTCGGATATCGGCGATATTGCGTGTCATGATGTTCTCCTCGAAGTTTGTTGCATGGTCGCCGGTCCGGGCGACGAGCTCAACACCCGAATCGTCGTGGGCCATGGATTTGTGCGCATAAGCCGAGGCCGGTCAAGTACCTCGCTTGGTCAGGGCGTCCAGCCGATCTGCACCATGGCCATGTAGGCCCCGGTGCCGGCGACGATCGAGAGCAGGGCGTGCCGACGCCAGAGGTGGAGGAGGGCCACGACCAAGGCCGCCACGACCATGGGCCAGCCGTCCGCGGCGGCGTTGAGCTGCCCCTCGGCGAGGGGGCGGAAGTCGCGCAGGGCATAGATCACCAGGATCATCATCACCGTGGGGGGCAGGTAGCGGCCCAGGTGGAGGATCAGCGGGTGGTCGGCCTGGCGGGCCAGGGCCACGAAGGGGAGCACCCGGGTGGCGAAGGTGGCCAGGGCGCAGACCGCGATGAACAGCAGCAGGGTCGGGGTGCTCATGAGGCCATCTCCCCGTGCCGGACCCGCTGCCGACGGTAGTGGATCAGCAGGATCAGGCTGGCGGCGCCGATGGCGCCCAGCAGCAGGTGGCGGTCGGGCAGCAGCAGCAGGGCGCCAAGCCCCGTGGCCAGGGCGATCACGAAGGGCAGGGCGCGGCGCAGGCGCCTGGCCTGCTCCAGGGTCAGCACGATGAACAGCGCGGTCAGGGCGAACTCGATGCCACGGCTGTCGAATGCCAGGGTGGTGCCGATCAGCGCACCGGCCAGCGACCCCAGCACCCACCAGGCCTGGTTGAGCAGGCTGATCCGGAACGCCAGGCCATGGTCCCGGGCGCGGTCGGCCGGCAGGGTGGTGAGCAGCGAGTAGGTCTCGTCGGTGAGCGAGAAGATCAGGTAGGGCTTGCGCCAGCCGGCACCGCGGAACCGCTTGAGCAGCGAGAGACCGTAGAAGAGGTGGCGCGAGTTGAGCATCAGGGTCGCCACCGCGACCTCGACCAGCCCGGCACCGGCAGCGAGCAGCGCCACGGCCAGGAACTGGCCGGCGCCGGCATAGATCACCAGGGACATCAGCAGGGCGGCCCACCAGGCGATACCGACCTCCACGGCGAGGATGCCGAAGGCCGCCCCGAGGGGCAGGTAGCCGAACATGACCGGGAGGGTGAGCAGGCTGGCGTCGCGCCAGGGGTGAGACGATGACAAGGGGGAGCTCCTTCTGCAGGCCATCGGCATGGGAGGGTGTCAGGGAATGGACTATGGTAAGCCAAATGTTCGGGGCTGGCAGCCCGGCTCCGCAGAATCGACTGTAAACAGCAGGGAGGCGAGATGACACGACTCAAGGTCTGGGAATTGCCGGTGCGAATCTTCCACTGGGGACTGGTCGGAGGGGTGGCACTGGCGTTCTACACCATGAAGACCGGGGGGGCGCCCTTCGTGTTTCCGATGGATATCCACGCCCGGGCGGGCTATGTGCTGCTGGGGCTGCTGCTGTTCCGCTGGCTGTGGGGGCTCGTCGGCGGGTTCCACGCGCGCTTCTCGAGCTTCCTTCGCTCGCCGGCCACCCTGGTCGGCTACGCCCGCCGGCTGCTGACCGGGCGGCCTCCCGCCTACGCGGGACACAACCCGCTGGGCGGCATCATGGTGGTGGTGATGCTGCTGTCGCTCTCCTTCCAGGCGGCGAGTGGGCTCTTTCTCACCGATGACATCTTCTTCAGCGGGCCCCTCCACGGCCTGGTGGAACGCGACACGGCCCGCACGCTGAAGAGCCTCCACCACCTCAACGCCAACCTGCTGCTAGCGCTGATCGCCGCGCACCTGCTGGCCCTGGTGGTGCATCGTCTCAAGGGGGAGCGGCTGGTCGGGGCCATGATCACCGGTCGCAAGACGCTCCACGCCGTCCCCGAGGACCAGCCGGCCGAGACACCGGTGCCGCGCCGGGTCAGCCCCTGGGTGGCGCTGGGCGTGATCGCCCTGTCCGCGCTGCCGGTGCTCTGGCTGTGGAACGCCTAGACCCGACCGGCCAGACGCAGCAAGGCGGCCGAATGGCCGCCTTGCTGTCCGGCTGGGGAGTGCGCGGCCTCACTCGGCGCGGTAGTCGTCGTGGCAGCCCTTGCAGCTGTTGGCCACGGCACCCACCTGGCGACGCAGGGCGCTGAACGCCTCGCCGTCATCGACCATCTGCGCCAGGGTGGCGGCCTCCTGCTGGAAGGTCTCCCGGCGCTCGTGGAAACCGTCCCAGTCATCGCCGATACCGGCCAGGGCGCGGGTCTCAGCCCCATGGCCGTCGCCCTGGAGGGTACCGTCCATGAACCCCTCCCAAGGCAGGTGGGCGGCTGCCGCCAGGTTGGCGGCCCGGGTGGCGAAGACCTCCTCGTCGTAGTCGATGTTGCCCTGGGCCATGTCGCCCATCGGCCCCAGCTGCCAGGCCAGGACCCGCAGTGCCGACTGGCGATACTCGATGGCGTCCTCGGGTTCGGCGGCCTGGGCCATGACCGGCAGCACCAGCGCGACGGAGAGGCCCAGGGCCAGGAGGGGGCGGAAGGTCACGGTCATCACGAACTCCTTTCGTTGGCTTGTCGGTTGCGCGGCTTGATGCAGGTCAACCCCCATCAAGCCTAGCACGCCACCGACTCAGTCGCCGCCGGACCGGGCGCGCAGCTGTCGGCTGCGGAAACGCGCATAGCCGGTGCAGCCGGCAAACAGCGCCAGGGAGGCGAAGGCGATCAGCAGCCCCAGCAGGCCCAGGCCGGGGAGGATCGCCACGTTCACCCCGATCATGAAGTAGAGCAGGCTGACGAAGGCCAGCCAGGCGTGGCCGCGTGGGCGACGGCCGATCAGCGACGGCAGGAAGAGCAGCAGTGGCAGCAGGAAGGCCAGTATCGGCCGCAGGTTGCCTCCCTCGACGCGCAGCAGCAGCACGCCCCAGGTCAGCATGGCGAGGGTCAGCACCAGAAAGCTGCCGAGCACCAGCCGCCGCATCCGGTCGGTGAGGGCATCGAGCCCCTGCTCATCCTCGAGGCGTTCGAGCCAGGCCCTCATGAGTGCGGCTCCTGCAGGGTGGCCAGGGCCAGCGCGAGCCGGGACAGGCGCCTGCCCTGTGCCCGCGCCAGCTGACGCTCGTGGTCATCCAGTGTCCGGTCGCTGCGCTTGCCGGCGAGATGGCTGGCCCCGTAGGGGGTGCCGCCGGTGGTCGTCTCCATCAGCTCGGTCTCGCTGTAGGGCAGGCCGGCATAGACCATGCCGTGGTGCAGCAGGGGTACCAGCATGGTCAGCAGGGTGCTCTCCTGGCCGCCATGCAGGCTGGAGGTGGAGGTGAAGGCCGTGGCGGGCTTGTCGATCAGCGCCCCGCCCAGCCACAGCTCGCTGGTGGTGTCGAGGAAGTGCTTGAGGGGGGCTGCCATGTTGCCGAAGCGAGTGGGGCTGCCGATGGCCAGTCCCGCGCAGTGGCGCAGGTCATCCAGGCTGGCGTAGACCGCGCCCTCGTCTGGGATCTCGGGGTCGACCGCCTCGCAGGTGGGCGAGACCGGCGGCACGGTGCGCAGCCTCGCCTCGATGCCGCGGCAGGATTCGACGCCGGCGGCAAGCTGTTCGGCCATGGCACGGGTCGCGCCGTGGCGGGAATAGTAGAGGACCAGCACATAGGGAAGAGGGGCGCTCATCGGGGCTCCTGCGGCAAGGGTGAGGGCGGGTGTCGGGAGGCCGGGTGGTCCAGGTCGGCGATCAGCGCGAGGCGACCAGGGCCAGCACCTCCTCGGGGGGCCGACCGATCACGGCACGCCGGCCGTCATCGGCGATGGGGCGTTCCATGATCCGGGGGTGGGCGACGAGGGCCCTGACCACCTGCTCGGGGTCGGCGGGATCGGCGGCAAGCGCCTTCCACTCGGGCTCCTGGCGGCGCACCAGGGCGCCGGTGTCGCCGTCGAGCCGGGCCATCAACGCCCGCAGTTCCGGTTCGGAGAGGGAGTCGTCCAGGTAGCGCCGCACCTCGACCGCCACGCCCCGCTCTTCCAGCAGCGCCAGGGCCTGGCGGGACTTCGAGCAGCGCGGGTTGTGGTAGAGGGTGATGGCGGTCATGGGGAACTCCTGGGTCACGGCGGGGCGTCCACGGGACGGGTCGGCGGCTATTGTAGAAGGCCGCGACGCTCGCTCACAACCGCGCGCCTGCGGCGGCCTCCTCGGGCAGCCGTCGATAGACCCAGGCCTCCCGCCCGTCCGCAAGCTCGAGCCGGACCCGCTCGTAGCGGATGCCCAGGCGCTCGTAGCGATCCAGTCGGGCGAGCTCCTCGGCGCTGACCGTGATCACCTCGCCCTCGACCCGTTCCCCGGGGGCCTCCTCGAGATCCAGGCCGGTGCGTCGGAAATCCTCCAGCACCGCCGGTCGCGACTCGCCGGCGCGGCCGGTGACCACCCAGCGCACCACGCCCGAGCGAAGGGTGCCGTAGACGAACACCTCATGGGGGCCCTCGCCGATGGGGGCCAGCCCGTCGGGCGGGTCGTAGGTGAAGGGGCTGAGCATGGTCAGCCAGAGCCAGCCGGCCACGGCGAGCGGCAGGCCGAGCAGGGTGGTCAGCAGCAGGCGACGTCGGGTCATCGGGCCTCCGTGAGGGTCGGCAGCCGCTCTATCCTGACATTCGCGGCAATCGCTGTCTGCCGTCGGCGAGGCACCCTGCCCGGTGGTGAAGTGCGCCGGGCGGCTCTGCTAGGATGGAACTCCCCTTGACGACGGGAGGTGCCCCATGACCCAGCCTGCACGCGACGATCTGGACTTCCGGGCCCTGATGGGCGATGTGGCGCCGCTATCTAGGGCCCGCAACCGGGCCGACCCCGGCCGCCGACAGGGCGGCCCCAGCGAGGCGCAGCTGGCTCGTCGCGAGAGCGCCGCCGCCGAACAGGCGGACCGCAACTTCCTCTCCGATGACTTCGTGGATCTCGTGCCGCCCTTCGACCCCCTGGCGTATCGCCGCGACGGCATCCAGCAGGGCGTGGTGGACCGCCTGCGCCACGGGGGCTATGCCGCCCAGGCAAGGCTGCACCTGCTGCGTCTTCCGCTGGAGGAGTGCCGTCGCGCACTGCCTCCGTTCATTCAGGAGGCCCACGCCCATGACCTGCGCTCGGTGCTGATCGTCCACGGCCGCGGCCAGGCGATCGACAGCCCGGCCAACGTGCTGCGCTCCTACCTGGCCAAGTGGCTGGCCCAGTTCGAGGAGGTGCA
Source organism: Halomonas campaniensis (assembly GCF_014193375.1). GTDB lineage: Bacteria > Pseudomonadota > Gammaproteobacteria > Pseudomonadales > Halomonadaceae > Halomonas > Halomonas campaniensis. The sequence continues at coordinate 36,064 of NZ_JACHZF010000008.1, forward strand.
GGCCTACGTCTCCGCCCAGCCCTCCGACGGCGGCCTCGGCGCCACCTGGGTGATGTTGCGCAAGAGCGACCGCGCACGCGCGGCCAACCGCGAGCGACAGCAGAAGCGAAGGGGGTGAGCAGGATGGTGCAGGTATCTCGCCCAGGAATGGGGCAGGGCAGGTCCCGGGGCTGACCCGGCAACAGGTCTTTTCGGGGGCGCTGTGAACCCTTCCCTGGGCACTACCTCGGCCATCCCTGGTCCTCGGACCCCCTCCAGACCTGTCCCCGGCGCCCCTCATTGCCCCATTCGATGTCGGACCAGAAATCGCTTGGTCAGGCGTAGGCGGGGGCCTTCTCGCGGGCCTGCGCCCACTCCCGTTCGCGGCGCCGGAACAGCGGCTCGGGCTGGTCCACCGCCGGCTGGTAGGCGCGGCTGAAGGCGCCGAGGGCCTTCAGGGCATCCTCGACCCACTGGTCCTCGCGCAGCGACAGGGCATCGAAACCGCAGCGGGTCATGAAGTAGAGCTGGTCCACCAGCACGTCGCCGATGGCGCGGATCTCGCCGACATAGCCGTAGCGCTCCCGGAGCAGCCGGGCCAGGCTGTAGCCGCGGCCGTCGGTGAACTTCGGGAAGTCGATGGCGATCAGCGGGGCGTCGGCCAGCTCGGCGGCCAGGGCATCGGTGAGTTCGGTGTCGCTGGCCAGCCAGGGGGCCTGGCCGGCACCCGCCTGCCAGGTGGCCAGCGGCACGATGGCCCGCTCCCCGCTCGGGGCGGCGTCGGCGTCGCGGACCAGGGTCCAGGCGTCCACGGCCGGCTGGCCGGCGCGGATCAGGGGGCGTGGGGTAGTGGCTTGATCAGGCATAGACCCGCTCCTTGAAGGGTTTGAGACCGATGCGGCGATAGGTGTCGAGGAAGGTCTCGCCGTCGCTGCGTTCGCCGACGTAGACCTGGAGCAGCCTGTCGATCACGTCCGGGACCTTCTCGCGGCTGAACGAGGGGCCCAGGATCTTGCCCAGCGAGGCACCGTTGCCCTGGGCGCCACCCAGCGAGATCTGATACCACTCCTCGCCCTTCTTGTCGACGCCGAGGATGCCGATCTGGCCCACGTGGTGGTGGCCGCAGGCATTCATGCAGCCGGAGATGTTGAGCTCCAGCGGACCCAGGTCGTAGAGGAAGTCAAGGTCCTCGAAGCGCTCCTGGATGGCATGGGCCACCGGAATCGACTTGGCATTGGCCAGGCCGCAGTAGTCGCCGCCGGGGCAGCAGATCAGGTCGGCCAGGGTGCCCACGGTGGGATTGGCCAGGCCGAGGCCGTCGAGTTCCTGCCACAGCGCCTCGAGGCGATCCACGGGCACGTCCGACAGCACCAGGTTCTGCTCGTGGGTGACCCGCAACTCGCCGAAGCTGTATTCGTCGGCCAGGTCGGCGATCTGGTGCATCTGCTCCCAGGTGACGTCGCCGGGGGACTGGCCGCGCCGCTTGAGCGACAGGGTGACCGCCTTGTAGCCGGGCACCTTGTGACCCTGGACGTTGTTGGTCACGAAGCGGGCGAAGGCACGGTTCTCGGCGCGCAGGCGCTCGAACTCGGCAATGGCGGCCTCGCCGAGCGGGCGGCGCTCGGGGTCGACGAAGTGCCCCTGCATCGCGGTGACGGTGTCGCGGGTGAGGGTCTGGGGGCCATCCTTGAGATGGGCCCACTCGGCCTCCACGCGGCGGGAAAACTCCTCGGCCCCCAGCGCCTTGACCAGGATCTTGATGCGCGCCTTGAACTTGTTGTCGCGGCGGCCGAACTGGTTGTAGACGCGCACCAGCGCCTCGAGGTAGGTCAGCAGGTGCTGCCAGGGGAGGTCCTCGCGCACCACCTCGCCGATCATCGGCGTGCGCCCCAGGCCACCGCCCGCCAGCACCGTGGCCCGGACCTCGCCGCGGTCGTTGCGCCACAGCCGCAGACCCACGTCGTGCACCTGGATCGCCGCCCGGTCCTCGGCGGCGCCGGTCACGGCGATCTTGAACTTGCGCGGCAGGTAGGCGAACTCCGGATGGAAGGTCGACCACTGGCGAATCAGCTCGCACCAGGGGCGCGGATCGACCTCCTCATCCTCGGCCACCCCGGCGAACTGGTCGGTGGTGGTGTTGCGGATGTCGTTGCCGCTGGTCTGGATGGCGTGCATCTGCACGCTGGCCAGCTCCGCGAGCATGTCCGGCACGGTCTCGAGCTTCGGCCAGTTGAGCTGCAGGTTGGTGCGGGTGGTGAAGTGGCCATAGCCGCGGTCGTAGTCGCGGGCCAGGTCGCCGAGCTTGCGCAGCTGGTAGGCGGCGAGCATGCCGTAGGGGATGGCGATGCGCAGCATGGGGGCGTGTCGCTGGACATAGAGGCCGTTCTGCACGCGCAGCGGCAGGAACTCCTCCTCGCTGAGTCGGCCTGCCAGATAGCGTTCCATCTGGCCCCGGAACTGGGCGACGCGTTCATTGACCAGGGTCTGATCGTGGGAGTCGTAGCGATACATTCAGCCGATCCTGCTGCAGTGAAAGTGGCATGGCGTGTCCGTCACCATACCGACCGGCCATTATTCTTGGAAAGAATAAATACTTATAGTTTTTATGCAAAAAGTAATTACCGGCCGGGCGCTGGACCCGGACCGCCGTCAGATCTTCAGCTGCTGCCAGCGGCGGCGCTGCCAGATGGCGGCGAACCAGGCCGAATTCAGGCAGCGGTAGCCGAGCTGGGCCCACCAGATGCCGAGCAGCCCCTGCTCCAGGCCCACGCCCACCCACCAGGCGAGCGGCAGGAACACCAGCCACTGCAGGCTCAGGGTGGTGGTCATCACGGTGCGGTTGGCGCCCGCACCCAGCAGGGCCTGGGCCAGCACCAGGGCCGCGGCATCGAGCACGATCATCAGCGCGGTGAGTTGCAGCGGCAGCCGGCCGAGCGCGATCAGTGCCGGGTCGTGGAGGAACAGGCCGAGCACCCGGTCGGGGAAGAGCGCCATGGGCAGGGCCAGGGCGGCCAGGCAGAGCCAGGCGAGGTGCACCACCTCCCAGCCCCAGCGGTGGGCGTCACCGTGGGCCTCGCGCCCCAGCGCCTGGCCGACCAGACTCATGGCGGCCATGCCGAGCCCCACGCCGGGCAGGATCAGCAGCAGCGACAGGTTCACCAGCACATGGCCCACGGCCACGCTGGCGGTACCGATCTGGCCGAGGATCCAGAACAGCACCGCGTAGCCGGCGGCAAACCACAGCTGCTGGAAGGAGTGGGGCATGGCCAGGCGCAGGGTGGTGAAGAAGGTGAGTCTCCGCGGCAGCCCGGCGAGGAAGCCGCTGGCGGAGGCGTGCCGGGCGCTGAGCACCGCCCAGATTGCCAGGCCGGCGAACAGCGACAGGCTCGTTCCCGCGCCGGCCCCGGCGGCCCCCATGGCCGGCAGCCCGAGGTGGCCGAAGATCAGGCCGATGCTGGCCAGCACGTTGATGAGGTGCATGACCAGGATGATGCGCAGGTAGATGCCGGTCTGCTGGATGCCGTTCCAGTAGCCGCGGAAGCAGAAGATCATCGCCACCGCGGAGAGCGACAGCACCCGCCAGCGAAAGTACTCCACCGCCACCGCGTTCACCGCCGGGTCCTGGTTGAGCAGGGCGAGCAGGCGGGGCGCCTGCCACAGGCAGAGCAGGGTGATCGGCAGGGCGGCGATCACCGCGATCACCAGGCCCGCATTGAGCGGCATGGCACGTCGTTCCCAGTCCTCCTCGCCGTGACGGCGCGCGGTCTGGGCCTGCACGCCGGAGGAGAGCCCGAACACCAGGGCGGTGATCATGAACATGGCATAGCCGCCGATGCCCACGCCGGCCAGCGGCACCTCGCCCAGCGAGCCCACCAGCGCGGCGTCGATCAGGTTGATCAGGCTCTGCGACAGCATCCCCGCGATGATCGGCAGGGCGAGGCGCAGGATCCTCTGGCGTCGGGTGGGCTCGGGCAGCATGGGCATCCGCTGGTCGGAAATCGAGGCCGCCAGCGGGTGCCGGCGGCCTGGGCTCAGGCCGGGTCGTAGGAGAGTACCGGCGCCAGCCAGCGCTCCAGCTCCTCCAGGGTCATCTGCTTACGCTCGGCCATCACTGCCACCTGGTCCCGGGTGATCCTGCCGGTGGAGAAGTACTTCGACTGCGGATGGGAGAAGTACCAGCCGGCCACCGCCGCCGCCGGCCACATGGCGAAGCTCTCGGTAAGCGTCAGGCCGCTGTTGGCCTCGGCATCGAGCAGGCGGAACAGGGTAGCCTTCTCGGTATGGTCCGGGCAGGCCGGATAGCCCGGCGCCGGACGGATGCCCTGGTACTTCTCGGCGATCAGCGCCTCGTTGTCCAGCGACTCCTCGGGCACGTAGCCCCAGAACTCCTTGCGCACCCGCTCGTGCATGCGCTCGGCGAAGGCCTCGGCCAGGCGGTCGGTCAGCGCCTGCACCAGGATGGCGTTGTAGTCGTCGCCCGCCGCCTTGTACTGCTCGGCCAGTGCCTCCACCCCGTGGCCGGTGGTCACCGCGAAGCCGCCGATCCAGTCGGGCTTGCCGCTCTCCTTCGGGGCGATGAAATCGGCCAGGCTATAGCAGACGCCATCACGGTTCTTGGCGGTCTGCTGGCGGATATGGTGCAGCCGTTCGACCACGTCGGTGCGTGACTCGTCGGCATACACCTCGATGACGTCGTCGTCGACGCTGTTGGCCGGCCAGATGCCGATCACGCCGCGGGCCTGGACGCGCTTCTCGTCGATCAGCTTGCGCAGCATGGCCCGGGCATCGTCGAACAGGTGGCGCGCCGCCTCGCCGACCACCGCGTCATCGAGGATCTTCGGGTACTTGCCCGAGAGCTGCCAGCTCATGAAGAAGGGCGTCCAGTCGATGCGCTCGATCAGCTCCTCGAGGTCATAGTCGTCGAACGCCTTGAGGCCCGTGAAGGCCGGGCGAGGCGGGGTGTAGTGGGTCCAGTCGACGGTGAACTTGCGTGCCCGGGCCTCGGCGTAGCTGAGCTCGGCGGCCTTGGGGCGCCGCCTGGCGTTGCGCTCGCGCACCTTCTCGTACTCGGCACGGATCTCGGCCACGTAGGCCTCCTTGAGGCCCGGCGAGAGCAGCTTGCCGGCCACGCCCACGGCCCGCGAGGCGTCGGTGACATAGATCACCGGGTGCTCGTAGCCGGGCTCGATCTTCACCGCGGTGTGCGCCTTGGAGGTGGTGGCCCCGCCGATCATCAGCGGCAGGCTGAAGCCCTGGCGCTGCATCTCCTTGGCGACGTGGACCATCTCGTCCAGCGATGGGGTGATCAGGCCGGAGAGGCCGATGATGTCGGCATTCACCTCCCGTGCCGTCTGCAGGATCTTCTCCGCGGGCACCATGACGCCGAGGTCGATGACCTCGTAGTTGTTGCACTGCAGGACCACGCCGACGATGTTCTTGCCGATGTCGTGGACGTCGCCCTTCACCGTGGCCATGACGATCCGGCCCTTGGCCTGCTGGTTTTCCAGCTCGCTCTTCTCGGCCTCGATGTAGGGAATGAGATAGGCCACCGCCTGCTTCATGACCCGCGCCGACTTGACCACCTGGGGGAGGAACATCTTGCCGGCGCCGAACAGGTCGCCGACCACGTTCATGCCATCCATCAGCGGCCCCTCGATCACCTCGATGGGGCGGGCGGCCCGGCCTCGGGCCTGCTCGGTGTCCTCCTCGATGTAGGCGGTGATGCCCTTGACCAGCGCGTGCTCGATGCGCTTCTCGACCTCCCAGCTGCGCCACTCGAGGTCCTCCTTCTTCGCCGCGCCGCTGCCGTCGCCCTTGTACTTCTCGGCCAGGTCCACCAGGCGCTCGGTGGCATCGCTGCGGCGGTTGAGCACCACGTCCTCCACCGCCTCGCGCAGCTCCTCCGGCAGGTCGTCGTAGACCGCCAGCTGGCCGGCGTTGACGATGCCCATGGACAGGCCGGCGCGGATGGCGTGGTAGAGGAACACCGAGTGGATCGCCTCGCGCACCGGGTTGTTGCCGCGGAAGGAGAACGACACGTTGGAGACCCCACCGGAGACCATGGCGTGGGGGAGGTGCTCGCGGATCCAGCGGGTGGCCTCGATGAAGTCCACTGCGTAGTTGTCGTGTTCCTCGATGCCGGTGGCGATGGCAAAGATGTTGGGGTCGAAGATGATGTCTTCCGGCGGGAAGTCCAGCTCGTCCACCAGGATCCGGTAGGCGCGCTGGCAGATCTCGGTCTTGCGGGCGAAGGTGTCGGCCTGGCCCACCTCGTCGAAGGCCATGACCACCACGGCGGCACCGTGGCGACGACAGATGGTGGCCTGCTCGCGGAAGGCCTCCTCGCCCTCCTTCATCGAGATGGAGTTGACCACCGCCTTGCCCTGCACGCACTTCAGGCCCGCCTCGATGATCTCCCACTTGGAGGAGTCGATCATGATCGGCACCCGGGCGATGTCCGGCTCGCCGGCGACCAGGTTGAGGAAGCGCACCATCGCCTCCTCGGACTCGAGCATGCCCTCGTCCATGTTGATGTCGATGACCTGGGCGCCGTTCTCCACCTGCTCCAGGGCCACTTCCAGGGCGGTGGTGTAGTCCTCCTCGACGATCAGGCGCTTGAAGCGCGCCGACCCGGTGACGTTGGTGCGCTCGCCGACGTTGACGAACAGCGAGTCGGCCCCGATGTTGAACGGCTCGAGCCCCGAGAGCCGGCAGGCCCGCGGGCGCTCGGGCACCGCGCGCGGCGCCAGGCCCTGGATGGCCCGGTGGATGGCGGCGATATGCTCGGGGGTGGAGCCGCAGCAGCCGCCGATGACGTTCACCAGGCCGCTCGCGGCGAACTCGCCGACGATGGCCGCCATCTCCTCGGGGGTCTGGTCATATTCGCCGAACTCGTTGGGCAGGCCGGCATTGGGGTGGGCGGAGACGAAGGTGTCCGCCTTGGTCGCCAGCTCCTCGAGGTAGGGGCGCAGCTCCTCGGCGCCCAGGGCGCAGTTGAGGCCGACGGTGAGGGGGCGGGCATGGCGCACCGAGTTCCAGAACGCCTCGGTGGTCTGGCCGGAGAGGGTGCGACCGGAGGCGTCGGTGATGGTGCCGGAGATCATCACCGGCAGCCGCTCGCCACGGGCCTCGAACAGCTCCTCCAGGGCGTAGATCGCCGCCTTGGCGTTGAGGGTGTCGAAGATGGTCTCGATGAGGATCAGGTCCGCGCCCCCCTCGACCAGCGCCTCCGCGGCCTCGAGGTAGTTCTCGCGCAGCGCATCGAAGGTGACGTTGCGCCTGGCCGGGTCGTTGACGTCCGGGGAGAGCGATGCGGTGCGCGAGGTCGGCCCCAGCACGCCGGCCACGTAGCGCGGCACGCCGGTCTCCTCGGCCACGGCATCGCAGACCTCGCGGGCCAGGCGTGCCGCCTCGCGGTTGAGCTCGGGGACCAGCGACTCCATGCCGTAGTCCGCCTGGGAGAGGCGGGTGCTGTTGAAGGTATTGGTCTCGACGATATCGGCCCCGGCCTCCAGGTACTCGCGGTGGATCCGCGTCACCAGGTCCGGGCAGGTCAGCACCAGCAGATCGTTGTTGCCCTTGAGGTCGCTCGGCCAGTCGGCGAACCGCTCGCCGCGGAAGTCGTCCTCGGAGAGGCCGGCATTCTGCAGCATGGTCCCCATGCCGCCGTCGAGCATCAGGATGCGTCGGGACAGGCTGTCGGTCAGGGTGGCGGTCTGGGCGGTAGGAACGGCGGCCATGGGTCGGGTCAATCTCCAGGGTGTTCAGCGTCGGGGACTCGGCTGGCGGCGGGCTTCTTCGCGCCCTTCGGCCCCCAGGCTCGGAGGGCGTGCCACCAGTGGCAGGCGACCGCGTCGCGGGAGGCATCGGCGGCCGGATAAGCCCACCATGTTAGCAAAAGGCGACGGCTCAGGGCAGTAGGGAGCAGGCCCCGCGGCCCCTCCGCTCAAAAACCGAGCAATTCACTCGGGATTGTCTCATCGCGTCGCCTCGCTTACCATTGGGGCATGACATTCCCGGCACGCGGCCTCGAGACGTACCCCCCGTTACCGCGCCGCGGCCCGACCAGCGAGAATCCCATGAGCGAACCGATCCAGATCACCGACAGTGCCCAGGACTACCTTGCCGAGCTGCTCGAGAAGCAGAACGTCGAGGGCATCGCCGTGCGCATCTTCATCACCCAGCCGGGCACTCCCTACGCGGAAACCTGCCTGGCCTACTGTCGCCCCGGCGAGGAAGAGCCCACCGACGAGCCGCTGGAGCTGCCCAAGCTGCGGGTCTACCTGGACAAGAACAGCCTGCCGTTCCTCGAGGAGGCGGTGGTGGACTTCAATGCCGACCGCATGGGCGGACAGCTGACCATCAAGGCCCCCAACGCCAAGATGCCCAAGGTCAATGCCGACAGCCCGCTGGAGGATCGCGTCAACTACATCCTCTACAGCGAGATCAATCCCGGCCTCGCGGCCCACGGCGGCGAGATCAAGCTGGTCGAGCTGACCGAGGAGCAGGTGGCCGTGCTGGCCTTCGGCGGCGGCTGCCAGGGCTGTGCGGCGGTGGACCTGACCCTCAAGGAGGGCGTCGAGAAGACGCTGATGGAGCGCATCCCGGAGCTCGCCGGCATCCGCGACGTGACCGACCATACCGACACCACCAACGCCTACTACCGCTAGGACGCGACCGGGAGGCGGGCGCCTCCCGCTACTCCCCGATTCTCCCTGAAGGCTCCGCTGCGGCGGGGCCTTCGTCGTCTTCGTCACGCGCCTCCCGAGCCGGCGGGGTCTGCCACAGGCAGCGGTGGAGCTGTGACTCCAGGTCACGCAGCCGCCTCGCCTGCTCCTCCAGCAGGCGCTTCTGCTCGTCGATGCGCGCCTGGAGCAGCTCCTGCTCGTGCTGGCGGGTGCGCAGCTGCTCCTCCGCCTGGCGCCGGGCCCAGTCGACCTCCCGGTGGCGCTTCTCCTCGTCGGCGAGCCGCCCCCGGGCCTCCTGGAGCTGTGCCTCGAGGCGCTCCAGCCGCCGGTCCTGCTGGGCCTCCCGGGCCGCGGCGGCCTTCTCCGCCGCCTGGCGCTCCTGGCGCGCCTCGTCGAGCAGCCCCATCAGTCGCGCCTCGGCGCTCTCGTGGCGCTGCTCCTCCTGGGCCAGGCGCTCGCCGTGCCGGGTGTCGCGCTCGGCCAGCGCCTGCTGGTGCTCGCCGGCCTGCTGCTCCATCTGCTGCTGCTGCCGCGCCAGCGTCTCCTCGAGCTGCGCCTGGCGCGATGCCATCCGGCCCTCCTGCTCGAGCAGGGCTTCGCGCTCCGATTCGCGGCGCGCCAGGGCGGCGCTGCGCTCCTCCAGGCGCCGTTCGGTACCGGCCAGGTGGGCGGCCAGCGCCGACTCCCGCTGCTCGGCATCCTCGGCGCGCCGCTGCGCCTCGGCCATCTGCTCGCGCGCCTCTTCGGCGCGCCGGTCGGCCTCCTCGCGATAGTGGGCCAGCGCCTCGTTGGCGGCCTCCTGGGCCTTGTGCCACAGCGCCTCGGCCAGCTCCTGCAGGGCGGCGGGCATGCCGCGGGGCGGGGGCACGTCACGGTTCGCCTCGCGCCGGACGCGCCACTCCCGCATGTGGTCGCTGATGGTGGTGAAGCTGCCGGTGCCCAGCACCTCGCGCACCTTCTGCACGCTGGGCGACTCCCCGCGAGCCAGCAGGTCGTCGATCGCCCGCTGCACATCCTCGTACTGCACGCCGCTGCGCGCCATCTCGCTCTCCTTGTCCGGTCATGGCCCAGGGGCCCCATGGATGGCGGCAGCATAGCGCGGCATGCCCGGCAAGGGGAAGGTTTTTACATGATACGTATTATGTAGTTTACATTACAAACCACGTGACAAATTCAAGATTACGCGGCTTATCTTGCTTTTCCATGGGAGGGGCAGGGATACTGGCACGCAAGGAGCAAGGAGCAAGGAGCAAGGAGCAAGGAGCAAGGAGCAAGGCGCTATGGGCAGGATGAAAGAGGAGCCAGGAGTACACAGTGCGGGCCGTGAGCCGGTGCCGGCGGACGCCGTACCCGGCCTGGTGGAGCTTCCGGCCGCCGGGCAGGGCGCCCATATCGCCGCGCGCAGCGACGCCGAGGCGGTGGCCCGGTGGCTGGCGGAGTACCGGGCCAGCCCGCGCACCCTGAGCGCCTATCGGCGGGAGGCGGAGCGCCTGCTGCTGTGGCTGGGCGAGCAGGGCCTCGGCCTTGCCGAGGTGAGGCGCGAGCACCTGGATGCCTTCGAGGCCTTCCTGGCCGACCCGGTGCCGCGCCACCGCTGGGTGGGGCCGCCCCGGCCGCGCCGGGCCGCCGACTGGAAGCCGTTCCGGGGCCCGCTGTCGCCGGCCAGCCGGCGCCAGAGCCTGGTGATCCTGCAGGGCCTCTTCGCCTGGCTCGTCGAGGCGGGCTGGGTGGCCCACAATCCCTTCCGGCTGATGCGGGACAAGCGCCGGCGGCTGGACAACCGCCAGCCGGACATCGAACGCTATCTGGAGCGGCCGCTCTGGGGCTGGTTCTGGGCCTGGCTCAACCGGCCGGTGGAGGAGGGCGCGTCACCCAGGGTGCGCTACGAGTGGCAGCGCCGCCGCCTCATCTTCGGCTTCGCCTACCTGCTGGCCCCGCGGATCAGCGAGATGAGCGCGGCGTGCATGGGGGATTTCCATCGGCGCGAGGGCCGCTGGTGGTGGCGGGTGACAGGCAAGGGCAGCAAGGTCGCGCGGGTGCCGGTGCCGCCCGACATGGCGACCCTGCTGACGGAGTGGCGCCTCGCCCTGGGGCTCGCTGCGACGCCGCAGACCGACGACGCCACGCCGTTGCTGCGCGCCCTGGACGGCCGGCGCGGCATCGGCGACAACCGCCTCTACCGGCTGATCCGCGAGACCTTCCGCGAGGCCGCCGAGACGCTGGAAGCGGAGCAGGGGGAGGGCGGCCGCCCCGGGGCCATGCGCCTGGCCGCCGCCACCCCCCACTGGCTGCGCCATACCGCCCTGACCCACCAGGCCCAGGCCGGGGTGGAGCTGCGCTACCTGGCCGCCACCGCCCGCCACTCACGGCTGGACACCACCTCCCGCTACCTCCACGCCGAGGACGAGGCCTGGCATCGCCAGCAGTCCCGACATGGCCTGGACCAGCAGGAGCCGGACACCGGCGCCGGGTAATGGCGCGGGAGACGGGGCCAGGCCTGACCCCGGCAGGCCGAAGCCGGTATAATCCCGCCATCGACCCTCAAGGAGCTCCCATGACGACCGAGACCACCGCCGAACAGGCCCAGCAGGCGCTGATCGACGAGTTCGCGATGTTCGACAACTGGATGGATCGCTACCAGTACATCATCGACATGGGCAAGGCGCTGCCCGCCTTCCCGGAGGAGTGGAAGACCGCCGAGCTCAAGATCCAGGGCTGCCAGTCCAACGTCTGGATGCACCACCGCCGGGACGGCGAGGTGATCCACTTCGACGCCGTCTCCGATGCCGCCATCGTCTCCGGCCTGATCGCCGTGCTGATGCGGATCTACAACGATCGGCCCGCCGCCGAGATCCGCGACACCAGCCCGCACTTCCTCGAGGACCTGGGCCTCGACAAGCACCTCTCGCCCACCCGCAGCAACGGCCTGCATGCCATGCTCAAGCGCATTCACGAGGTGGCGGAGGACGAGGCCGCCTAGGCCTGACCCTGTGCTGCCGCCCGGGCGGCCATGCGTCTCCCGCGCTCGCGATCCAGGATCGCCTCCGCGTCCAGGTCGGCGATGGGGGAGTCCGGCTCCCGCGGCACCTCGCCGGCCAGCTGCAGCGCCAGATAGCGGCCGCAGCAGACCCGCAGGAAGGAGGCGAAATTGGCGGGATCGTGACCCGCCTCGGCGCTCTCCCGGGACAGCCGGGTCACCAGCCGGCTCAGGCTGAGCCCGTCCCGCTGCCCGATCTCCTCGAGCACCTCCCAGAAGAAACGCTCCAGCCGCACGCTGGTGCAGAGGCCGTCGAGTCGCATGGAGCGAGTCTGCGCCTCCCACTGGTCGGGATCGGCCCCAATGAAGAGTCTGCACATGATGCCGTCTCCTGCCTGGCGGGCCCGTCGCCCGCGAGCTCATCATGAGGGCGGACGGCAGGCGCCGCAAGGCGGGGGCTCAGGGGGCTCAGGCGTGGACGATGCGCGTTCCCAGCACGGCCAGGAACTGGGCGATCCAGTCGGGATGGGCGGGCCAGGCGGGGGCGGTGACCAGCTTGCCATCGGTGACCGCGGCATCCACGGCGATGTCGGCGTAGCGGCCGCCGGCCAGCTCCACTTCCGGGCGGCAGGCGGGGTAGGCGGAACAGGTGCGCCCCTCGAGCACGCGGGCGGCGGCCAGCAGCTCGGCGCCGTGACAGATCGCCGCCACCGGCTTGTCGGCCTCGAAGAAGTGGCGCACCAGGGCGATCACCGACTCGTTCAATCGCAGGTACTCGGGGGCGCGGCCGCCGGGAATGACCAGCCCCTGGTAGACGGCCGGGTCGACGGTGGCGAAGTCGGCATTGAGGGTGAAGCGATGCCCCGGTTTTTCGGTGTAGGTCTGGTCGCCCTCGAAATCATGGATGGCGGTGGCAATGCTCTCGCCCGCCTTCCTGTCGGGGCAGACGGCATCGACCCGGTGGCCCACCGCCTGCAGGGCCTGGAAGGGCAGCATGATCTCGTAATCCTCGACGAAGTCACCGCACAGCATCAGCAGCCGTTGACCGGACATGGCGTATCTCCTTTGCAGGGTTGTCGTAGTCGTATAACAGGGGAGCTTACGCTGTCAGTCTGGCACAGGCATGCGATGCCGGGGTGTTAGCCGGCTACTACAGGCCGTGGGTCCTGGGGGGAGCTCAGCGCCGCTCGGCGCGGTCGCCGGGCTCACGCGGCCTGAACTGCTCATCGAGCTCCGGGTCCTCGCGACACAGCGTCTCGCTGGGGCCGCCGGGCACCGGGTCGATGCCGCCCTCGCAGCCCGGGTGGCAGCGCGCGATGCGCCGCGCCGCCAGCAGGCCGCCCCGGAAGGGCCCATGCACCTGGATCGCCTCCACCGTGTAGCTCGAGCAGCTCGGCCAGTAGCGGCAGCGCGGCCCCAGCAGCGGGCTCAGCGTGACCTGGTAGACCTTGACCAGGGCGATCATCAGCCACCCCAGGCTGCGGCGAAGGGCGCGCACCAGCCGGGCCAGCCAGGCGACGAGGCAGGGCATCTCAGCCCTTTCCGTAGAGGGTGTCGGGATCGATCAGCGGGGCCGAGGTGACCCGCGCCGCGTCGCCCTCCAGGGCCACGTAGAAGCAGCTGCGACGCCCGCTGTGGCAGGCGGGGCCGGTCTGGTCCACCTGCAGCAGCAGGGTGTCGCCGTCGCAGTCCAGGGCCGCACCCTTCAGGTGCTGCTGCTGGCCGGAGCTCTCGCCCTTGCGCCACAGCTTGCCGCGCGAGCGCGACCAGTAGCAGACCCGCCCGGTGCGCAGGGTCTCTTCCAGCGCCTCGCGGTTCATCCAGGCCATCATCAGCACCTCGCCGCTGTCGTGCTGCTGGGCGATGGCGGGAATCAGCCCGTCATGGTTGAAGCGGATCGCCTCGAGGATCTCGCCGATCGGGCGGCGGCTGTCGCGTTCGGCCCGCTCCAGGGCCTTGAAGGGTTCTTGCATGGCGGGTGTCCGGGGTTGGTCGATGTCGGTGGCGTGGCGATCAGAACGCCGGCGCGGCGCCGTGGCAGGCCTCGCAGTGGCCCAGCAGCTCGATGGTCTGGCGCTCGACGCAGAAGCCCAGCTCGCGGGCGCGCCGGAACAGCTGGGCGTTCACCTCATCGAGGTGCAGCTCCTCGACCCGGCCGCAGAGCCGGCAGATCAGCAGCTGGAAGCCATGGGCGTGCTCGGGGCAGGGGCAGGCCACGTAGGCGTTGAGCGACTCGATGCGGTGCACCAGTCCCTGGTCGATGAGGAACTCCAAGGCACGGTAGACCGTCGGCGGCCGGGCCGAGGCGTGTTCCGCGGCCAGGCGGTCGAGCAGGTCATAGGCCTTCAGGCTGCCCGGCGTGTCGGCGATCATCTCCAGCACGCGGCGGCGGATCGGCGTGAAACGCACGCCACGCTGCTGGCACTGCCGTTCGGCCTGGTGCAGCAGGGCATGGGAGTCGGTCATGTCGGCCTGCGGTGGCGAAGTGGAAGGCAATATTCTACGCACCGCCGGCGTGCCGGGCCAGTCGGCCCGTCACGCGGGCTCAGCCGGGCTCGGTCACGGTGGCGACCTCGGCACTCGTCTCGAGCTCGCTGCGGCGGGCGAAGTGCTGCTGGGCAAAGGCCACCCGCGCCTCGGGTGCCACGCCCTCCGGCTGCCGCTCGATCAGGTCGAGCCGATTGCGCAGTCCCTCGCCGTTGGCCATCTGGATGGCCAGGCCGGGACGGGCGTTGAGCTCCAGCAGCATCGGCCCCAGGTCGCGGTCGAGCACCATGTCGGTGCCCAGGTAGCCGAGCCCGGTCATCTCGTAGCAGCCGGCGGCCAGCAGCAGCAGGGTGCGCCAGTCCGGGATATGCAGGCTGGCGAGCTCGTGCCCGGTATCGGGATGGTCGTGACGGGTGCGGTCGAACTGGACGCCGCGGATGGCCGTGCCGGTGGCGATGTCCAGCCCGACCCCCACGGCGCCCTGGTGCAGGTTGGCCTTGCCGTCCGATGCCGCGGTGGAGAGGCGCATCATCGCCATCACCGGGTAGCCCTTGAAGACGATCACCCGGATATCGGGCACCCCCTCGTAGGTGTACTCGGAGAGTCGCTCGTCGAAGTTGATCAGCGCCTCGATCACCGCCACGTCGGGCGAGCCGCCCAGCGAGTAGAGGCCGGAGAGGATGTTGGAGACATGGCGCTCCAGGTCGCCCAGGCCCAGCCGAGCCCCGCTCGGCTTGACGTAGGCGCCATCCTCGACGTGCTCGATGACCAGGATCCCCTTGCCGCCGCTGCCCTTGGCGGGCTTGATCACGAAGCCGCGGTGGCCGTGCAGCATGGCGTCGAGCTGCTTGACGCCGAACTGGGTGGTGACCGTGCCGATCAGCGCCGGCGTGGTGATGCCGTACTCCTGGGCCAGCAGCTTGGTCTTCAGCTTGTCATCCACCAGCGGGTAGAGCCGCCGGTTGTTGTAGCGGCCGATGTAGCGGATGTTGCGCCGGTTCATGCCGATGATGCCCTTGTCGCGCAGCTTGCCGGGGGAAGTCCACATGGCGCTCAATCCTCGGTGACCGGCTTGAAGCGACGCAGCTCGAGCAGCCGGTAGCCGGTGTAGTTGCCGAGCAGCAGGATCAGCGCCATCAGGATCATCTGCACCCCCAGGAAGTTGAAGGTGATGTGGCGCACCCAGGGGTTGTTCATGGCCAGGTAGGCGATCACTGCGGTGAGCAGGCTGCCGCCGCCCTGGATCAGCACCTGCTTGGGTCCCTCCTCCTCCCAGAGGATCGACATCCGCTCGATGGTCCAGGAGAGGATGATCATCGGGAAGAAGGTGATGGTCAGCCCCGCATTGAGGCCGAAGCGGTAGGAGAGCACCGAGAACAGCGAGATGATGGCGATGACCGTGATGATCACCGCCGTGACCCTGGCCACCAGCAGCAGGTTCAGGTAGGAGAGGTAGTTGCGGATCACCAGGCCCACCGCCACGATCAGCAGGAAGCCGACCAGCCCGGTGATCAGGGTGGTCTGGATGAAGGCCAGGGCGATCAGCACGGGCATGAAGGTGCCCGAGGTCTTGATGCCCACCAGCACGCGCAGGATGACCACCACCAGGGCGCCGATGGGGATCAGCAGGATGGTCTGGAACAGCGCCTGTTCCTCCAGTGGGAGGCTGTGGATCGAGAAGTTGAGCAGGGTGTCCTCGGCCAGCTGGTTGCGCACCGCGGCCGCGGCGGGCTGGTTGTGGGTCAGCATCGAGAAGGTGACCCGCGAGTTGGTCCCGCCCTGGACCTCCAGCACGGCCTGGCCGGAGGACTCCCAGAGCAGCAGGTTGTCGGGCCGACCCTGCTCGCCGGTGGCCGGGTCGAACAGCGCCCAGCGCTCGCCGTCGAAGACCTGGACCCAGTTGGCCAGGGTCTGGCGCCGGCGCCCGTCCTCCAGCAGCAGGCCACTGACCTCCCGTGCGGGCACGCCGGCCTGGTTGAGCAGGCGCACCAGCAGCGGGCCACGCTCGAACTGGGTCAGCAGCAGGCGCGAGTTCTCGCCCTGGCGCTCATCGCCGAAGTCGCGGATCAGCTCCCGGGCGAAGGTGAAGGAGTCGGCGCTGCGGCTCCAGGCGCGCTCGATCACCTGGGCGGCGGCGGTATCGTGGGGACGCTCCCAGACGATATCGCGGCGCAGTGGCGGAGGCGTGACCTCGGGCGGCCGCGAGTCCGGGGCGACCAGCAGCTGGGTGGTATAGTAGAGCTGTTGGCTGCCGGTGGCCTCGCGGATCGACCATTGGGCGCGGCGGGCGCCGCCTTCCTCCAGGAAGGAGAGCCCGAAGCCGGGCGAGGCGGTATGCTCGGTGAGCAGCCGGAACCCCTGCTGGTTCGACGGCAGCGCCATGTCCACCAGCACCGGGCCACCCTGGGCATTGAAGTTCACCAGCGCCTCGACCTCCCACACCTGGCGCTGTTCACCCGGCGTCCAGGGAACCTCGAGGGCGACGTGGCGATGGACGCTCAGGCCGATCCCGGCCACCAGCAGCAGGCCGACGAGCAGATAGAAGGGCAGTCGTGACATGGGTCATCCTTGCAGGGAGAGGGGGCCCGAGTGGGTCTGACACTCAGGCCTCTTCGTCATCGTCATCTCGATCATCTTCCTCGTCGAGCTCGGCTTCCTCTGCCGGGCGCCCGCCGGGGAATTCGGGGCGGTCGTGAAGGTAGGCCTCGGCCACATCGATCACGGCGATATCCATCAGGAAACGCCTGCCGAGCAGTACCGGGTAGTTGAGGTGGCTGCGGTCGTTGAGCGTGAACTCGACCGGCTCGCGGATCGGCCCGAGGGTCATCATCAGGCTGACCACCGGCCGGGACTCCTGGCCCGCGGCCTGCAGGATGCGCACCCGGCGCTCGATGGGGGCCTCGATCCACTCGTCGCGCACCCCCTCGACCACGGCGTCATCCTCGGCCAGGCCGAGCTTGAAGCGGACCCAGTTCTCGCCGTCGCGCTCGAAGCGGGTGATCTCGCTGGCCGAGAGGGACGAGGTCTGGGCGCCGGAATCGACGCGGGCCTTCAGGTAGGTCCCGACGTCGGGTAGCCCGATCCACTCACTGCGGCCGACCACGGCCTTGTTGGCCAGCCCCAGCTCGTCGGCGGCGCACTCGCGCGTGATCACCATGGGGTCACTATCGGCGCGCTCCAGGCGCTCGATATCGGCCCGCAGGTGCCGCAGCAGGCTGCCGACCTCGCGAACGTCGGCGCTGAGCGAGTCCTGGCGGCGGGTCTGGGCCTCGACGCTCTGGCGCGTCAGGTCACAGCGGGCCGCCAGGTCGGCCTCGAGGCGGTCGATACGGAAATGGAACGCATCGGGGCCGAGCACGGGCTCCGGCTCCGAGGGCTCGATGGGCAGGGCACAGCCGGCCAGCAGCAAGGCAAGGGACAGGGCTCCGGTGAGCAGCAGGCGTAGGCGCATTAGGCAAGGGCATTCCTTGAATGGGTGGCATGATGATAAGGAGTCGCCGGCAGGCTTGTCCAACGGGGGAGCGGCAAAGCGTGTCAAGAATGGCGCCCGTCGCGTAAGGGAATGTCACCGAGGCATTCTCGGACATCATCGATTTAACATAATATACATTATGCGCACTAAAGACATGGTCAGCTTTATCATGGGAATTATTGATGGACCTCACATCCAAGGACCTAAAAGCGTGCCATGCTGCGGGATGAGTTCCGGCATCACCTGCCCGGACTCGAGGGAACCCCCAATGACTGGACCGGCAAGGACACTCCCATGAGGCATTCAAGGCACCCCGCTCCGGCGTCGCGTTTCGCCATCCTGCCGCTGTCCCTGGCCATCGCGTTGGCCAGTGACGCCATGGCCCAGGAGGCGACCAACTGGACCCACAACGTCGGCGTCAGCGTCGCCAACGAATACAACGATAACGTCTTCTACGAGCGCGAGAACCGTCGCTCCGACACCGTGACCCTCGTCTCGCCCTTTGCCGAGCTGGTCGGCAGCGGCGAGCGTCACGAGGTACGCCTGCGCGGCGATGCCCAGCGCGGCAAGTACCACGAGTTCGGCAGCGAGAACTACACCGACTGGCGGCTGGCAAGTGAAGGCCGCTTCGCCTATAGCCAGGCCGGCAGCCTGTTCGGCGGCGTCTCCCTGGCGCGCGGCCACGAGGAGCGCTCCTCGCCGGATGACGTCAATGGCGAGGAGCCGACCCGCTATGATCGCGTCGGCGCCTTTGTCGGGGTCAACCACACCTTCGGCCGCATCACCAGCCGCGTGGGCGGCACCTGGGAGTCGCTGGACTTCGATAACGTGCCGGCTGCCGGCGGCACCACCATCCTCCAGGACGACCGGGATCGCCAGATGACCACCATCGGCGGACGTTTCGGCTACCGCCTCTCCGACCGCCTGGAGCCCTTCGTCCAGGCGGCAGTGGATGTGCGCGACTACGACGACCCGGGCGCCATCGATCGCGATTCCGAGGGCTACAATGCCGGCGCGGGGCTGATCTACCGCCCCCGCACCGACCTCCACGCCGAGCTCATGGGCGGCTGGATGGAGCAGGACTACGACGACCCGGGCCTGGATGACATCAGCACCTTCGACGCCGGGGCCGAGCTGCGCTGGCAGCCGGAGGGCTTACCCAACCGCCTCATCGCCCGGCTGGATCGCACCATCGAGGAGACCACCATCGAGGGCGCCTCGGGGAACGTTCGCACCGGCGTCAGCGCGCAGCTCACCACCGCCATCCGCCCCGACCTGACGCTCAGCGCCCGGGCCAGCTACAGCGACCACGATTACCGGGGCACCGCCCGCAACGACAACCTGCTGGGGCTGGGCATGGGCCTGCGCCACTACCTCAACCCGCACCTCTTCGTGGGCGTGGATTACGACTTCCTGCAGCGCGACTCCAGCGAGCCCGCCGAGGACTTCGACAACAACCGCCTGATGGTCAGCCTGGGGACCCAGCTGGAGCGCGGCTACGAGGAAGCCGCGCTACTGGCCGCGGCACGCCATACCGACACCCTGGGCGGCTTCTATCTCGGCCTGCAGGGCGGGCTCGGCGAGGTGGGCACCGCCCAGGCCGGCCCCCGGGCCACCGCCCAGGCCGGCCCCCGGGCCACCGGCCAGAACGGCAGCCTGCGGGCCGATTTCCGCGATACCGGCGAGACGCTGGGGCTGTTCGGCGGCTACGCGCTGACCTTCGACGACTGGCGGCTGGCCCTGGAGCTCGAATCGGACCAGACCGGTGCCGGCTGGGAGCATGTTCGCAGCGGCGATGGCCGGGCCTTCTCGGTGGAGAAGCAGCGCGACGTCGGGCTGGGCCTGCGCGTCGACCGGCTGCTGGCCGGCGGCAATGCCGTCTACGGCCGCTTCGGCCTGGTGCGGGGCCGCTTTGACGCACGCTACGCCGAGGGCGGCGAGAACCTTCAGGACGAGCAGTGGCACGACGGTCGGCGGATCGGCGGCGGCCTCGAGGTCCCGCTGGCCACCACCCTGGGCCTGCGCATGGACTACAGCTACACCAACTACGACGACATCGACATCGGCACGGGAGACGCCCGCGACGACTTCACCTTCGAGGAGAGCCTGATGCGCCTCGGGCTCGCCTGGCACCCCTGGCGCCAGGCCAGCGAACGGGCCCCGGTCGCACCGGCCGCCCATGACGGCTTCTACCTGGGCGCCCACACGGGCTACGGCAGCCTGGTCACCGACCTGCGCGGCCCGCGCACCGCGCCCACCGAGCTGGCCGCCGAGTTCGGCGACAGCGGCGGCCTGGCGGGCCTGCATGCCGGCTACGGCAGGACCTTCGGCCGGATCTACCTGGGCGGCGAAGTCGATGCCGAGGTCAGCGACATCACCTGGAACCACGAGCGCCTGCCCAATGGCCGCACCTATTCGGTGGACCGGGAGTCGAGCCTGGGCCTGGCGCTGCGTGCCGGCTATGTCATCGACAGCGGCGCCCTCCTCTACCTGCTGGCCGGCTCGGCCTGGACCGACTTCGAGACCCGCTACGCCCGTGGCCAGCAGCGGATCCATCTGGACGAGACCGAGCAGGGCTGGCGCTTCGGCGGCGGCCTCGAGGTGCCCGTCGGCGATGACCTGCACCTGCGCATGGAGCTGACCCAGACCCGTTATGACGACGTCGAGGTCGACTACGGCACCGGGGTGGATCGGCTGGAGAGCGAGGAGCGACTGATGCGGCTGGGGCTGAGCTACCGGTTCTGACAGGGCCTGGACAGCGGCGCCTGTGACCCGGTACGGCCGACCAGGCGCCTGCGGTCAAATGCCGCATGGTGATATTGATATATGTCAACGCGAGAACTCACCGGCAGGACTATCTTTAGAATGCAGGCGCATAAACGATGATGGCTCTGCCCGTTTCAACATGACCAAGCACGTGACCATGGCGTCACTCAGGGGTTTATCATGAGTACCTTATACAAGAAGTTCCCCTACTCCCGTCTGGCCGCCCTCACGGGGGGAGCCATCCTGCCGCTGGTCGGGGCCGCGCTGATCGGCGCCGCCACCCCGGCCGAGGCGTTTCTCGTCGACCGCGCCGAGGCCCAGCAGGGTCAGGGGCAAGGCCAGGGAGCCGGACGCGACCCGCTCAATATCGGCCGCGGCAAGGGCAACGGGTTCGGCGCCGGCGGCGAGGGCCGCTCGATCGAGTCCGACATCTTCCGTGATGCCGCATCCGGCCGACCCGAGGACAGAGGCCAGGGAGGCGGCGGAGATCGCGGCGGCAGGCCCGACGGTGCCGGCAGCGGTGGCGGCCCCGACAGCGGCAAGGGCGGCGATTACGGCGATATCGTGGTCATCCTGCGCAACGACGACGGCACACCGCTGCTTGACGAGAACGGCAATGTTCAGCCCTGCCTGGACGCGGCCTGCGAGGAGGTCATCCAGCTGGTTCAGGAGGAGGACGGCAAGTTCGAGATCCCCGAGGAGTATATCGATCAGGTGATCCCGGTTGAGTTCGGCCGCCTCAACGTGGCACGGTCCCCCTCCAGCGTAACCGATCACTCCCTGGCGGAGCTGCTCAGCAAGATGGACGGCGTGGAAATCTCGGCAGACACCCTGGCCGAGATGACCGACACCTCCGGCCGCCTGATCACCCCGGACGGCGCCACCATCGACTCGCCGCTGGAGAACCTGGCCTTCTATGTAGCCCTGCTCGAAGCCACCAACCAGGAGCCGGTGGACGGCTTCTACACCATCTCCATCACCACCAATCCGCGTGGCGATGGGCAGCCCGACGCCTACTCGATGACGGTCGATGCAGACATCCTGCTTACCCTCGCCGCCTCGGCCCTGGCCGCCAGCTCCGACAAGTACGGCGACCTGACCATCGACGAGGTGATGGGGATCAGCGGCTTCCTGGGAGTCGCCGATGAGCTGTCGGCACTGGTGGGGTCGGACAGCTACAGCTATGACCGCGAATCCCTCTACGGCGGCATCGAGGTCACGGTGCTCAGGGAAGTCGAGATCGACGGCACCATCTACTATCAGCCCACTTCTGTCGTGCTGCTGGATGAGGTCGTGTTCAACACCGTGCCGACCATCGAGGACAACGGTTACGGCATCGATACCTTCACCCAGCAGGCGGACGATGCCGTCCAGGTCCTGGAATACGTCCACGACTTCGGCCTCGAATCCGAATGATCGTGATCCCGATGTAATCAGACGAAACGCGGCCCCCTTGCGGGGCCGCCCTTGTCTCGACAGGAGGCATCCATGACAGCGCGACACTCCCCTGCCCTGCGACGGCTGCTGGTGGCCGGCCTGCTGCCACTGGCCCTGGCAGTAGGCAGCGCCCAGGGCGCAGGCTTCAGCGCCTCGCCCCCCCTCCCTGACCCTGGCCTGCTGCTGGCCAGCAGCGACCATGCCGATGGCCACGACAGCCATGGCGGGAGCGACCGCGGCCAGCGCGGCGGCCAGGGCCAGGGCAAGCGTCTCGGCAAGGGGGCCGGCACCGGCGAGGCCCGGGGCGGCCACTCGGTGACCGACGACATTTTCCGCGACGAGGGCTTCTCCCGGGGCAACCCGGACCGCGGCGGCGGCCCGCCCGAGGGACGGGGCGAGCACGAGGACGGCGACGACCACGACCATGAGGAGGGGGATGACCACGATAGCGGCCCGCCCGAAGGGCGCGGCGGTGGCCATGAGTCGGGCGAAGAGCACGACCACGAGAGCTGAGGCCGCACCTGGCCGGCTCCTTGGCCGAGCGGAAACCGGGAGCCGGCCATGTCAGGCATGGCGGCAGCGATCATGATCGCCTAGTATTCCTGTACCCTTATTTGACAAGGATAGAGAAATGTACAGGAAAATGGCATGGTGGCTGGCCCTGGTGCTGCTCCTGGCGGGCTGCAGCAGCGTCGACATCGATCGCTACGCGGACACCACCCCGAGGCTAGATATCGGCGAGTACTTCGCCGGCCAGACCCGCGCCTGGGGCATGGTCCAGGACTACCGCGGCGAGGTCCAGCGGCGCTTCACCGTGGAGATCGAGGGCGACTACGACGGCGATACCCTGACCCTGGACGAGCACTTCGTCTACGACGACGGCGAGACCGACCGCCGGGTCTGGACCTTCCAGCGCCAGGACGACGGCCGCTGGGTGGGCCGCGCCAACGACGTCGAGGGGCCGGTGGAGGCTCGCCAGTCGGGCCACGCCTTCAACATGACCTATCGACTGCCCGTGGAGGTCTCGGGACGCGAGATCACCTTCACCCTGGACGACTGGATGTTCCTGCAGCCCGACGACCGCCTGATCAACCGCACCGCCATGAAGAAGTTCGGCATCACCCTGGCCGAGATCACCATCGTCTTCGAACGCCTCGACGGCGACGCCGACTCCCCCGACGCAGATACCCTCTCGGACACCAACGCAGACGCCCCCGGCACCTGAGGTGCCGGGGGCGTCATCATGCCCTGGCGTGGCTCGCCGGCCGGTGCCGCCGGGGTCTCAGCCCTCGTCGGCCGGGGCGTAGGAGCCATCCTCGCGATGCACTTCCTTGCCGGTCAGGCCGGGCGTGAAGACACAGGCCAGGTGCATGGTCTTGCGGGCGCGCAGCAGGTGCTCGTCATGCTGGTCGAGGATATAGATATCGCCCGGCTTGATCGGCCAGATCTTGCCGTCGGCCAGGGTCTCGACCTCGCCCTCCCCCTCGATGCAGTAGACCGCCTCGAAGTGGTGCTTGTAGTGGATGTGGGTCTCGGTCCCCTCGTAGATACGGGTGATGTGGAAGGAGCAGTTGCCGCCATCATCGGCCAGGCTCAGGCGGGTGCTGTCCCAGTTGCCGTTCTCGGCCTTGACCAGGCGATCGGTCTTGCGGCATTCCTCGAGATTGCGAACGATCATGGATGATCTCCAGTGGTGTCCAGGAAGGACCGGCCGGTGACACCGGCCGGTCGGTGACCAGACCGCCCGGGGGCGGTCCCCTCAGCCTATCAGCTCAGCGCCTGCTTGGCGCTGGCCTCGAGGATATCCAGCCCCTTGTGCAGGTCGGCGTCGGGGATGGTCAGCGGGCAGAGGCACTTCACCACCTCGCCGTCCTGGCCGCTGGTCTCGATGACCAGGCCGTTCTCGAAGGCCTGGTGGGTGATCTTGTCGGCGATCTCGCCGGTGCCCACGTCGATGCCGCGCATCAGGCCACGGCCCCGCTCGGAGGCCTCGATGCCCTGCTCGCGGATCCAGGCGGCGATGCCGGCGAAGCGCTCGGCGACGATCTCGCCCTTGCGCTGGACGTCGCGCTCGAACTCGTCGTTGCCCCAGTAGTGGCGCAGAGCCGCCGCGGCGGTGGTGAAGGCCAGGGCGAAGCCGCGGAAGGTGCCGTTGTACTGGCCCGGCTTCCAGGCGTCGAGCTCCGGGCGCATCAGCACCTGGGCGAAGGGCAGGCCGAGGCCGGAGAGCGACTTGGAGTTGGTGACGATGTCGGGCACCACGCCGGCATGCTCGAAGCTGAAGAACTTGCCGGTGCGGCCGCAGCCGGCCTGGATGTCATCGACGATCAGCAGGATGTCGTGGGCGCGGCAGATCTGCTCCAGGCGCTTGAGCCATTCGGTGCTGCAGGCGTTGATGCCGCCCTCCCCCTGCACCGTCTCGACGATCACGCCGGCCGGTACGTCGAGGCCACCGGACTTGTCGGAAAGCAGCTTCTCGAAGTAGTCCAGGGTGTCGGTGCCATCGCCCAGGTAGCCGTCATAGGGCAGGAAGCTGCCGCCCACGGTGGGCACGCCGCCGGTGGCCTCGCGGAACTTGCGGTTGCCGGTGGTGGCCAGCGCCCCCATGGTCACGCCGTGGAAGCCGTTGGTGAAGGTCACGATGTTGTGGCGACCCTTGGCATTGCGCGCCAGGCGAATCGCCGCCTCCACGGCATTGGTGCCGGTCGGCCCGGGAAACTGCACCTTGTAGTCCAGCCCACGCGGCTTGAGGATCAGTTCCTCGAGGGTGGCCAGGTAGTCCCGCTTGGCGGCGGTCCAGAAGTCCAGGCCGTGGATGATGTTGTCCTCGGCCAGGTAGTCCAGCAGCGCCTGCTTGATCTTCGGGTTGTTGTGGCCGTAGTTCAGGGTGCCGGCGCCGGCCAGGAAGTCGATGTACTCGCGACCATTCTCATCGGTGAGGCGGGCGTTGGTGGCCTTGGTGAAGACCACCGGGAAGGAGCGGGAATAGGTGCGAACGTCGGATTCCATGCGTTCGAGGATCTGGGTCTGCATGAGCGACCTCCTGTCGGTAGGAAGTGAAGGACGAGAGGAACCGGCGGCCGGCATGACGCCGGCCGTCGACAAGACGGGAAGGAATCAGATGCGGTCGGTCTGGAAGGGACCGATGCGCACCAGGTTCTCGGGGTCGTGCTCGCCACCGAGCTGGTCGGTGGAGAAGTACTCGCGGCTGTTGAGCGGCGCCTGCCAGCGATCGGCGAGACGACGGAACAGCCCCCAGGAGGCCTGGTTGTCGGGGGTGATGGTGGTCTCGAGGTGGTGGACCTCGGCCAGTTCCGGGCGAGACATCACGGCCTCGACCAGGCGCCGGGCCAGGCCGGTGCCGCGGGCCTTCTCGCCCACGGCGACCTGCCAGAGGAAGTAGGTGTCCGGGGCATTGCTCTTCACGTAGCCCGACACGAAGCCGACGATCTCCCCCTCCTCGTTGGTGGCCACCGCGCAGGTGTCGCGGAACTGGGTCGCCAGCAGCAGGTAGGCATAGGCGGAGTTCACGTCCAGCGGCGGACAGGACTTGACCAGTTCGTAGATGCCCCACCCATCGTCCGGGTTCGGCTTGCGGATGAACAGCGGCATGGCATCGAAGCCGACGACGGCATCGGCCACGGTCGGGCGGGCCAGGTCGGCGGAAGGCGTGAAGGGTTCGGTTGTTGTCATCTCGGCTGGTTCGCTGTAGCGAATTTGGAAGGCATTATAACAGTGGCATCCCGCATTTCAAAGCTGGGATTATTCTGCACCCGCGGATCCATAACAGGAGATTATGCCAGTGCCGGGAACGGTCGCCGGAACTCTGCCTGTTGCCTGGGTGGCGCCACGGGACGCGCCCTGCCCTTCCAGAATAGCCCACTTCCGGCGTCCAGGGAGCGCGGGGCGAAACGCCGACGGGCCGCCCCGAGGGGCGGCCCGTGATGCCGACGACAGACCCGCGGGCGCTCAGCGCCGCGTCGGGGAGCGCATGGTGACGAACTCCTCCGCCCCGGTGGGATGGATCCCCACCGTGGCGTCGAAGGCGGCCTTGGTCAGGCCGGCACGCACCGCGATGGCGATGCCCTGGATCACCTCGCCGGCCTCCTCGCCCACCATGTGGGCGCCGACCACCACGTCGCTGGCATCGTCGACGATCAGCTTCATCAGGCAGCGCTCGCTGCTGCCCGACAGCGTGTGCTTCATGGGCCGGAAGTCGGCGGTGTAGACCCGGATCTCGCCGCACTGCTCGCGGGCCGCCTCCTCGGAGAGCCCCACGGTGCCGATGTTGGGGTGGCAGAAGACGGCCGTGGCGATGTTGCGGTAGTCCAGCGGTGACCCGGGCGGGGTCTCGCCGAAGTGGTGCTGGACCATGTGCATGGCCTCGGCCAGGGCCACCGGAGTGAGCTCCGGCCCGCCGGTGACGTCGCCCAGTGCGAGGATCGACGGCAGCGAGGTCTCGAAGCGGTCGTTGACCCGCAGGTAGCCGCCGTCGTCGAGCTCCAGGCCCAGCGCCTCGAGGCCCAGCCCCGCCAGGTGCGGCCGGCGCCCGGTGGCGGCCAGCACCGCGTCCACCTCGTGTCGCTCGCCGCTGGTCAGGGTCACCGCCAGGCCGCCCTCGACCCGCTCGATGGCGGCGATGTTCTCCTCGAAGTGCAGGTTGACCCCCTTGGCCGCCATCTGGTCCCGGGTGAACTCGCGCACCTCGCGATCGAAGCCGCGCAGGAACAGGTCGCCGCGGTAGACCAGGTGCGTCTCGCTGCCCAGGCCGTTGAAGATGCTGGCGAACTCCACGGCGATGTAGCCGCCACCCAGCACCAGGAAGCGCTCCGGGAAGGTGTCGAGGTCGAACACCTCGTTGGAGGTCAGGGCCAGCTCGCTGCCGGGGAAGTCGGGCACCCAGGGCCAGCCCCCCACGGCCACCAGGATCTTCGCGGCGGTGTGGGTCTCGCCGGCCACCTCCACGGTATGGGGGTCCACCACCCGGGCGCGGCCATGGATCAGCTGGACTCCGGCGCCCTCGAGCAGGCGGCCGTAGATGCCGTTGAGGCGCTTGATCTCGCCGATCTTGTTGTCGCGCAGCGTGGCCCAGTCGAATTCGGGCGCCTCCGCGAGCTGCCAGCCGAAGCCGGCGGCGTCCTCGAAGGCGTCATGGAAATGGGCGGCATAGGAGTAGAGCTTCTTGGGCACGCAGCCGACGTTGACGCAGGTGCCGCCCAGGTAGCGATCCTCGGCCACGGCGACCCGGGCACCGCTGGCCGCCGCGGTGCGGGCCGCACGCACACCGCCTGAGCCGGCGCCGATGACGAAGAGGTCCCAGTCATGCTGGGGGGCGAGGTTCTCGGACACGGGGGTCTCCTTCTGCTGTGGCCGCAAGGGCCGACACGTCGTGGCCGCATCATACCAGCCGAGCCGGGGCCTCGGCAGGCGTCGATTTGACCCACCGTCGGTCAGGCGGTAAAAGGAGCCACCGGTCGCAAGGCCACCCCCGTCCCACCACCGGATACGCTCTCCGATGAACCAGGAAATCGAAGGCCTGCTGGACAACAACCGAGCCTGGGCCGCACGGGTCAGCCAGGATGACCCCGACTTCTTTGCCCGCCTGTCGCGGCAGCAGAACCCCGCCTACCTGTGGATCGGCTGTTCCGACAGCCGGGTGCCGGCCAACCAGATCATTTCCCTGCCGCCCGGCGAGGTGTTCGTGCACCGCAACGTGGCCAACCTGGTGCACCCCAACGACCTCAACGCGCTGTCGGTGCTGCAGTACGCCGTCGAGGTGCTCGGCGTCCGCCACATCATGGTGGTGGGCCATTACGGCTGCGGCGGGGTGCGCGCGGCGGTCAGCGGCGGAGACAACGGCATGGTCGACATCTGGCTGCACTCGGTCCGGGAACTCTACAGCCGCCATCGCGCCTCACTGTCGACACTGCCCCTGGACGAGCAGGTGGACCGCATGTGCGAGCTCAACGCCCGGGACCAGGTGATGAACCTGTGCCGCACCAAGATCGTCCAGCACGCCTGGCAGCGCGGCCAGGAGCTGGCCGTCCACGGCTGGGTCTACGGGCTGGCGGACGGGCGGGTGAAGGACCTGGACTGCACGGTGTCGGGCCTCGACCAGGTGGATACCCTCTACCGCATCGAGCGGCTGACGCCGGCCGGCTGAGGGTCAGTACCGGTAGCGACGGTGACAGCTGCGGCAGGTCAGGCTCAGGTCCGACAGCTCGCGGGTCGCCGCCGCGTAGTCCTCCGCCTCCGCGGCGGCCCGTAGCGCCTCGACGCGGGCCTCCAGAGCGTCGAAGCCCTCGCTGAAGGCCTCCCACTCCTCCCAGATGCGGGCACGGGCCTCGGAGCCGCGCCCGTGGCTGCCCTCGATGAAGGCCGGACGGAGGTGGTCGCCGCTGGCCCGCTCGGCCAGTTCCTCCAGCCGGGGCGCCGCACCGCGGGCATCGCGGTTGTTCACCAGATCGAAGCGCAGCTGGCGCACCAGCCGCTCGATCTCCTTGAGCTCCTCCCGCCGCCAGGTCACCGCCTGGCGCGGATCCTCGAAGGCCGGGGCGCTGCCGTTGGCCGCGGCGGCGTCCGCGGCCGGTTCGGCCAGCAGCGGCGTCATCGGCAGGCCGGCGAGCAGCAGGACGAATAAGGGGCGGGTGAGCATGTCGTCGACTCCCAGGTGGTCCGGAACGCGGGGGCTCCTGCATCGCGCAGGAGCAGCGCATGATGCCAGCCCGCGAGCGGGCTGTCTTCCCCGCCCACAGGCGCGGCCGCAGGCGTTACACTCAACAGGACTCCCCATCGCATCACAGGACCCCCGATGACCGAGCTCGACCAGCAGCAGCGTGACCATCTCCGGGCGCTCGATGATGCCTATGCCCGGGTGCTGG
The DNA here is from genome assembly GCF_014193375.1 of Halomonas campaniensis. Classification (GTDB taxonomy): domain Bacteria; phylum Pseudomonadota; class Gammaproteobacteria; order Pseudomonadales; family Halomonadaceae; genus Halomonas; species Halomonas campaniensis. The sequence continues at coordinate 64,750 of NZ_JACHZF010000008.1, forward strand.
AGGCGCAGAGGCTGGATGGCGTGCTGCTCTACAGCGGCCATCCCGCCCGGCACTTCGGCGATGACCAGCACGCCAGCTTCGCCGCCTACGGCCACTTCATCCACTGGACCGGCCAGGCCGAGCTGGCCCACTGCTGGCTGCTGGTTCGGCCGGGCCAGGTGCCGGTGCTCTACCTGCATGCCCCGGCGGACTACTGGCACCTGCCGGCACGCCTGCCCGAGGCGCCCTGGGTCGACCATTTCCGGGTCGTGCCCCGCGACCGGGCCGACCCGCCCGCCCTGCCCCCCGGGCGCCATGCGGTACTGGGCGATGTCGCCCCTGCCGACGCCAGCGCCCTGGGCGCCGAGCTCAACCCGGCGGCGCTGGTCACCGCCCTGGACGAGCTGCGCGTGCGCAAGAGCGACTACGAGGCAAGCTGCCTGCGCGAGGCCAACCGTTGCGCCATGCAGGGCCACCGGGCGGCCCGCGAGGCCTTCCTGGCCGGCGGTGCCGAACTCGATATCCAGCTCGCCTACCTGGGGGCTTCCCGCCAGCGGGAATCCGCCCTGCCCTACGGCAATATCGTCGGGGTCAACGCCCATGGCGGCGTGCTGCACTATCAGCACTACGCCCTGGAGGCGCCGCCGCGCCGACACAGCCTGCTGGTCGACGGCGGCCACCGCCATCGCGGCTACTGCGCCGACATCACCCGCAGCTGGGCCGGCCCCGACGCCGACCCGCTGTTCGCGCCGCTGGTCGCCGGCGTCACCGCCCTGCAGCGGCGGCTGATCGGCGAGCTCGCCCCCGGAGTGAGCTTCGTGGCGCTGCACCGGCAGATGCACGAGGGCCTGGCGGCGCTGCTGGTGGCGCACGGCCTGGTGACGGCCTCCCCAGAGGCGGCCCTGGCCAGCGGCATCACCCGCGCCTTCTGCCCCCATGGCCTGGGCCACCTGCTCGGCGTGCAGGTCCACGACGTGGCGGGCCGCCTCGACGGCGAGGGCCACCCCCTGCCGCCGCCCGCCGAGCACCCGGCGCTGCGGCTGACCCGGGAACTGGAGGCGGGCATGGTGGTCACCATGGAGCCGGGGCTTTATGTCATCCCGATGCTGCTCGCGGCCCACCGCGGATCCCCGGAGATCGACTGGGAGCGGGTCGACCGCCTGGCCAGCCACGGCGGGATCCGCATCGAGGACAACGTCCGGGTCACGGGCCGGGGTCCCGACAACCTGACGCCCCAGGACGAGTGATGCCGCCATGACCGGTCAGCTCCATCCCGCCGACTTCCGCCCGCCCCGCGGGCTGGCCAACCGCCACGTGCAGACCCTGCTGCCCCGCCTGCTGCCGCGCCGCCGCCTCCCCCATCGCGTGGAGATCCTCGAGCTGCCCGACGGCGACTTCGTGGAGCTGGCCTGGGCGCACCCCGCCCCCGCCGACCCGGCGGCCCCGGTCTTCGTGCTGTTCCACGGCCTGGAGGGCTCCCTGCACTCGCCCTATGCCCGGGAGCTGCTCGCCACCGCCGCGGGCCTCGGCTGGCGGGCCGTGCTGATGCACTTCCGCGGCTGCGGCCGCCTGCCCAACCGGCTGCCCCGCGCCTACCACAGCGGCGATACCGCCGACGCCTACTGGCTGATCGGCCAGCTCGGCCAGCGCTATCCCCGGGCCCTCAAGGTCGCCGCCGGCGTCTCGCTGGGCGCCAACATGCTGGTCAAGCTGGTGGCCGAACAGGGCGGCGACGGCCTCGACCTGGCCGGCGCCATCGCCATCAGCGCCCCCCTCGACCTGGCGGCCAGCGCCGAGACCCTGCATCGGGGCTTTGCCCGGGTCTACGAGCGCCACCTGCTGGCGTCTCTCAAGGCCAGGACCGCGGCCCGCCTCGACGCGCTGCCCCTGGCCCTGGACCGGGCGGCGCTGGCCGCACTGGACAGCCTGCGCGACTACGACGACGCGGTGACGGCCCCGCTGCACGGCTTCGCCGGCGCCGAGGACTACTATCGACGCGCCTCGGCCGGACGGCTGATCGGCGAGCTGGAGCTGCCCACCCTGCTGCTCCACGCTGACGATGATCCCTTCATGCCCCCGGGACTCTTCGCGCGGCTGCCGTCGCCGGGTGACGCGGTGCGGGTGGAGGTGGCCCGGCACGGCGGGCACGTGGGATTCATGGAACGCCGGGGCGGCCGCCTGCGTTCCTGGCTGGCGCGCCGAGTGGCCCGCCAGCTGGAGGACTGGTCCCGCCCGGCCGGCGGCCAGGCGTGGCCCGACCGGCGGCGGGTCAGCCGATCGGGCAGCTGACGCCGGTGCCGCGCAGTCCGCAGTAGCCGCCAGGGTTCCGGTCCAGGTACTGCTGGTGGTACTCCTCGGCGTAGTAGAAGGCCGTGAGCGGCGCGATCTCGGTGGTGATGGTACCGCCACCGGCACGCGCCAGGGCCTGCTGGTAGGCCTCGCGGGTCCGCCGGGCCGCCTCGAGCTGGTCGTCGCCGGTGGTGAAGATCGCCGAGCGGTACTGGGAGCCCACGTCGTTGCCCTGGCGGTCGCCCTGGGTGGGGTCGTGGGCCTCCCAGAACACCTGCAGCAGCCGTTCGAGGTCGATGCGCTGCGGGTCGTAGACCACCCTGACCACCTCGGCATGGCCGGTGCGCCCGGTGCAGGTCTCCTCGTAGGTGGGATGGGGGGTCACCCCGCCGGCATAGCCCACCGCCGTGACGACCACCCCGGGGAGCTGCCAGAACAGCCGCTCGGCGCCCCAGAAGCAGCCCAGGCCCAGCACGATCTCCCGCAGCCCCGCCTCGAAAGGGGGCAGCATGGAGCGGCCGTTGACCCGGTGCACGCCGCTGACGGGGATGGGGGTATCGCGCCCCGGCAGGGCGCGGTCAGGATCGAGGGTCATGGTCGTCTCCTTGGTCACGGGTTCATTCGTCGAGCCGGGGCGGCTTGCCCGGCCGGCTGAAGGCATAGACGAGATCCACGGCCTGGGCCGCCCCGGAGATCGCCTCCAGGTAGAGGTTCCGCCACAGGGTATAGCGCAGGGTCAGCTCGGCGATGGGCGAGAAGACCCCGACACCATAGCTGATCTTCAGGTCGTCGGTGAGCTGGCCGCTGACCACCACCTGGCTCTCCTCGCCGGTCCCCGCGGTCTCCAGGGCCAGCTCGGAGATGCCGAAGGCCTCGCCGATGGCGCCCACCGCTCCGCCGGTCTGGCCGAGGGTCAGGCCCAGCAGGGCCTGGGTCAGGGCCCCATCGGTATCGCTGTCGTCCGGGGCCCGGCCGCGCAGCAGATAGGAGAGCGCCCGTGCCTCGTCCATGGCCGGCTCGGAGAAGACCCGCAGCTGCGGCGACTCGGCGGTGCCGGTGACGCGCAGGCCGGCGATGACCCCGTCCTGGGTCACGTTGGGGTTGCGGATCGCCTCGAAGCTCAGCAGCGGCTGGTCGGGAGGGCCGCTGAACAGCAGCTGGCCCTCGCGGATCAGCAGGTCCTGGCCATAGGCCCGGAAGCGCCCGTCCACCAGGTTGACGTCGCCGAACAGCTGCACCGGTCCGCTCTGCTGACGCACCTCGAGCACACCGGACAGGCCCGACTCCAGCCCGTAGGCGGAGAGCTGCATGTCCGGCCCGAGGCGCAGCTCGATCTGGACGTCCACCGCCATGCCCGCCTCGGCCAGGGCCTGGGCGGCGCTCTCGCCGGGCTCCCCGTCCGCCACCTCGGCGGCGCGCTCGGCCTGGCGGCGCGCCCGCTCCTCGTCCCGGGGGGTAATGATGATCTCGTCGGGGCTGGGCGATACCGCCGACGCCGGCAGCTCGCCGACCTCCAGGCGCGCCCAGGGAACCTGCACATTGCCGCGCACCTGCAGCCGGTCGGGACGCACGCGGATCTGCAGGTCGGGGGCCATGCGCAGTTGGCCGAAGGCCGGCAGCACGGCCAGCAGCGGCTGGTCGCGACCGTCGATGTCGACGGCGACGCGCCACTCGTCGGGGCTCGGCCAGGCGGCATCGCCGCTCAGGTCGAGACGGCCCTCCTCCGCGGCGATGAAGCCGTTGATCTGGCCCCGGTCACCGTCCAGCCGGACCTCCAACTCGCCATCGCGCACCGCGAGGGGGACATCGGCCCCCTGCACGCGCAGGCCAGCGAGGCCGATGCGCCCCGCCAGCCCCGGCGCCTCGCGGGTGCCGGTGATCCGCACGTCGCCGGCGAGGTCACCCTCCAGGGTCTCCATGCCGGCGACCAGGGTACGGAACCGGGAGAGCTGCAGGCCGGACAGCACCAGCCGACCGTCCAGGCGACCCTCGCCGGCGGGGTCGTCGATGCGCATCTCCAGGCCGACCTCCCCGGCCTCGGCCAGGACCAGCGACAGGTCCACTTCGGCGCTGCCCGGGTCGGCCCGGCCCGCCACCGTCAGCCGCGTGGCCGGCAGCTCCCAGGGCTGGCCGTAGGCATCGAGCCCCGCCACCTCGAGCTCGCTCTCCAGGCGCAGGTCGGCCTGCCAGGCCGCCCCGCCCTGGCGCCATTCGGCCACCAGCTCGGCGTCGGTGGCCCCGTCCAGGCGCCAGTCGTCGGGTACGGCCTCCGCGAGCAGCGACATCGGCAGCGCGCGAAGCGACAGTCGCACCTGGCCGCTGTCGGCCGAGGCGTCCAGCGCCTGGTCGAGGCACAGGGCCCCGCCCTGCTCGCGGCGCAGGCAGAAGGGCTGGACCCGGGCGCTGCCGGCGACCAGGTCGGCCTCGAAGGCGAGCGCCTCGTCGAGGCGGATGTCGCCGAACTCGGTATCGACCTCCAGCGGCATCAGGCGCCCGGCATAGCGCTCCCGAGCCGGGTCGAGGCCGCCCTCCAGGGCCAGCCCGGCGCGGGAGAGCGGCATGCCCCGGCCGGCCTCGGCCGACAGGGTCAGGCGGTGGTCGGAGAGGCGGCCCGCCAGGGCCAGGTCGATCTCGCTGAAGCGCTGGCCGGCGGCATTCAGGCGCTCGATCTGCAGGCCCAGGTCGAGCGCCGGATCCTCCAGGCCGCTGACCCGACCGGCCAGTCGCAGCCGATCGAGGCGATGCTCGGCAAAGCGCAGGGCGTCGGCGGTGAGCTCCAGGTCGAGCTGGGGCGCCTCGAGGGTGCCGGTGGCCGCGAAGTCGCCGGCCAGGGTGCCGGAGAGGTCATCGTGCAGGCTCGCCAGGGCCGGCATGTCGATCTCGCCGGCCAGGTCGAGCGCCTGCTCGCTGATCCGCCCCGCGGCAGACAGTCGGTTGTCGCCCTGCCGGAAGTCCAGGGTGTCGACTCGCCACTGCATCGCGCTGTTGCCGGCCAGGCGGGCCCGCAGGGAGAGCGGCAGCTCCTGGAGCTCGCCGTCGATGGCCAGGCGCGGCACCTCGACGGACCAGCCCTCCCCGGACTGGGTGAAGGCGGCCTCCAGGTCGCCGTCGAGGCGCCCGCTGATGCCGTCGACGAAGCGGCCCGGGTCGACGCGATCCAGCCGCACCCGCGCCTCCACGGCCAGCTCCTCGGCCCAGTCGACCCGACCGCGGGTGGTCACCGATGCACCGCCCAGGGTCAACGACAGCGGCGTCCAGGCGAAGTGCTCGAGGTCGCCGGTGCCGGTCAGGGCCACCCGGGTATAGGGAACCTCGGGGCCCTCCACCATCAGCGAGGCGGCGACCCGGTAGTCCAGCAGGCTGCCCTCGAGGCGCAGGGCGAGGGCCTCCACCAGCCAGGGCGCCGCGGGGTCGGTCGCCTCGTCGTCAGCGTCCGCCACGGCGCCGGGCAGTGGCCACTGGATCAGCTCGCTGGTGAGCGAGGCGGTGAAGGGCAGCGTCGGGTCCAGGGCATCCAGGCGGGCGTCGAGGTCGGCATTGACGGGCCCGGAGAGCCCGAGGCGCACCACCAGGTCGGCGAGGCTGCCGTCCAGGGCCAGGTCGATCCGCTGCCCGGCCAGCTCGGGCAGTCGGTCGGGCAGCCAGAGCGCCGCCTCGAGACGCGCCTCGAGCGGATAGTCCTCGCGCAGCGAGACGCTGGCCGCTAGCCGCGCGTCGGCGTCGCGGTTGCTCACCGTGAGCGGCCGGATCGTGATCTCGTGCCCCTGGCCCGAGAGGGTGAGGGCCAGGCGCTCGACGCCGTACTCCATGGCCCCCTCGATGCGAGTGTCCTCGACCAGCAGCTCCGGCACCTCGAGGCGCAGCGGCAGCGAGATATCGGGGAGCTCGCGGCGGGGCTGGTCGGCCAGGGGAGCGGCGGCCAGGCCCTCCAGCTCGGCGGCGACTTCCGCCGGCAGCGGGGAACGCACGGCGATCGCCGCGTCGATCGCCTCGGCGGCGACCCGGGGGCCCTCGTGCTCGCCCTCGCTGAGGGCCAGCTGCGCACCCGGGGAGAGCGGCAGCAACAGCCGGGTGCCGGCCAGGCGCGTCGGCAGCAGGGTCAGGGTATCGTCCTCGGCCACCGCCCCGCTGGTGAAACTCTCCCAGCGCACCCGGGTGCCGTCGGCGAGGCTGATCTCCACGTCGATCAGGGCCAGCGCGCGGATCTCCACCGGGAACGGCAGGCGGAGCTCACCGGGGGGCTCCCCCGGCTCGGCGGGCGCGTCGTCCGGCTCCCCCTCGCCCAGGCGGATCCTCGCCCCCTCCACCGCCAGGGTATCGAGGCAGAGGCGGCCGGCGAGCACGCAGTCCTCCGCCCAGGCCAGCTCGAGGCGGCGCACGGCGACCCGGGCGGGGCCCGCCTCGAGGCGCAGGCCATGCAGCACCAGGCGGTCGAGGGGGGCCCCCTCGGAGGCCTCGAGGGCATAGAACCCGCGCTTGTCCCCCTGCTCCAGCAGCAGGCCGGTGCCCCAGGGGGACAGGGCCAGGCCGAGCACCAGGATGACCAGCCCCAGCAGCCAGAGCGGGAGCAGGATCAGCAGGCGAAAGAGGGCCCAGAGGAGGGTCAGAACTCTGGACCGATGGCGAAGTGAAGGCGCCACGCATTGTCCTCGTCGTCGAAGGGGTGAGCGATATCGAAGCGGATCGGCCCTACCGGGGAGATCCAGCGCACGCCGAGGCCGGCACCGGTGTTGAGGTCGTCGGGGCCCCACTCCTCGAAGGCATCGCCGGTGTCGATGAAGGCCGCGCCCCACCAGTCGCCGGTCACCCGCCGCTGCAGCTCGGCGGTGGCGGTGAACAGCTGCTGGCCGCCGGTCAGCTTCCCCTCCTCGTTGCGCGGCGCGAGGCTCTCGTAGGCATAGCCGCGCACGCTGCGGTCGCCGCCGGCGAAGAAACGCAACGACGGCGGGATCTTGCCGAAGTCATCGGTCTCGATGGCGCCGAAGCCGGTGCCGGCCACCAGGCGCGTGTTCTCGCCGAACATGCGGATCCACTGGCTCTCGCCGGTGACGCGCACGAAGTCGGCATCGGAGCCCCACAGGCCGTCGGAGACCTCGAAGGCGATGCGCTGGCGGTCTCCCCAGCTCGGGAAGGTGGGGTTGCGGGTGCGCGTCCGGGACCAGCGGATACCGGGATAGAGCAGCAGCACCTGCTCGGACTCTCCGCCCTGGGTGAAGTCCTCGAAGGTGCTGCGCACGTAGAGGGTCTGCACCCAGCGGTTCTCGAACTCCCAGCGGCGAGCCGCCTCCAGGGTGGCCTCCAGGGAGCGGGTATCCTCGTTGTCGCGATGGCGGAAGCCGTACTGGAACTGGTAGCGGTCGCGCAGCGGATTCTCCAGCGGCAGGGTGTAGACCCCGCTGAAGCGCTGCTCGGGGGCGGCGAGGTAGAGGTCATGGTCCAGGCTGTGGCCGAAGCGGTTGATCCACGGCTGGTGCCAGGCCAGGCGGGTGCGCGGGCCCACGTCGGTGGCGTAGCCCACGCCGACCTCGAACTGGTGGCGGTCGGCCGGGGTGACGGCAATGTCGATGGGGACCACCGGCGGCCCGGTTCGCACCACCCCCGTGGCGCTGCCGATCGCCGCCGCGCTGAGCCGCGGGCCGTCTGCCCCGGCGGCCGGCACCTGCCCGCCGGAAACATCGAGCTCCTGCCACCAGTCGAGCGGCGCGTCCTCCAGGGCGAGGCCGCGGCCCTCGACGAGCCGGGGGCGCACGGTGATCGAGCCGAACCACTCGGTCTGCCCCAGGCGCTGGTTGTAGCGGGCCAGCTCGCCGGCCAGGTAGGGGTCGCCCGGCGCGAAGGGCAGCAGATTGAGCAGGCGCTGGCGCTCGATATGGCTGCCGCTGATGGTGACGTCGCCGAACCGGTAGCGGGGCCCGCTGTCCAGCGCCAGGTAGAGGCGTGCGCTCTCGGCGAAGGGGCGGACCTCCATGCGCCGGTCCACGAAGCGCCAGTCGAAGTAGCCGCGCTCCAGGGAGAGGTTGGCCAGGCGGCCCCGCAGGCGGTCATAGGGGGCATGCACGAGCGGGTCCCCCACGGCCAGGGGGAAGGCGTCGATCGCCTCCTGGAACGGCGGGTCGCCCTGGGCATCGCCCTCGAGCCGGAACGAGAGCGTCTCGATGCGCACCCGCGGCCCGGGCTCGACGGCGAGCTCGACGTAGCGGGGCGGCTCCTGGTCGTCGAGGGTCAGCTCGAGCACGGGCTCGTAGTAGCCGTAGACCCGCATCGCCTCCCGGGTCCGCCGCTGCACCTCGCCCTCCACCCGGGCGCGGCTGAACTGGGTGGCATCCAGGTCATCCAGGTAGAACGCGACGTTCTCGGCCACGTCGCCCGACAGTCCCTCGAGACGCGCCTCGAGGGCCCAGGCCATGAGCGGCATGCCCAGCAGCGTCATGCCGGCACAGAGCGTCGCGGCGCCCAGGCGAGTGACCCTGTGATTGTCCATATCTCGACGCCTTCCTGTCTGCGACCCCATGGTACGGCTCGGTGCGCGGCAGAGACGCCTCAAGGCCGCAGGGCCTCGAGGCGCGCGCTCAGGGCCAGCTGGGAACGGCGCAGCTCGCCGATCTCGGCCTCCAGCGCCCCCAGCCGGCCGGCCAACGCCTCGAGGCGTTGCGCCCCATCATCCCGTGAGCCGTCGGCCGCTTCAACCTCCGCGGCCACCCCGGCCAGGCGCGCGGCGAGCGCCTCGACGCGCTCCTCGCGGGCCCTCGCCTCCTCGGTCAGGCGCTCCTCGAGGGCGGCCTGGGCCTGTTCCAGGCGGGCCAGTGCCTCGCCGCGGCCGGTATCGGCCTCCAGCGCGGCCAGACCCTCGTCGAGCTCGGCGAAGCGCCGGGCATCCCGTTCGCGCGCCTCCGCCAGGGCCGCGATGCGCTCCTCCAGCGCGGCCCGCCCCTCCTCGCCGGCCCGTTCCAGGGCATCCAGGGAGGTGCCGGTCGCCGCCAGCATCGCCTCGCGGGTTGCGGCGGCCTCACCGATGCGGGTGAGGCGCTCCCGCAGCCCTTCCAGGCGCTCGTCCAGGTCGTCGCCCCGGGCCTCGAGCCGCTCCTCGAGGACGCCGAGGTGGCCGCCCAGGGCCTCATCGCGGCGTTCCAGCGCGGCCAGGCGTTCCTCCATCTCGTCGAGGGCCTCCCCTTCGCCCAGGGCGGTGTCGAAGCGGGCATGCACGTTGGAGAGCTCGCCACTCACCCGGGCCAGGTCCGCCGTGAGCCGGTTGCGCTCCTGCCAGCCGACCCATCCCAGGGCACCGCCGGCGGCGATCAGCCCCAGGATCAGCAGCCACAGCGGCCAGACGCGGGGAGGCGGCGGGTGGCGCAGGCGGTGGGCCGACAGGCTGCTGTCCGGGTCCGGCACGATCGGTCTGGCATACCGGCGGTCATCCGGGCGCTCTGCCATGGCGAACTCCTTCTCTCGAGCGGGGAAATGGCCGCCGCCGCGGTCCCGCGGGGGCGGGGGGCGGAATTGGCGACCCTTGAGCCGGGTGCTATGATGCCGCGGCACCCTGCACGGCGTGGCAACAGTGTAAGGTTTTTTTACCCCGGAACGCACGAAGCGGCGGCCAACGCAGCGGCGCCCTCGACATCCGGGGAAAGGAGTCCGCACTGTCGCGCCGTGACTTTCGTGACGACCGAGGAGAACCTGAATGGCATTTGAACTGCCCGCCCTGCCGTATGACAAGAACGCACTCGAGCCGCACATCTCCGCCGAGACCCTCGAGTATCACTACGGCAAGCATCATCAGGCCTATGTCACCAAGCTCAACGAGCTGGTCGACGGTACCGATGACGCCAGCAAGTCCCTGGAAGAGATCATCAAGTCCTCCTCCGGCGGCCTGTTCAACCAGGCGGCCCAGGTCTGGAACCACACCTTCTACTGGCACTGCCTGTCGCCCAACGGCGGCGGCGAGCCGTCCGGCGCCCTGGCCGACGCCATCACGGCCAAGTTCGGTTCCTTCAACAAGTTCAAGGAAACCTTCAATGCCAATGCCGTGGCCAACTTCGGCTCCGGCTGGACCTGGCTGATCAAGACCGATGACGGCGGCGTCGACATCGTCAACACCAGCAATGCCGACACGCCCATCGCCCATGGCCAGACCCCGCTGATGACCATCGACGTCTGGGAGCACGCCTACTACATCGACTATCGCAACGCGCGTCCCAAGTACCTCGAGAACGTCTGGAGCGTGCTTAACTGGGACTTCGTCGCCCAGAACTTCGGCTGAGGTCGCGGCGCCACAGGCGCACAGCGACGCCCCGAGACGAGACGGCCCCGCCATTGGCGGGGCCGTCTTCGTTCACGGGGCAGCGGGCAGCAGGCGGCGTCGCCCGACTCAGGCAGGCAGCGGGTCGGCCCGGCGACCGATGCCGCGGTAGTGCAGCCCCTGGGCGGCCACCCACGCCGGGTCGTAGATGTTGCGACCGTCGAGCAGCAGCTTGTCGCCGAGCCGCGCCGAGAGCTTCGGCCAGTCGGGGTTCCAGTAGGCCTTCCACTCGGTCACCAGCATCAGCGCGCAGGCCCCCTCGCAGGCGACGTAGGGGTCGCCATCGAACACCTCGAGCAGCGGATGTTCGCCGACCTCGGCCAGCAGCGCCGGAATCGCCGAGGGATCGTGGAGGCGAACCCTGACCCCCTGGGCCCACAGGGAGCGCAGCAGGGTCAGCACCGGGGCATGGTCGATGCGCGCGGTACCGGGCTTGAAGGCGGCCCCCCAGATCGCCACCGTGCGCCCCTCGAGGCGACCGTGGAAATGCGACCAGAGCTTGCGGAACAGCGTCTCCTTCTTGTGCTCGTTGATGTCGAGCACCTGCTCCAGCAGGGCCGAACGGCGCCCGCTGGCCGACTGCACGTCCGCCAGGCGCATCAGGTCGCGGGAGAAGTTGGGACCGCCGAAGCCGCAGCCGGGATAGAGGTACTCGTAGCCGATCCGCGAATCGGAGCCCATCCCCTGGCGCACGAACTCCACGTCGACGCCCAGGCTGTCGGCGAGGCCGGCGATCTCGTTCATGTAGCTGATGCGGGTGGCCAGCATGCCGTTGATGGCCAGCTTGGTGAGCTCGGCGGCACGCCGCGGCATGCGCTGGAACACCTCGCTGCGGCGGTTGAAGGCCCGCAGCAGCTCCCTGACCCGGGCCTCGGCGCCGGCATCGTCGCAGCCCAGCAGCCAGCGCCCGGGGCGGGTGAAGGTATCCCAGGCCCGCCCCTCCTCGATCAGGTCGGGCAGGGCCACGGCGTGGCCACGCCCCTCGAGCAGGGTCTCCAGCCGCTCGGTCTCGCCCACCGGGAAGGTGGAGTTGTTGACCAGCACCAGGTCGCCTGGCGACGCCTTCGCCAGCCGCGAGAGCAGCGGCGCGACCTCGCCGCGCTGCTCGGGTGACAGCGAGAGCCACACCACCTCCTGGTCCGCCAGGCACTCGGCCGCCGTGGCCCCCTCCTCGACCAGCCGCAGGCTGCCGCTGGCCTGGGCCTCCTCCAGCTGGAGCAGCAGGCGCGGCTCGCGCCGCAGCCAGTCGGCACGGGCGAGCGTGGCCCAGGGGGTGGCCGCATGGGGCAGCCAGGTGACCCGGTGCCCGACCCAGGAAAGGGCCGCCGCGGCGGTGGCGGCGGCGAGTTCACTGCCGTGGATCAGCACGCGCATGACGCTCACTCCTCGCCGGCGTAGCGGGCCAGCAGTTCGCGGAAGCCCTCGCCGTAGCGGGCATGGCGGCGCCCATAGGCCAGGATCGCCTCGAGGTAGCCGAGCTGGTGGCCGCAGTCATAGGTCTTGCCGCGCATCCGCCAGGCGTCCACCCCCTGCTGGCGACGCAGGGTCTCGATGGCGTCGGTGAGCTGGATCTCGTTGCCGGCCCCCGGCGGCGTCTCGGCCAGCAGCGGGAAGATGCTGCCCGGCAGCGCGTAGCGGCCGATCACCGCCAGGTTGGAGGGCGCCTGCGCCACCGGCGGCTTCTCGACCACGCCGGAAAGCGGCCGTGACTCGCCGGGCGCCGGGATCTCGCCGCCGGTGTCGACGATGCCGTACTTGTAGACCAGCTCGCGGGGCACCTCCTCGACCATCAGCTGGGCCCGGCCGGTCCGGTCGAAGGCGTCCAGCATGCCGGCGAGGTCGTTGCGCTCGAGGCCATCGTCATCCACCAGCACGTCGGGCAGCAGCACCGCGAAGGGCTGATCATCGCCGATCACCGGCCGCGCGCAGAGCACGGCATGGCCGAGGCCGAGGGGCTCGGACTGGCGCACGCTGATGATGTTGACGTCGCCGGGCACGATGGAGCGGAGCTCCTCGAGCAGCTCGTGCTTGCCCTTCGCCTCGAGGCTCGCCTCGAGCTCGAAGTGCTTGTCGAAATGGTTCTCGATGGCGCCCTTGCTGCCATGGGTCACCAGCACGATGTCGCGGATGCCCGCTGCCACCGCCTCCTGCACCACATACTGGATCACCGGGCGGTCGACGATGGTGATCATCTCCTTGGGGATCGCCTTGGAGGCCGGCAGGCAGCGGGTGCCGAAGCCGGCCACGGGAAGCACGGCCTTGTTGATCATGGTGAAGTCCTTGTCCGGAATGTGATCGTCGTCCCGCTCCCCCCTCGCCGCGATGGCGCGGGTCATGGGAAAGCCTCCCCGAGAGCGGGTAGAATGGCCATGATACCGGACGATCCTCGACCTGCCACTGTGTCGACTCGGCGACAAATCAGGTTGGGACAGCAAGTTGATTCCACGATTCCACAACGGACGGAGAGCTCAGATGGGCGCAAGTCACACGCAAGCGGGCAACGTCGATCCCGGCGAGATCGCCAAGTTCGAGGCCCTGGCCAGTCGCTGGTGGGACCCCGACAGCGAGTTCAAGCCGCTGCATGACATCAACCCCCTGCGCCTCGACTTCATCGACGCCCGCGCCGGCCTCGCCGGCAAGCGGGTGGTGGACGTGGGGTGCGGTGGTGGCCTGCTGGCCGAGGCCATGGCCCACCGTGGCGCCGAGGTCACCGGCATCGACCTCGGCGAGGCGCCGCTGGCGGTGGCCCGGCTGCATGCCGAGGAGAGCGGGGTCGAGGTCGACTATCGCCATGTCAGCGTGGAGGCGCTGGCCGAGGAGTCACCGGGCCGCTTCGACGTGGTGACCTGCCTGGAGATGCTCGAGCACGTGCCCGACCCGGCCTCGGTGGTGCGCGCCTGCGCGGCGCTGGCCAAGCCCGGCGGCCAGGTGTTCTTCTCGACCCTGAACCGCAACCCCAAGGCCTATGCACTGGCGATCCTGGGCGCCGAATACCTGCTGCGCATGCTGCCCCGCGGCACCCATGACTACGCGAAGTTCATCCGTCCCGCCGAGCTTGCCGCCTGGTGCCGGGAGGCCGGCCTGGAGGTGCGCGAGCAGAACGGCCTGGTCTACCACCCCGTCACCCGCCGCTACCGCCTGTCGGAGCGCGACGTCTCGGTGAACTACCTGATGCACTGCCGCCGGGAGGCCCCGTGAACGACATCGCCGCGCGGCCCGAGGCGCTGCTCTTCGACCTCGACGGTACCCTGGTGGATACCGCCCCGGACCTGGCCCGGGCCACCAATGCGCTGCGCGCCCACCACGGCCTCGCCCCCCTGCCCTATGCGACGATCCGCGCCCAGGTCTCCAACGGCGGCAGCGCCCTGGTGACCCTGGCGCTGGACCTCGCGAGGGAGGCCGAGGGCCACGACGAGGCCCGCGCCTTCCTGCTGGCGGCCTATGGCCAGGCGGTCGCCGAGGAGAGCCGGGTCTTCGCCCCCCTGGATCTGCTGCTCGAGCGCTGGGAAGGCGCCGGCCGCCCCTGGGGCATCGTCACCAACAAGCCCCGCGCCTATGCCGAGCCGCTGGTCGCCGCCCTGGCACTCAGGCCCGGGGCGCTGATCTGCGCCGACGACCTGCCGGTGAAGAAGCCCGCGCCGGACCCGCTCTGGGAGGCCGCCCGTCGCCTGGGGGCGACACCCGCCGTCTGCTGGTACATCGGCGACCACCTGCGGGACATGCAGGCGGCGCGCGCCGCCGGCATGGCGGCCGTGGCGGTGGGTTACGGCTACATCGAGGAGGGCGACGACTATCGGCGCTGGCCCGCCGACCTCTGGTTCGAGACCAGCGAGGCGCTGGTGGCCGCCATCGCCCCTGCTGAGACAGCTCCCACCCGCTGACCAGGGATTTGATCTGGTCCCCCCTCCCGCCGGCCACGATACTGGTGTGGGCGGTCGCCGCTGATGGCGGCCGCGGCATGCCCCTGGCGGAGGGGGCCAGACGATGAAGCGTTGTCCTCACTGCGCGAGCCATGGCATCTACAGGAACCGACGGTCACTGTGGCGGCGCCTGGTCAGGCTGCCCCACTCCTACCGCTGCATCGACTGTGGCACCGCCTTCTCGCGACGGGCACTCCTGGCGGCAGAATCGGGCCGAGAGGCCGTTCACGCCGTGCCGGATCCGGAGAGTGCCGAGGAGGCGAGGAGGAAATCGCAGCCGGTGTCCGCCGGCCTGAAACGCCTCGGGCCTATCGGTCCTGCCCTCGCCCATCATGCCCATGACATCGCCGGCCTGCCCGGGCGATGCGCCCTGGCGGTCAGGGGTGGCCTGCAGCGCGTCGGGCTGACGCCCATCCCCGTCTGGGTGGTCAAGCAGGTGGATGGTGACATCCTGCATCTGTGTGGCAGCGGCACCCTCTATCATCCTCGCCAGCGGTCATGGCGCGCCCTGACCGCACTGAGGCAGCACCGCTACCAGGGTGGCGTGCGCCTGGGCAACACCGGCATCGTGCTGAACAGCCGACTCTTCGCGGCCCTGATCCCGCTCGAGGAGCTGACCCTGATGGGTCCGACACGGGGCCGCTGGCAGGGGCGCGAGTGGCGCATCGCCCGAGTTCCACAGCACCGCTGGCAGTACGAGGGGCGTCTCATGGTCCAGGCAGGGGCGAACGATGAAGGCGAGCCACTGATCAGCAGCGAAGACGTCTCGCGAATCCGGGATCAGGTCGATCCGCAGGCCACACCGCCCGGCATGGCCATCTTCCAGCCGGGCAGCGGCAGCGCCGGCAGCCGCTCGATCCGAGGGCCGATCCGGCGGCGCGATTCATGACCGAGGCGGCTGGGCGTCGAACTTCTCGCCATTGTGGCCGCGGCTGTCGGGGCCCATCAGCCACAGGTAGGTGGGCATGATCTCCTCGGGGGTGCGCAGGGTCGCCGGATCCTCGCCGGGATAGGCGGTCTTGCGCATCTGGGTCCGCGTGGCGCCGGGATTGAGGCTGTTGACGCGGACATTGCCGAGGTGCTCCAGCTCGTCGGCCAGCACCTCGACGAAGCCCTCGGTGGCGAACTTGGAGACCGCATAGGCCCCCCAGTAGGCACGCCCCCGGCGCCCCACGCTGGAGGAGGTGAAGACGATCGAGGCATCGGCCGAGTACTTGAGTGCCGGCAGCAGCGCCTGGGTCATCCAGATCGGGCCATTGAGGTTGACCTGCATCACCTGCTCCCACAGCTCCGGATTGTACTGCTCGAAGGGCGTGATGCGCCCCAGCAGGCCGGCATTGTGGAGCAGCCCGTCGAGGCGGCCGAACTCCCGGTCGATGGTCTCGGCCATGTCGTGGTAGTCCTTGAGGGTGGCCCCCTCGAAGTTCAGCGGGAAGATCGCCGGCTGCGGCCCCCCGGCGGCCTCGATCTCGTCGTAGACCTTCTCCAGCTTGGCGATGGTACGGCCCAGCAGGATGACCGTGGCACCATGGCGCGCGAAGGTCAGGGCCGCGGCCCTGCCGATCCCGTCGCCGGCGCCGGTGACCAGGATGTTGCGCCCCTGGAGAAGGTCGGCGGGCGCCTGGTAGTCGATCTTGCAGGTCGTCATGGATGCTCCTTGGTGAATCAGTTGCCCGACTGGCGCAGGAAGTCGTTGGCCAGGCCGGCCGCGGTGCTCTCCGGGTACGCCTCGCGGACGCGCTCGAGCAGCTCGCGGCTCGCCTGCGGGTCACCCTGGCGCGCCTTCAGCAGGCCCAGCTTGTAGAGGGAGTCGGGCACCTTGCCGCTCTGGGGGAAGTCGTCGAGCACGGTACGGAAGGCCGCCTCGGCGGGCTCCAGGTTGCCCTCGGCGGCGTGCAGCTCGCCCAGCCAGTAGTGGGCGTTGGCGGTGAGGGTATTGTCGGGGTGGTCGACCACGAAGCGCTCGAAGGCGGCGATCGCCTCGCCGAACTCGCGCGCCTGCACCCGGGCGAAGGCCTGCTGGTAGGCCGCCTGGGCGTCCGGATCGGCGCCGCTGGGCGACGGCGCCTGGACGACCTCTTGCGCGGCCTGCTCGTCGACCTGGGCGCTGCTGTCGACGCCGACGCCGACGGGACCCGACGCCAGGCGATCCTCGAGGTCCATGTACTGCTGCCGCGTCTGGCGGCGCAGCTGTTCGAGCTGGTGGCGAAGCTCCTCGACCTGGCCGCGCAGCTGGCGAATCTCCTCGTCATGCTGCTGCACCTGGTTGAAGATCACCAGGCTGCCACCCGCCTCCTCGCGGGTTTCCGTCTGCTGGTAGAAGGAGCGCGGCTGGGCAGTGAGGTCCTCGACCACCGGCTGCTGGGCAAGGGCAGGGAGCCATACGGACAGCGGGAGCACCAGGGCTCCCGCGCCGCATAGTCCTTTCAGACCGTGTTTCATGCGTGTCTCCATCGACGCGGGGGGCGTGCGACCGGGTCTCAGTAGGCGAAGACGACCCGACGGTTCTGGGCGTAGGCCTCCTCGTTCTGGCCACGCGCCGCCGGACGCTCCTCGCCGTAGCTCACCACCTCGACCTGGGAGGGCGAGACGCCCTGCACGGAGAGGAAGCGCTCCACGGAACGGGCGCGACGCTCGCCGAGGGCCATGTTGTACTCGCGGGTACCGCGCTCGTCGGTGTGACCCTGCAGCACCACGCGGGCGCTGCCGTTGGAGCGCAGGTAGCGGGCATGGGCGGACAGCACCGGCTCGAACTCGCTGCGGATGCGATCGCTGTCGAACTCGAAGTAGATCGTGCGCTGCTCGGGGATCCGCCCATCGGCCTGCTGGCCCGCAGTGCCGCCGGCACCGAGGCCCGTGCCGCCGACCTGGCCGCTGCCGGCCACGCCGCTACCCGCGGCACCACCCCGTGTGCCATCCATGGACCCGTCCTGGGTTCCACCACTGCTGGAACAACCGGCCACGAAGGCCAGGGACAGGGCGACCGCCAGGGTCCTGGCATAGGGCTTGAGACCGCGCTTGAGTTGCATCGTGTGACTCCTTGCCGAATCGAAGAGTACCAACATCACTGTGATCACTGTGGTCAGTTGAGGAAGGGCGACCACGCGGGTTCGCGGACGTCACCCTGTGCCGAGGGCAGCCGGAAGGACGCGCGTCCATCGGCGGTGACTGCCCCCAGCACCCCGCTGTTTCCCTGCTGGGTGGCGAAGATTACCATGGTCCCGTTGGGCGAAACACTGGGAGATTCATCCCAGCGCGACTCGCTCAGGACCACCAGGCGACCGCTGTCGAGGTCCTGCCTGGCCACCTGGTAACCGTTGCTGCTGCGGTGGATCAGGAAGATCGCCTCGCCGTCCGGCGCGAAGCGTCCCCGGGCGTTGTAGTTGCCCGTGAAGGTGAGCCGCTCCTGCTGGCCGCTGCCGAAGTCATGGCGATAGAGCTGGGGGCCGCCGCTGCGATCGGAGGTGAACAGCAGGCTGCGGCCGTCCGGCGACCAGGCCGGCTCGGTGTCGATGCTGGAGTTGTTGGTGATGCGCTGGAAGTCGCGCGAACCGATGTCCATCACGTAGATCTCGGGCTGGCCGTCCTTGGAGAGGGACATGGCCAGTCGGCGACCGTCCGGCGACCAGGCCGGCGCCCCGTTGATCCCCTCGAAGGAGGTGGCGCGGGCGCGCTGGCCGGTGGCGAGGTCCTGGATGTAGATGGCCGGGCGCTCGGTCTCGAAGGAGACATAGGCCAGCTTGCCGCCGTCGGGCGACCAGGCCGGCGAGAGGATCGGCTCGCGTGAGCTGAGCACCTGCTGGCTGTTGCGGCCGTCGGCATCCGCCACGTAGAGGGCGAACTGCATGTCGTTGCCGACCCCCTGGGCGGTGACGTAGGCGATGCGCGTGGAGAAGGCGCCGCGAATTCCGGTCACCGCCTCGAAGATCTGGTCGCTGATGTAGTGGGCCGCGCCGCGCAGTTCCCCCTCGCTGGAGGTCACCACCTCGCCCAGCATGCGGCGCTCGCCGCTGACGTCCATCAGCTCATACTGCAGGCGATAGCCGTTGCCGTCACGGCTGGCACGCCCCACCACCAGGTAGCGCACGTCCAGGGCCCGCCAGTCACCGTAGCGCACCTCGCCGCTCTCGCTGGGGCGGTCGAGCATCTGGCGGTGCGGCAGCGGATCGAAGTAGCCGCTGCGCTCGAGGTTGTCATGGATCACCTGGGCGACATCCTCGGGGAGGGCGTCGCCACCGGCGAAGGGCACCACGGCGACCGGCGTGGCCCGATCGCTGCCGCGGGTGATCTCGATGGTCAGGTTGGCCTGGGCCAGGGTGCTGAAGATCAGCAGCATGGCGGCCAGCCAGGATGTCATCAGGGCTTTCATCAGCGTACATCTCCCGGTCTGAAGCGCAGATTGAATTGACGGTAGTCCCGTTGCACGGCGGCTGGCAACTGTCGCAGTTCGGCGAAGGGCGCGGCCGCCTCCACCGCCTGGATCGCCGAGCGGTCGAAGGCGCCGTCGCCGCTGCTCTGGGAGATCGAGGCGGCGAAGAGCTCGCCGGAGGGGCCGAGACGCACCGCGACCTCGGCGGTGGCGCCGGATGGCACGTTGGGCGGGATCACCCAGGCCTGCTCCACCGCCCGGCGCACCAGGTTGATGAAGCTGTTGGCGGCCTCCTGTCCCTGGCGGGCATTGGCGGCGGCCTCGCGCTCGCCCTCTATGATCCGCTGCAGGGCTGCCTCGGCCTCCTCGGCGGCCCGGCGTGCGGCCTCCTCCTCGGCACGACGCTGCGCCTCGGCCTGGCGCTGGCGTTCGGCCTCCGCCTCGGCCTGGCGCTGACGCTCGGCCTCCGCCTCGGCCTGGCGCTGGCGTTCGGCCTCCGCCTCGGCCTGGCGCTGGCGTTCGGCCTCCGCCTCGGCCTGGCGCTGGCGTTCGGCCTCCTCCTGGGCCTGGCGCTGGCGTTCGGCCTCCGCCTCGGCCTGTCGCTGGCGTTCGGCCTCCGCCTCGGCTTGTCGCTGGCGCTCGGCCTCCGCCTCGGCCTGGCGCTGGCGTTCGGCCTCCTCCTCGCGGCGCTGGGCCTCGAGCTGCTGCTGACGTTCGGCCTCCTGCTGCTGGGCGCGACGCTCCTCGGCCTGCTGCTCGCGCAGCCGGGCCTGCTGTTCGGCCTCCTCGGCACGCCGTGCCGCCTCGGCCTCGGCGGCCTGGCGCGCCTCCTCGCGGGCACGGGCCTCGGCCTCGCGCTGGGCCTGCTGTTCGGCCTGGCGCTGCGCTTCACTGGCCTCGGCCTCCTGCTCGGCCTGCCGGGCGGCCTCCTCCGCCTGGCGCTGCTCCTCGGCCTCCCGGGCCTGGGCACGCGCCCGCGCCTCCTCGGCCCGCTGGGCCTGGTCGGTCACCGTCTCGGTGCTGACCAGGGTCGCCTGGACGATGGAGGACGAGGTCGGTTCGGGGTCCTTGGCCGGCAGGCTGATCACGCTGAACACCACCACTCCGAGGTGCAGGGCGACGGCAAGGATCGTCGGCACGCCATAGCCCACGCGCTGGTCGTGTCTGGCCATCTCGACTCCTCAGCCTTCCCCGCTGGGCGGCGGTTCCGAGATCAGGCCGACGTTGCTCACGCCGGCGATCTGCAGGGTGCTCATCAGGGTGACCACCTGGCCATAGGGGACATTGCGGTCGCCGCGCACCATCACCGGCGTGCCGGGGCGCCGCTCGAGCAGGATGATCACCCGGTCGGCGATGTCATCGAGGCTGACCGACGTCTCGTCGCCGCCGACCGACAGGAAGTACTGCCCCTCGCGATCCACCGAGACGATGATCGGCTCGCTGTCCTCCATGTCGTCGATGGGCTCGGAGGTGACCTGGGGCAGGTCGACCTGCACGCCCTGGGTCAGCATGGGGGCGGTGATCATGAAGATCACCAGCAGCACCAGCATGACGTCGATGAAGGGCACGACGTTGATCTCGCCCATGGGCTTGCGCCCGCTGCCGCGATTGAATGGTCCATGCATGGCAAGACTCCCTCAGGCGGCGCCGGGTTCGGTCCGGCCCTGCAGGTTGCGGTGCAGGATGGAGTGGAACTCCTCGGCGAAGTCCTCGTACTTGCCCAGCAGGCGGCCGGACTCGGACGAGAGCCGGTTGTAGAAGATTACCGCGGGGATGGCGGCAAACAGGCCCATGGCGGTGGCGATCAGCGCCTCGGCGATCCACGGCGCCACGGTGGCCAGGGTCGCCTGCTGGGCCATGGAGAGGGACTGGAAGGAGCCCATGATGCCCCACACGGTGCCGAACAGGCCGATGTAGGGACTGGCCGAGGCCACGGTGGCCAGGAACACCAGGTGCAGGTTGAGGCGCTCCTCCTCCCGGGACCAGGCTACCCGCATGCTGCGCTGCACGCCGTCGAGGATCGCCTGGGGGCTCTTGGTCTTGGGCAGCAGGCGGTTGAATTCGCGGAAGCCGGCGCGGAAGACGTGCTCGGCGCCCTGGGTCTCCTGCTCGGCGGGGGTCTCGCGGTAGAGTTCGTTGAGATCGACCCCGGACCAGAAGCGCTCCTCGAAGACCTGGTGGGCCTTGCGGGCACGCCGCATCACGAAGGTCCGCTGGAAGATCACGATCCAGGAGAGGATCGAGCCCACCGTGAGCAGCAGCATCACCAGCTGCACCACGGTGCTGGCGCTCATGATCAGGTGGGGAATGGACATGGAGTCGTTCACGGGCATCCTCGTCAGGCTTGCGGTTGGGCTGAGGGGTGTCGGGCCAGGACCTCGGCGAGCGCCGGCGGCCAGGCAACGGGTCTGAGACGCGCGGCATCGACACAGGCGATGTCGACCCTCGCCTCGCAGAGGGGTTCCCCGCGACGGGTCACCGCCTGGCCGAACTGCAGCCGGGCGCGACCGTGGGACAGGATGGCGGCGCTGACCTCGAGGCCGTCATCCAGTCGGGCGGGCTTGGCATAGCGGCACTCCAGGCGGTGGACCACCAGCTGGATGCCGGCCTCGAACAGCTCGCGCTGGGTGATCCCCTGCGCGCGCAGCCATTCGCTGCGTGCCCGCTCCATGTACTTGAGATAGTTCACGTAGTAGACGATGCCACCGGCATCGGTGTCCTCGATGTAGACACGCACGGGCAGCTGGAAGGCGCTCACGGGCGAGTCTCCCCCGCCGCGTCGGCGACATCGTCGGTCGGGGTCAGGTCGAAGTGCCGCCACGCCTGGCGGGTCACCACCCGTCCCCGGGCCGTGCGCATCATCAGCCCCTGCTGGATCAGGTAGGGCTCGATGACGTCCTCGATGGTATCGCGCTCCTCGCCGATCGCCGCGGCGAGCGAATCGACCCCCACCGGGCCGCCGTCGAACTTCTCGATCATCGCCAGCAGCAGGCGGCGGTCCATATGGTCCAGGCCGTGGTGGTCCACGTGCAGCATGTCCAGGGCCCGGTCGGCGATATCGGCATCGATCCGCCCCGAGCCGCGAACCTCGGCGAAGTCCCGGACGCGACGCAGCAGGCGGTTGGCGATGCGCGGCGTGCCCCGGGAGCGGCGCGCCACCTCCAGCGCGCCCTCGCGCTCGGCCTCGACGCCCATCAGCCGGGCGGAGCGGGAGACGATCTCGGTGAGCTCGTCGATGGCGTAGAACTCCAGGCGCTGGACGATGCCGAAGCGGTCACGCAGCGGCGAGGTCAGCAGGCCCGCCCGGGTCGTGGCACCGACCAGGGTGAAGGGTGGCAGGTCGAGCTTGATGGAGCGCGCCGCCGGCCCCTCGCCGATGACGATATCGAGCTGGAAGTCCTCCATGGCGGGATAGAGGATCTCCTCCACCACCGGCGAGAGGCGATGGATCTCGTCGATGAACAGCACGTCGCCGGGCTGCAGGTTGGTGAGCATGGCAGCCAGGTCACCGGCCCGCTCCAGCACCGGGCCGGAGGTGGACTTGAGCCCCACCCCCATCTCCGCGGCGATGATATGGGCGAGCGTCGTCTTGCCGAGCCCCGGCGGCCCGAACACCAGGGTATGGTCGAGGCTCTCGTCGCGCCCGCGGGCGGCGCCGATGAAGATCTCCAGCTGCTCGCGCACCCGGGGCTGGCCGATGTAGTCGGTGAGTCGCTTCGGGCGGATCGCGCGATCGATGGGCTCTTCCCCGTCGCGCAGGTCGGCGGCGATCAGGCGATCATTTTCCAGCATGGATGTGCCTCCTGCAGGACCGGTGCTCGGCTCGGATCCGCATGACCGTCACCCGGCCATCCGCCGGCTCAGGGCGGCCTTGATCATCGCCTCGGTGCTGCCCTCGCCCTCCAGGCCGACGAGCATCCTGGCAGCCTCGGCGGGCTTGTACCCCAGGCTGACCAGCGCCGCCTCGGCATCCGCCAGCGGGTCCTGCTGGGCAGGCTCGGGGGCGGCGCCGGCCAGGCCCGCCAGGGCATCGCCGGAGGGCTCCCAGTGGGGGAAGCGGTCGCGCATCTCGATGATCAGCCGCTCGGCGGTCTTCTTGCCGACCCCGGGCAGGCGGGTCAGCGCCTTGGCATCGTCGTCCATCACGCAGCGCATGAAGGCGGCCTCGTCCATGCCGGAGAGGATGGCGAGGGCCAGCTTGGGGCCGACCCCGTTGACCTTGATCAGGGCACGGAACAGCGCCCGCTCCTGTTCGCGCAGGAAGCCGTAGAGCAGATGGGCGTCCTCGCGCACGGTGAGGTGGGTATAGAGGGCGACGGGCTCGCCGGTGCCGGGCAAGGCCACCAGGGTGTTCATCGAGGCTTCGAGCTCGTAGCCCACCCCGGCGACATCCACCACCAGCCAGGGCGGCTGCTTCTCGAGCAGGGTGCCACGCAGGCGTCCGATCATGGCGCAGTCATGTCCTTGGCATCAGTTCCATCGCGGCCTCGGCGGCCGCTGCTGCCGCCACTATACTGGTCGCCCGCGCGGCTGGCCAGCCCGGGATCAAACAGCGTTCGACAATCCTTCGGCGTCGCCGTCGGGCGACAGCGTCAGGGACGAAAGTCGCGCCAGTTCCCGCCCTTGCGGCGGCTGCGATGGCCGCCGAAGCTGCCGGCGGTGACCAGGCCGCGCCGGGCGTGGGCATGGGTCAGGGCGATGGCCAGGGCATCGGCGGCATCGGCCTGGGGCGTCGCCGAGAGCCCCAGGATGGCGGTGACCATGTGCTGGACCTGGGCCTTGTCGGCACGGCCGCTGCCGGTCACCGCCTGCTTGATCTGACGGGGACCGTACTCGCTCACCGGCAGGCCGTGGTTGGCGGCACAGACGATGGCGGTGCCCCGGGCCTGGCCGAGCTTGAGGGCGGAGTCGGCGTTCTTCGACATGAACACCTGCTCGATGGCGAACTCCGCGGGGCGGTGCACTGCGATCAGTTCGCTGACGCCGGCGTAGACCTGGGCCAGCTTCTGGGCCAGGTCGTCGGCCTGGATGCGGATGCAGCCGCTGGCCACGTAGCGCGGCGTGGCGGTGGACACGTCCAGCACCCCGTAGCCGGTGATCCGCGAGCCGGGATCGATGCCGAGGATCAGCATCCGGCCGGCTCACTCCAGGGCGTCGAGCACATCGTCGTCGAACTCCGCGTTGGTGGTCACGTTCTGGACGTCGTCCAGGTCCTCGAGCATGTCGATCAGGCGGATCACCTTGCGGGCCAGCTCCTCGTCCACGATGGGGGTGGTGGTCTCGGGAAACCGGCCCACCTCGCTGCGCTCGGGCCCGATCCCCGCCGCGATCAGCGCCTCCTTGACGTCATGGTAGGCGTCCGGGGCGGTGACCACCTCCAGGGTACCGTCATCGAGGGTGACGATGTCCTCGGGCTCGGCCTCCAGGGTCGCCTCGATCACCGCCTCCTCGCTGACGCCCTCGGGCAACGCCAGGCGCCCCTGCTGGTGGAACAGGAAGGCCACCGAGCCGCTGGTGCCCAGGTTGCCCCCGCACTTGTTGAAGGCGTGTCGCACCTCCGAGACGGTGCGGTTGCGGTTGTCGGTCAGGCACTCGACCAGGATCGCCACCCCTTCGGGTCCGTAGCCCTCGTAGACGCACTCCTCCATGGCGTCGCCGTCGGCGTTGCCGGCCCCGCGGTCGATGGCCCGCTGGATGGTGTCCTTGGTCATGTTGCTGCCCAGCGCCTTGTCCACGGCGGTGCGCAGCCGCGGGTTGTCGGCCGGCTCCGGCCCGCCCTGGCGGGCGGCCACGGTCAGCTCGCGAATGAGCTTGGTGAAGATCTTGCCGCGCCGGGCGTCCTGGGCCGCCTTGCGGTGCTTGATATTGGCCCACTTGCTGTGGCCTGCCATCGCGTCCTCCTTGCCGAATCGGGAAGTCGAGACAGGACCGGCGCCCTGGGGCGCCGGTCTGCTGCTGCGGGGAAGCGGCTTACTCCTGCCCTTCCGCCTTGGCCTTCTGGCGCAGGCGGATATTGAGCTCGCGCAGCTGTTCCGGCCCCACCTCGCCGGGCGCATCGGTCATCAGGCAGCCGGCGCTCTGGGTCTTCGGGAAGGCGATCACCTCGCGAATGGTGCGGGCGCCGGCCATCAGCATCACCAGGCGGTCGAGGCCGAAGGCCAGGCCACCATGGGGCGGTGCGCCGTACTGCAGGGCGTCGAGCAGGAAGCCGAACTTCTCGCGGGCCTCCTCCTCGCCGATGCCGAGGATCTCGAACACGGTGGTCTGCATCGCCTGGTCATGGATACGGATCGAGCCGCCGCCCAGCTCGGTGCCGTTGAGCACCATGTCGTAGGCCCGGGAGAGCGCCGAGGCCGGGTCGGCCTTGAGCGCCTCGGGGCTGCAGGAGGGCGAGGTGAAGGGGTGGTGCAGCGGACTCAGGCGGCCGTTGTCGTCGGCCTCGAACATCGGGAAGTCGACCACCCACAGCGGCGCCCAGGGGCGGGTGTAGAGGTCGAGGTCCTCGCCGAGCCTGACCCGCAGCGCGCCGATCGCCTCGTTGACGATGCGCGCCTTGTCGGCACCGAAGAAGATGATGTCACCATCCTCGGCGCCCACCCGGTCGAGCAGTGCCTCGACCACGTTCTCCATGAACTTGACGATGGGCGACTGCAGCCCCTCGAGGCCGGCGGCACGGTCGTTGACCTTGATCCAGGCCAGCCCCTTGGCGCCGTAGATGCCGACGAACTTGGTGTACTCGTCGATCTCCTTGCGCGACAGCTTCGCCCCGCCCGGCACGCGCAGCGCGGCGACACGGCCGTCGGCGGCGCTGGCCGGCCCGGAGAAGACCTTGAAGTCCACCTGCTGCATCAGGTCGTCGACGTCGGTGAGCTCCAGCGGGATGCGCAGGTCCGGCTTGTCGGAGCCGTAGCGGGTCATCGCCTCGGCCCAGGTCATGCGCGGGAACTCGGGCAGTTCGACCTCGAGCACCTCCTGGAACAGCTGGCGGATCATCGCTTCGGTGATGCCCATGATGTCGTCCTCGGAGACGAAGGAGGCCTCGAGGTCGATCTGGGTGAACTCCGGCTGGCGGTCGGCGCGCAGGTCCTCGTCGCGGAAGCACTTGGCGATCTGGTAGTAGCGGTCGAAGCCGGCCACCATCAGCAGCTGCTTGAACAGCTGCGGCGACTGGGGCAGCGCGAAGAAGCTGCCCGCATGGGTGCGGCTCGGCACCAGGTAGTCCCGGGCCCCTTCCGGCGTGGCGCGGGTGAGGATCGGCGTCTCGATGTCGAGGAAGCCCTGGCCCTCCAGGAAGGCGCGCACGCTGTGGGAGATCCGCGAGCGCAGGCGCAGCTTCTCGATCATCTCCGGGCGGCGCAGGGCGATGTAGCGGTGCTTGAGGCGCACCTCCTCGCCCACCTTGCCGTGCTCGTCGAGCTGGAAGGGCGGCGTGGCGGCGGTGTTGAGGACCTCCACCTCCCGGGCCAGCACCTCGATCATGCCGGTGGGCATGTTGGGGTTCTGGGTGCCTTCCGGGCGCAGCCGCACGCGGCCCTGGATGCGCAGCACGTACTCGCTGCGGGCGCGGTCGGCATTGGCGAAGGCCTCGGCGGTGTCGGGGTCGACCACGACCTGGGCGATGCCGTCGCGGTCGCGCATGTCGAGGAAGATCACGCTCCCGTGGTCACGGCGGCGGTGTACCCAGCCGCACAGGGTGACCGTCTGGTCCACCAGGGTCTCGTTCAGCTGGCCGCAATAATGGCTGCGCATGTCGTATCCTGTTCTGTTGCGTGATGAATAAACGGGCGATGGGCGGCCCTCAGGCCGCCGCGCCATCCTTCTTTGTCGATGTCTTGGCGTCGCCGGCCGGAGCGGCGGCGTCACCGGCCAGGTTCTTCCTGCCGCCGGCCTTGAAGTCGGTCTCGTACCAGCCGCCGCCGGCCAGCCGGAAGCCGGCCGCGGAGATCAGGCGGGAGAGTTCGGGGGCCTCGCAGGCGGGGCAGTCGGTCAGCGGGGCGGCGCTGAGCTTCTGCAGCTTCTCGAGACGGTGGCCGCAGGCCTTGCACTCGTATTCGTAGATGGGCATGGTTTTATCACTCCGGAAAATGACAGACCCCGGGTCTGGATGCCGCCGGCACACGCCGGCAGCCACGAATATGCGGCCGGCCGCAGCGATTCCAAGCCTGCCAAAGCCCGACATTATAGCGTGCCCGGCACCCTTGCGGGCAAGGCGCACCGCCCGGGTACCACAAGGAACCCAACACGATGAAAGCCGTCATCCTCGATGCCGCCAGCCTCGGCCCCGATATCGACCTCGCCCCGATCCGTGCCCAGGTCGACACCCTCGATGTCCATCCCCAGAGCAGCACCGCCGAGGCCCGCGAGCGGCTGGCCGGCGCCCGCGTCGCCATCGTCAACAAGGTGGTGCTGGACGGCGCCACCCTGGAGGCCCTGCCGGACCTGGAGCTGATCTGCGTGCTGGCCACCGGCACCAACAACATCGACATGGCCGTCGCCGAGCGCCTGGGCATCGCGGTCAGGAACGTCACCGCCTACGGCACGGCCAGCGTCGCCCAGCACACCCTGATGCTGATGCTGACCCTGGCCAACCGCCTGCCGCGCTACCAGCGCGACGTGGCTGGCGGGCGCTGGGGCGAGAGCCCCTTCTTCTGCCGCATGGACCACGGCACCCTGCAGCTGGAGGGCAAGCACCTGGTCATCGTCGGCCAGGGAGTGCTGGGCAGCCGGGTCGCCCAGCTGGCCGAGGCCTTCGGGATGCGCGTCACCTTCGCGGCTCGCCCCGGCAAGGCGGATGACCGCCGCCCCTCCTTCGCCGAGCTGGCCCCCGAGGCCGACGTGATCAGCCTGCACTGTCCGCTGAGCGACGCCACCCGCCACCTGGTCGATGCCGCGCTGCTGGCCACCCTCAGGCCCGGCGCCCTGCTGGTCAACTGTGCCCGCGGGGGGATCATCGACGAGGAGGCCGCCCTGGCCGCCCTGCGCGAGGGCCGCCTCGGCGGGCTCGGGGTCGATGTGCTGCCGGTGGAGCCGCCCCGTGACGGCCATCCGCTGATCGATGCCCTGGCCGAACCGCTGAACCTGATCGTCACCCCCCATAACGCCTGGATCACCCCGGAGGCACGCCAGAACGTGGTGACGCTGACTGCGGAGAACCTGCGTACCTGGCTGGCCGAGTGAGGGAGGGACCGGCCATGCTCTACAACCTCGGCTCGATCAACCTCGACCACTTCTACCGCGTCCCGCACCTGGTCGGCCCCGGCGAGACCCTTGCCAGCCATGACTACCGGGTCGGCCTCGGCGGCAAGGGGGCCAACCAGTCCCTGGCCATGGCCCGGGCCGGTGGCACCCTCTGCCACTGGGGGCGACTGAGCCGCCAGGATGCCTGGGCCCGGGACACCCTGGCCCGGGCCGGCGTGGACGTCACCGGGGTGGAACTGGTGGACGAACCCAGCGGCCACGCGGTCATCCAGGTGGACGATCAGGGGGAGAACGCCATCATCCTGTTCCCCGGCGCCAACCACGGTTTCCGCGCCCCCGGCCTGGCGGCGCTGCTTGCCGGCACCGCCCCCGGCGACTGGCTGCTGCTCCAGAACGAGTGCAACGGCCTGGACCAGCTGATCCCCCTGGCGGCGGACCACGGCCTGCGGATCGCCTTCAACCCGGCGCCGATGACCGAGGCGGTACTGGAGCTACCGCTGTCGCGCTGCCAGCTGCTGTTTGTCAACCGTCCCGAGGCGGCCCAGCTCGCCGGGCAGGCCCTCACCAGCGAGGCAGAGGCGCTGCTGGATGGCCTGGCGCGCACGCTGCCGACCTGCGAGACCGTGCTGACCCTGGGCGGCGAAGGCGCCTGGTACCAGCACGGCGGCCAGCGGCGCCACCAGCCGGCACTGCCGGTCAGGCCGGTGGACACCACCGCCGCGGGGGACACCTTCATCGGCTACTACCTGGCGGCCCTGCAGGCCGGCCACCCGGTGGCGGAGTGCCTGCGGCGCGCCGCCACCGCGGCGGCGCTGGGCGTGCAGCGCCCCGGTGCCGCCGAGAGCATTCCCGGCGGCGACGAGGTCGAGCGCGCCCTGCGCGACGGCCTCGCCTGACGCTCCCTTCCTTCACCGCTTCGCGAGGACACTTCGTGGCACACTCGATCATCTTCGATACCGACCCCGGCGTGGACGACGCCCAGGCCATCGCCATCGCCCTGCGCCACCCCGAGATCGACCTGCTGGGGATGACCACCACCTACGGCAACGTGGACGTGGAGGTCGCGACCCACAACGCCCTGCTGCTCGCCCAGCTGGCCGGCCGCGACGATGTCCCGGTCGCCCAGGGAGCCGCCGCGCCGCTGGTCAAGGAGCGCCATCCGCCCCCCGCCCATATCCATGGCGCCAACGGCCTGGGCGACATCGAGCTGCCGGCCGTCCGCGGTAAGGCCGATCCGCGCAGCGCGGCCCGGTTCATCGTCGACACGGTCAACGCCCGGCCCGGGGAGGTGACCCTGGTGGCCGTGGGGCCGCTGGGCAACCTGGCCGCGGCGCTGCAGCTCGACCCGTCCATCATCGGCCGGGTCAGGCAGGTCGTCATCATGGGGGGCTCGATCCGCGAAGGGGGCAACGTGACCCCGGTGGCCGAGGCCAACATGTTCAACGACCCGGATGCCGCCGCCCGGGTCCTCACCGCCGGCTGGCCGCTGGTGCTGGTGGGGCTGGATGTCACCCACCGCTGCGTGCTGACCCCGGCCCACATGGCGCGCATCGAGGCCGGCCAGGGCGAGCTCGGGCGAGTGCTGGCGGGGAGCTACGCCTTCTACCGCGACTTCTACCATGACTTCCTGGGCATCGACGGCTGCTGCCCCCACGACAGCTGCGCCCTGGCCTGGCTGCTGCGTCCGGAGCTGTTCACCACGGCACGCGGCCACCTGACGGTGGCGACCGACGGCGATGCCGAGGGGCAGACGATCTTCGCGCCCCAGGGGCGCACCTTCATCGAGGAGCGCTGGTCGCGCACCCCGCCGGTGGAGGTCTGCCTCGAGGTCGACGGCCAGGCCGTCAGCGACTGGATCGCCGACACCCTGGCCTGACGTACCGGTCAAGCTCGACAGGCTCCTAGACGGTGCGGAAGTCGTCCGGGTCGTGGGTCTCGATCACCTCGAGCTCCACATGGGTGACCCGGGCGTTCTCGGGCCCCTTCCAGAGCCACTCGCTGACCGCCTTCACCGCGTCGGGGCCGCCACACAGCAGTACCTCCACCCGCCCGTCGGGCAGGTTCCGGGCATGGCCGGTGACGCCATGCTGCAGCGCCTTCTCCTGGGTCGCCCGCCGATACCAGACCCCCTGCACCTTGCCCGTCACCAGGGCCTTCACGCAGCACTTCTCCATGGGCTTCTCTCCCGTCTCCGTTGGCGGCCGGCGATCGCCGGGCCGCTCGAGCTGACTTGCCACCTTTCTACCAGCCGCGCCCGGCTTCAGGCCAGCCCTAGGGGCTTCCCGTCCCGGGGGCGATGCCCTAGTCTTGTCACTATCCCCGGACGCTTCACGGCCAAAAGCCCTCCGCGGCCGAGGATCGCCCTACCCGGGCACCCCAACCACAATGACAATCCTCACGAGGGAGTCTTCGCCATGCCAGTCTTCAACCACCCGGAATTCGACCATCACCAGCAGATCGTCTTCGGCAGCGACGCCGCCAGCGGCCTGCGCGCGATCATCGCCATCCATGACACCACCCGCGGCCCCGCCCTGGGCGGCCTGCGGATCTACCGCTACGCCAGCGAGGAAGCGGCGCTCACCGACGTGCTGAGGCTCTCCCGCGGCATGTCCTACAAGTCGGCGCTGGCCGACCTGCCCCTCGGCGGCGGCAAGGCGGTGATCATCGCCGACCCCCGCCGCGACAAGACGCCGGAGCTGCTGCGCGCCATGGGACGCCTGGTGGACTCCCTGGGCGGCGCCTACATCACCGCCGAGGACTCGGGTTCCAGCGAGGCGGACATGCAGGTGATCGCCGAGGTCACCGACCACGTGGGCGGGCTGCGCCGCGAGGGCGGCGAGTCAGGCGACCCCTCGCCCTTCACCGCCTGGGGCGTGTTCTGCGCGCTGAAGAGCGCCGTGCGCCACGGCCTGGGCCGCTCCGACCTGGAGGGAGTGCGCGTGGCCATCCAGGGCGTCGGCCATGTGGGCGAGCACCTGGCGCGACACCTGCATGACGCGGGGGCCAAACTGGTGTTGACCGACGTCAACCGGGAGGCGCTGGCCCACCTCGCCGAGGAGCTCGGCGCCGAGGCGGTCGATCCCGTGGCGATCTTCGACGCCGACGTGGATCTCTTCGCGCCCTGTGCCCTGGGGGCCGCGCTGGATGCCGACGTCGTCGAGCGGCTCAGGGCCAGGGTGGTGTGCGGAGCGGCCAACAACCAGCTGGCGACCCCGCAGGTCGCCGAGCGCCTGCGCGAGCGTGGCATCCTCTACACGCCCGACTACGTGGCCAATGCCGGCGGCGTCATCGAGATCGCCTGGCAGCGCCGCGACGACTACGATCGCGCTGCGGTGATGGCCCATATCGAGGGCATCGAGGCGACCCTGGACGAGATCTTCGCCCGGGCGAGTCGCGAGCAGCAAAGCCCGGCGGCGGTCGCCGACGCCCTGGCGCGGGAGCGGTTCGGGCGGGGCTGAGCCTTCGGCCCTTCGTCCGCGACACCCCCAGGCCGGCGTATGCCGGCCTGGGGGTGTGGCGACGGCGCCCTCAGGAGTGGCCGCCCTCGGCATCCATCAGCTCCCGCCTGACCACCACGGCGGTATTGCGCGGCACCAGCGGCCGCCCCCGCTCTTCCAGGTGGCAGCGAGTGAAGGCCGCGCCGAAGAGCAGGATGAGCGAGCTGTAGTAGACCCACAGCAGGATCATCACCACCGAGCCCGCGGCCCCGTAGGTGGAGGCGGTGGCGGTGTGGGAGAGGTAGATGGCGATGCCCGAGCGCCCCACGGCAAACAGCAGCGCGGTGACCACGGCGCCCACCAGCACGTCCTGCCAGCGCAGCACCACGTCGGGCAGCACCTTGAAGATGGTCGCGAAGAGCGCGGCGATCACCGCCAGCGAGACCAGGAACTCGGCGCCGGTGGTCAGCAGCCCCACGTAGGGCAGCAGGTTGTCGGCGGCCTGGAGCATGGCCCGGAGCATCACCCCCAGCACCAGCGACACCAGCAGGATGAAGCCGATGGAGAGCACCACGGTCAGTGACAGCAGCCGATTCTTCACGAAGATCAGCAGGCTGTTGCTGGTAGGCCGGGCGGTGACCCCCCAGATGGTGTTGAGGGAGAACTGCATCTGGGCAAACACCGTGGTGGCACCCACCAGCAGGGCCCCGACGCCCAGCAGGCTGGGCAGCAGCCCCGACTCCTCGATGCGAGAGCTGGCCACGGCCTGCTCGATGGCTGCCGCCGCCTCGTGCCCCATGGTGTCCTGCAGCTGGGCGACGATCTGGCCCTGGGCGGCATCCTCCCCCATCACCAGGCCGATCACCGTCACCGCGATGATCACCGTCGGCGCCAGGGAGAAGAGCGTGTAGAAGGCCAGCGATCCGGCATAGCTGAAGGCGTTGCGTTCCAGCCAGAGCCGGATGGCCCCGTGGATCACGTTCCACCAGAATCGCAGCGCTTCCCTGAGCCCGGTCGGCGTGATCTCTCTGAGATTGAGCATGAGTGTCCCCGCATCCCTGTGTGCCCTTCAGCATACGCGAATGTAACCGAGTGTGCCGCTCCCCGGGCGCATTGCACCGGCCTGCGGCGCTGACCATAATGGGCGGCGCCTTCCCACCGCCCGCCAGGAGTGCCCATGACCGACTGCCCGGACGACGCCTGCGACTTCGACTGCCTGGTGTTCATCGGCCGCTTCCAGCCGCCCCACCTCGGCCACCTGGCGGTGATCCACGAGGCCCTCAAGCGCGCCCGCCAGGTGATCGTGATGGTCGGTTCGGCGTGGCAGGCACGTTCGCTGCGCAACCCGTGGCGCTTCGAGGAGCGCCTGCAGATGCTGCGCGGCGCCTTCGACGACGAGGACAATGCCCGGCTGGCGATCGTGCCGCTGCTCGATGCCCTCTACAACAACGACGTCTGGGTGCGCGACGTGCAGCGCAAGGTCCGCGACATCGCCAGCCCTCAGCACGCCCGCCTGCCGCGCATCGGCCTGATCGGCGCGAGCCGCGGCCAGTCGAGCTACTACCTGTCGCTGTTTCCCCAGTGGGAGTCGGTGAGCGTTCCGCTGGTGGAGGGGATCTCGGCGAGCCAGATCCGCGAGCGTCTGTTTCGCTCCGCCTCCTCCGCCGACGACTACCTGAGCACCGGCGCGTCCCACGACCTGCCCCCCGGCGTGGTGGCCGACGTGCGGGCCTTCTGCGCCGGGGAGAACTATCGCCAGCTGATCGAGGAGCAGCACCTGCTCGACCAGTACCGCAGCGCCTGGGCCCAGGCGCCCTACCCGCCCATCTTCGTCACGGTGAATGCGGTGGTGGTGCAGTCGGGTCACGTGCTGCTGGTGCGCCGCACGGCCGCGCCGGGCAAGGGGCTCTTCGCCCTGCCGGGCGGCTTCATCAATCCCCATGAGCGGCTGCTGGACGCCTGCCTGCGCGAGCTCCGCGAGCGGGTGCGCCTCAAGGTGCCGGAGCCGGTGCTGAAGGGGTCGCTGCGCGGCCAGCGGCTGTTCGACGAGCCCCACCGCAGCTGGCGGGGCCGCACCCTGGCCGAGGCCTTCTACTTCGCCCTGCGACCGGAGCAGCAGCTGCCCCAGCTCAAGCCGGTGAGGGGGGGCGACCATGCCCGCTGGGTGGCCCTGGCCGACCTGGAGCCGGACGCCCTGTTCGAGGACCACTTCTTCATCATCCAGAACTTCCTGGGGCTGCCCGCCGACTTCGGCGGCCCCTGACGGGGGCTGAGCGTCAGGCCTGGAGGAAGTCGCGAGGCAACTTCTGCATCTGCCGCCAGAGCTTCTCGACCCCGGGCTTGTGGACCAGGGAGCAGCGGTAGAGGCGGATCTCCAGCGGCACATCCCACTGCTCGCCGCCGGCGCGCACCAGGCGGCCCGCGTTGAGCTCCTCGCGGATGCAGAAGTCGGGAATCCACGCCATCCCCATGCCCTGCAGCACCATCCCCTTGAGCCCCTCGGCCATGGCCGTCTCGTAGACGGTCCGCAGGCGCATCCGCAGCGGATCGTTCTTGAGCAGCATGCGCACGCTGCGCCCCAGGAAGGCGCCCTGGGTATAGGCCAGGTAGGGAATCGACTCGTTGCCCTCCAGCGGGAAGCGCGGCGCGCCACCCTCGTCGGGCAGGCTGACCGGCACCATCTTGACCTGGCCGATGGAGAAGGAGGGAAACACCTCGGGATCGAGCTGCATGCTGGCGTAGGGGTCGTAGTAGGCCAGCATCAGGTCGCAGTTGCCCTCGCGGAGCACGTGGATCGCCTCCCCGACGTTCATCGCCACCAGCCGGGTCGGCAGCTCGCCGAGCCCCTGCTGCAGGCGCGAGATCCACTGGGGGTAGAAGCTGAGCGCCAGGGAGTGGGCCGCGACGATATCCAGTGCCTCGTTGGCCATGGCCAGGCCGCGCAGGTGGCCCAGGCTCTCGTTGAGCTGCTCCACCAGGTTGCGCGCCGTGACCAGGAACAGCTGCCCCTCGGGCGTCAGGTCCACCGGCGTGGTGGAGCGATCCACCAGGGTCACCCCGATGGCCTGCTCCAGGGAACGGATCCGGCGGCTGAAGGCCGGCTGGGTGACATGGCGCTGGCGGGCCGAGGCGGAAAAGCTGCGGGTGTTGGACAGGGCGACGAAGTCTTCCAGCCACTTGGTCTCGAGGTTCACCATGACTCCCGAACGCTGAAGGGTGGGTGGCCGCCGTGGGACGGCCATCGAGGAACACTAATCTATCACTGGATGGGCGACAGCAGGTAGGCGGCACGCGAGACCAGCTTGCGCCACAGCGGCCGCGAGGTCAGCTCGTCGAGGCTGATGCGGCGGCAATTGGCGAAATCCTTCTCGAGCATCAGCCGCACCTCGGCGGCGAAACGCCGGTCCGGCAGGAAGGCGGTGATCTCGAAGTTGAGCCGGAAGGAGCGATTGTCCAGGTTCACCGTGCCGACGCTGGCCGCGGCATCGTCGATCAGCATCACCTTCTGGTGCAGGAAGCCGGGCTGGTAGCGGTACACCTTGACCCCGGCCCGCAGCATGTCGGGCAGGAAGGAGAAGGCCGACAGGAAGACCAGCAGGTGGTCGGGCCGCTCGGGTATCATGATCCGCACGTCGACGCCGCGCATGGCGGCCAGGCGCAGCGCGTCCTGCACGCCCTGGTCGGGCACGAAGTAGGGGCTGGTGACCCAGAAGCGCTCCCGGGCGCTGTGGATGGCGTGCTGCACCAGCAGGCCGGCGGTATCCTGACGGTCCGCCGGCCCCGAGGGCACGATCACCACCTGATGGCACTCGTGACAGCTCGCCTGGGGTGTCCAGGCGAGGTTGATCACCTCTCCGGTGGCCCAGTGCCAGTCTTCCCAGAAGGCCTCCTGCAGGCCCAGGGCGCTGGGGCCGGTGAGTTTCAGATGGGTATCCCGCCAGGCCCCGTGACGCCCCTGCCCGAGATACTCCACGCCCACGTTGAAGCCGCCGACCCACCCCTCGCGACCATCCACCACCAGCACCTTGCGATGGTTGCGGAAGTTGAGCTGGAAGCGATGCCGGAAGCCCCGCGAGGAGCGAAAGGCGCTCACCTCCATCCCGCTGCTGGCCAGTTCACGCAGATAGCCTTCGTTGAGCTTGTGGCTGCCCACTTCGTCATAGAGGAAATAGACCCGCACACCGCGCTCTGCGGCTCGCTGCAGGCGCTGCTTGAGCTCGACGCCCAACGCATCGTTTCGCACGATGAAGAACTGGATGAGGATGTACTCCCCGGCGCGTTCGATGCCGTCGAAGAGGCTCTCGAAGGTGGCCTCGCCGTCGACCAGCAGCTCGGCACGATTGCCGCTGGTCATCGGCATCTGGGCAAGCTGCTCCACGGCCCGCACATCGGGGTCGCGGGTCTCGGCCACGAAGGGCTCCAGGGGCTCGCGATAGCGGGCCAGCACCCGACGCAGCACGGTGTCGCGCTCGCCGCGAGCCGAGACATAGCCGTAGAAGCGCGGCTGGCCGAAGATCCAGTAGGCGGGCACCGCCAGATAGGGCAGCGTGATCAGGGAGAGGATCCAGGCGACGGCGCCCTGGGAGGTCCGGCTGGAGAGCAGCGCCAGAACCGCCGACAGGATGCCCAGCAGATGCACCATAAAGATCGCCAGACCGAACAGCCAGGATGTCATGGGCTCTCCCTGAAAAAACAGTGTTCTACAGCATACCCAAACGGCAGCGGCCCCGCCAGATGGCGGGGCCGCGGTAGCGCCGGAAGCGACGGGATCACGCCCTTTCGGCGATGATCTCCTTCCACTTGGCGGGGCCGGTCTGGTGCACCGAGGTGCCCTGGCTGTCGACCGCCACGGTCACCGGCATGTCCTCCACCTCGAACTCGTAGATGGCCTCCATGCCCAGGTCCTCGAAGCCCACCACCCGGGACTTCTTGATCGCCTGGGCGACCAGGTAGGCGGAGCCGCCCACCGCCATCAGGTAGACCGCCTTGTTGTCGCGGATGGCCTCGATGGCGGCCGGGCCGCGCTCGGCCTTGCCGACCATCCCCAGCAGGCCGGTCTCCTCCAGCATGGTACGGGTGAACTTGTCCATGCGGGTGGCGGTGGTGGGACCGGCCGGGCCGACCACCTCGTCACCCACCGGATCCACCGGGCCCACGTAGTAGATGAAGCGACCCTTCATGTCCACGGGCAGCGGCTCGCCCTTGGCGAGCATGTCGACCATGCGCTTGTGGGCGGCATCGCGGCCGGTGAGCAGCTTGCCGTTGAGCAGCAGGGTGTCGCCGGGCTGCCAGGTCTGCACCTCTTCCGGCGTCACGCTGTCGAGGTTGACGCGCTTGACGTTGTCGCCCGCCTCGCGGGTGATCTCCGGCCAGTCCTCCAGCTTCGGCGCCGGCAGCGCGGCGGGTCCGGAGCCGTCCAGGGTGAAGTGGGCGTGGCGGGTGGCGGCACAGTTGGGGATGATCGCCACCGGCTTGTTGGCGGCGTGGGTCGGATAGTCCCTGACCTTGATGTCGAGCACCGTGGTCAGGCCGCCCAGGCCCTGGGCGCCGATGCCGCTCCGGTTCACCTTGTCGAACAGCTCCAGGCGCAGCTCCTCGGCGCGGTTGGCGGGGCCACGGGCCTGGAGCTCCTGGATGTCGATGGGGTCGAGCAGCGCCTCCTTGGCGATCTCCATGGCCTTCTCGGCGGTGCCGCCGATGCCGATGCCCAGCATGCCCGGCGGGCACCAGCCGGCGCCCATCTTGGGCAGCTGCTCCATCACCCAGTCGACGACATTGTCGGAGGGGTTGAGCATGGCGAACTTGGACTTGGCCTCGCTGCCGCCGCCCTTGGCCGCCACGTGTACCTCGACGGTATCGCCGGGCACGATCTTGTGGTGGATGACCGCCGGGGTGTTATCGCCGGTGTTCTTGCGGGCGCCGTCCGGATCCGCCAGTACCGAGGCACGCAGCACGTTGTCGGGCAGCTGGTAGGCGCGGCGCACGCCCTCGTTGATCATGTCGTCCAGGCTCATTTCGGCGTCCCAGCGCACGTTCATGCCCACGTGCACGAAGACGGTGACGATGCCGGTATCCTGGCAGATCGGCCGCTTGCCGAAGGCGCACATGCGTGAGTTGATCAGGATCTGGGCGATGGCGTCCTTGGCCGCGGGGTTCTCCTCGCGCTCGTAGGCCGCCGCCATGGCGTCGATGAAGTCCTTCGGGTGGTAGTAGGAGATGTACTGCAGGGCATCGGCGACGCTCTGGATCAGGTCGTCCTGGCGAATCACGGTCATCAGCAAGGGGCTCCTTGGCGTTGTCGGCTTGCCCGCTCGCGTGCCGGCTCCCTGGCCGGTGTGGCGGGCTCGAACGGCGAGCATTATACCCCACCCCGTCGGCTGTCGACATTGGTGCCGCCGAAGGTCGCAGATGATGTCATGCAGCAAGGATGATAACGGTATAAAGTCGGAAAAGGAGAATCGTCAGCCCGGCGGCTGGCACCGGGGACAGGCGTAGAGGCGCCGGGAGGCGACCATGACCCGCTCGATGCCCGAGCCGCAGGCGTGGCACGGCAGGCCGTCGCGCTCGAACACGGCGAAGCGCCAGCGCCGCCGCGAGGCGCCCCGCATCCGGTCGGCGGCGGCCCACTCGGGGCGGTTGGTCACCCCGGCCTGGTCGTAGGCCTGGCGGGTCACCTCGAGGAGACGGCGAGCCAGCCGCTCGAGGGCCGCCTCGTCCAGGTCCATGGGCCTCACCTTGTGGTGGAGGCCGGCGAAGAAGAGGATCTCGGAGCGCAGGTAGTTGCCGATGCCGGCGAACAGCGACTGGTCCAGCAGCAGCCCGCCCAGTCCGCGGAGCCGGAACCTGGGTTCCAGCAGCCGCGCCATGGCCTGCCCTGCCGTGACACCATGGGTCAGCAGGTCCGGGCCGAGCCGCGACAGGAAGGGGTGCTCGCCTAGCCTGTCGCCGCGCCACAGCGAGACGTCCGAGGCGCTGTAGAGGCTCGCCGCCCTCCCCTCCGCCACCAGCCGCACCCGCAGCGAGCGACCGGTATCCGGCTCGCGCTCGGCGTCGTGGAGCTTCCAGACGCCGTAGAGCTGGTTGTGGGAATAGAGCACCCGGCCATCGTCGAAGCGGGTCAGCAGCGCCTTGCCCCAGCTGTCCACGGCGGTGACGCTTCGCCCCACCAGCGAATCGGCCTCCCGCGCCAGCTCGGGAAAGGCGAACCAGGCGTGATCGAGCCGCCGCCCGGCCAGCTGCTCATGGACACGGTCGGCAGCGCGGCGTATCTCGGGACCTTCAGGCATGCTGATTCCTCAGGTAATGGGGTTGGCGTTGAGGCGAAAGGCGCCGGGGACAGGCCTGAAGGGGGTCTTTTTCCAGGGAAGGAAAAAGTAGCGTACAGGGAGGTATTTACAGCGCCCCCGCACAGGCCTGTCGCCGGAACAGCCTTGAGCAGGCACAACTACCCCAGCGCCAGCTGGCGCTCCCTGAGCTCATGCAGGCGGTCGCGCAGCCTTGCTGCCTCCTCGAACTCCAGGTTCTGGGCCGCCTCGAACATGGCATCCTCGACCCGCGAGACCTCCTTGAGCAGGTCCGCCGGCGACAGCTCGGCGGGGTCGTAGAGCGCCTCGCGCTCGGCCACCTTGCGCTCGCCGCGCCGCCCCTTGCCCTTCTTCCCGGGGGCCTGGGCGGCCTCGAGGATATCGGCTACCGAACGGGTCACGGTGGTCGGCGTGATGCCGTGGGCCTCGTTGTGGGCGATCTGCTTGGCGCGGCGCCGCTCGGTCTCCTCCATGGCCCGGCGCATGGAGTCGGTGACCCGGTCGCCGTAGAGGATGGCCTTGCCGTGGGCGTTGCGCGCCGCGCGGCCGATGGTCTGGATCAGCGAGCGCTCGTTGCGCAGGAAGCCCTCCTTGTCGGCGTCGAGGATCGCCACCAGCGACACCTCGGGGATATCGAGGCCCTCGCGCAGCAGGTTGATGCCCACCAGGACGTCGAACTTGCCCAGGCGCAGGTCGCGGATGATCTCCACCCGCTCCACGGTGTCGATGTCCGAGTGCAGGTAGCGCACCCGCACGTCGTGCTCGTCGAGGTACTCGGTGAGGTCCTCGGCCATGCGCTTGGTCAGGGTGGTCACCAGCACCCGTTCGCCCACCTCGGCGCGCAGGCGGATCTCCGAGAGCAGGTCGTCCACCTGGGTGGTAGCCGGCCGCACCTCGAGTTCGGGGTCGAGCAGGCCGGTGGGGCGCACCACCTGCTCCACCACCTGGCCGGCGTGCTCGGCCTCGTAGGGACCCGGGGTCGCCGAGACGAAGATCGTCTGGGGGCAGATCGCCTCCCACTCCTCGAACTTCATCGGCCGGTTGTCCAGCGCCGAGGGCAGCCGGAAGCCGTACTCCACCAGGGTCTCCTTGCGGGAGCGGTCACCCTTGTACATGCCGCCCACCTGGGGAACGCTGACGTGGGACTCGTCGATGAACAGCAGCGCATCCGCCGGCAGGTAGTCGAAGAAGGTGGGCGGCGGCTCCCCCGGCTGGCGCCCGGAGAGGTAGCGGGAGTAGTTCTCGATGCCGTTGCAGTAGCCCAGCTCCAGCATCATCTCGATGTCGTAGAGGGTGCGCTGCTCGAGCCGCTGGGCCTCCACCAGCCGGTCGTGCTTGCGCAGCCAGTCGAGGCGCTCCACCAGCTCCGCCTTGATCGCATCGATGGCTCCCAGGATCGTCTCCCGGGGCGTGACGTAGTGGGACTTGGGGTAGATGGTCATGCGCGGCACCCGGCCCCGCACCTCGCCGGTGAGCGGGTCGAACAGGCTGATGCTGTCGATCTCGTCGTCGAACAGCTCGACCCGCACCGCCTCGTCCTCGGCGTCGGCCGGGAAGATATCGATGACGTCGCCGCGCACCCGGTAGGTGCCGCGCTTGAAGTCCATGTCGTTGCGGGTGTACTGCAGCTCCGCCAGGCGGCGCAGTAACTTGCGCTGGTCGATCAGCTCGCCGCGGGTGAAGTGCAGGCGCATCTTCAGGTACTGGTCGGGATCGCCGAGGCCGTAGATCGCCGACACCGAGACCACGATCAGCGCATCGCGCCGCTCCAGCAGCGCCTTGGTGGCCGAGAGGCGCATCTGCTCGATATGGTCGTTGATGGAGGCATCCTTCTCGATGAAGGTGTCCGACGACGGCACGTAGGCCTCGGGCTGGTAGTAGTCGTAGTAGGAGACGAAGTACTCGATGGCGTTGTCGGGAAAGAACGCCTTGAACTCGCCATACAGCTGGGCCGCCAGGGTCTTGTTGGGCGCCATGACGATGGTCGGGCGCTGCAGGCGCTCGACCACGTTGGCCATGGTGAAGGTCTTGCCCGACCCCGTCACCCCGAGCAGCGTCTGGTGGGCCAGCCCCGCTTCCAGCCCCTTGACCAGGCTGTCGATGGCCACGGGCTGGTCACCGGCGGGCTGGAACTTCGAGGCGAGGCGAAAGGGCTTGCTCATGGTGTCTCCGGGCTGGGGCGGACGCCACCGGGGCGTCCGCGAGTCGGGCCGACCGGGTTCAGGCCTCGGCGGCGCTGGTGGTCCGGGTGGTCACCTCCACGGTGGAGGCGGTCATCAGG
This sequence comes from Halomonas campaniensis, assembly GCF_014193375.1. GTDB lineage: Bacteria > Pseudomonadota > Gammaproteobacteria > Pseudomonadales > Halomonadaceae > Halomonas > Halomonas campaniensis. The sequence goes on from NZ_JACHZF010000008.1 coordinate 105,823, forward strand.
CGATGGATCGGGCACTTGTGGCTGATCTCCTCCAGCCTGGCCAGCTGCTCCGGGTCCTCGATGCCGTGGAAGGTCATGACCACTTCGAGTCGGTAGGTGCCCCGGCGTTCCTCGCTGTCGTCACGGTTCACCTTGACGCTCACCCCCTCCAGGGGCCATTTCTTGCGACGGGCGTACATCTGCGAGGTGATCGCCTTGCAGGCGCCCAGGGAGAGGTCGAAGTAGTCGTGGGGGTCGGGCGCGCTGCCCTCGCCGCCATAGGCCTCGGGCACGTCCACGAAGAGGTCCTCGAAGCCGTCGAGTTCGACCCGCTGGCGGTAGATGCTGTTGCGTTCGCTGATGACCTCTATGGTCTTCTTCATCATGTGACCTCGATACCAAGTTTGAGGGATTCCACGGCCCGGATCAGGACCTCGCGCTTCACCCTTCCCTCCACGTCGGCCCCATGCCGCCCCACCTCGACACTGTCGACGCCGTCGAGCATCATCAGCGCCGTGGTGATGCGGTTGATCTGGTCGGCGTTCTCGACGCCCTTGAAGCTCAGCGACTGGTGCGCCATGGCGGTCTCCCCGGTGGCCGGCCCCTGCCGGGGCCGCTGGAACGGACAAGCGACAGCCGCCGAGTCTAGCATGGCCTCGGGGCGCCGACAGCGGTTGCAATGTCGCACGGACGCCCGCATTACGTCAGGATACCTTCATCGCACACGACGCTTGAGGAGCCCGCAGATGAATGCATGGACCACCGCCCTGGGCGGCCGGCAGGAGGCCGAGGATCGGGTCGTCTTCGACACGCCGGCACAGGCTCGCCTGGCCCTGGACAGCACCGTGATCGCCCCGCTGGTCCACCTGGGCGTACTCGACATCACCGGCTCGGGCGCCGAGGCCTTCCTCCAGGGCCAGACCAGTGCGGAGGTCGGCCTGGCCGATGGCCGCTTCGCGCCGCTTACCGCCTTCTGCACCCCCAAGGGACGCATGCTGGCCAACGCCCAGCTGCTGCGCCTCGCCCCCGAGCACTACCGCCTGATCATGCATCGGGAGCTGGTGGCGCCCCTGGCCGATCACCTGAAGAAGTTTGCCGCCTTCTACAAGGTCGACTTGAGGACGCGCGACGACCTGGCGCTGATCGGCCTGATCGGCCAGGAGGCAACCGCCACCGCCGAGGTGCGTTTCGACATCGTGGCGCCCACGGTCTGGCACCATGCCGGCCAGGACGACACCCAGCTGCTCACCCACCCCGGGCCGCGCCCCCGGGTGCTGGCCTGCCTGCCCGCCGAGCAGGCACTCGCCTGCTGGGCGCGGCTCGCCGAATCGGCCAGCCCGGTGGGCAACGCCGTGTGGTGCCTGCACGACATCCAGGCCGGGATCGCCTGGCTCACCCCGGCACATCGCGACGCCCTGCTGCCGCAGATGATCAACTGGGAGGCGCTGGGCGGCATCAGCTTCAAGAAGGGCTGCTACACGGGGCAGGAGGTGGTGGCGCGGGCGCACTTCCGCGGCCAGGTGAAGAAGCGCCTGGTGCGGGCCCAGCTGGAGGGGAGCGAGCTGCCCGCCCTGGCAAGCCCGGTGGAGACCGCCGACGGCAAGGCCGTGGGCGAGGTGCTGGCCGCGGAGCTCGACGCCTATGACCAGGCGGAGATCCTGGCGGTGCTGAGCACCAAGGAGGACCTGGGCCCCCTGAGCGTGGCAGGCCAGGCCCTCAAGCTGCTGAAGCTGCCCTACCCCATCGAACGGCTGGACCCTGAGAGCCTGGCCGCCAGGCGCTGATCAGAGGCCGAAGAGCCGCCTGGCGGTGGCGGAGCTGGCCGCCGCCACCGCCTGCGGGGATTGCCCGCGCAGCTCGGCGACCGCCCGGCACACCTCCGCCACCCGCGCCGGCTCGTTGCGCTCGCCGCGGTGCCCGGCCAGCGGCATGTCGGGGCTGTCGGTCTCCAGCACATAGCCCTCGTCGGGCAGCGCCGCCACCGCCCGCCGCAGCCGCTGCGCCCGATCGAAGGTGACCGCCCCCCCCAGGCCGACGACGAAGCCGAGCTCGAGAAAGGCCGTCGCCTGCTCGGGTGAGCCCGCGAAGGCGTGGATCAGCCCGCCGGCGGGCAGCGCCAGCTGACGCAGCCGCCTGGCGACCCGGTCGTTGGCCCGCACGCAGTGGATCACCACCGGCAGGCGGCGATCCCTGGCCAGGCGCAGCTGGGCATCGAACAGCCGCCACTGGGCCTCCAGGGTGTCGGCGAAGCGGGCATCGATGCCACACTCGCCGACCGCCACCACCTCGGGATGCTCATCCAGCGCCGTCTCCAGGGCCGCCAGGTCCTGCTCGCCATGCTGATCCATGAAGTAGGGATGCAGCCCCAGGCAGACGCCGACGTCGTCGCGCTTCCCCAGCGCCAGCACGTCGGGCCAGCGCTCGCGCGTCGTGCCCGGCACCACGAAATGGGAAACGCCCACCGCCCTGGCCCGCTCGACCACCGCCTCGCGGTCGGCGTCGAAATCGGGGAAGTCCAGATGGCAGTGGGCGTCGATCAGCGGATGCATCACTATAGGCCCTCGGTCGCGACGAGAGGGACTTCACAGGGGAGTCTGAATCGCGGCTTTCCCGGCGACAGCCCTTCGCGGAGGCGCTGTAAACCCATCCCTGGGCGCTACCGATGCCATCCCTGGCATAGGACCTCCGCTTCGGGCTATCCCCGGCGCCGCTCGGCTTGGCACTATCCTGCTCGGCGCTCGGCGCTCAATGCTCCCGGGTGGGCTGGAAGCGGATCTCCGGCCAGCGCTCCTGGGTCATCTGCAGGTTGACCCGGGTGGGGGCGATATAGGTCAGGTAGCCGCCGCCGTCGATGGCCAGGTTGGCGCTGGCCTTGCGCTTGAACTCCTCGAGCTTCTTGGCGTCGTCGCAGTAGATCCAGCGGGCGGTGTTGACGTTGACCCCCTCGTAGACCGCCTCCACCTTGTACTCCTCCTTGAGGCGGTGAGCGACCACGTCGAACTGCAGGGTACCCACGGCACCGAGGATCAGGTCGTTGTTGTCCAGCGGCATGAACACCTGGGTGGCGCCCTCCTCGGAGAGCTGCTGCAGGCCCTTCTGCAGCGCCTTCATCTTGAGCGGGTCCTTCAAGCGCACGCGCTTGAACAGCTCCGGGGCGAAGTGCGGGATGCCGGTGAAGCGCATCTCCTCGCCCTGGGTGAAGGTGTCGCCGATCTGGATGGTGCCGTGGTTGTGCAGGCCGATGATGTCGCCGGGCCAGGCCTCCTCCACCTGGGAGCGGTCCGAGGCCATGAAGGTCAACGCATCCGCGATCTTTACATCTTTCCCGATGCGCACATGGCGCATCTTCATGTTCTTGTCGTACTTGCCCGAGCAGACCCGCAGGAAGGCGATGCGGTCGCGGTGGTTGGGATCCATGTTGGCCTGGATCTTGAACACGAAGCCGGTGAAGCGTGAATCCTCGGCCTCCACGGTGCGAGTGTCGGTCTCGCGAGGCTGGGGGGGCGGCGCATACTCGACGAAGCCGTCCATCATCTCGCGCACGCCGAAGTTGCCCATGGCGGTACCGAAGTAGACCGGGGTGAGCTCGCCGCGCAGGTAGGCGTCATGGTCGAAGGCGTGGGAGGCCCCGCGCACCAGCTCCACCTCCATGCGCAGCTCCTCGGCCTGCTCCTCGCCCAGCACCTCGTCCACCTCCGGGTTGTCGAGCCCCTCGATGCGCCTGTCATCGGGGATACGGCTGCCCTGCCCCTGGGTATAGAGGTGGATCACATCGTTGTAGAGGTGGTAGACGCCCCTGAAGTGGCGGCCCATGCCGATCGGCCAGGTCATCGGCGCGCACTGGATGTTAAGCACCGTCTCCACCTCGTCCATCACCTCGATGGGATCGCGGATGTCGCGGTCCATCTTGTTGACGAAGGTGAGGATCGGCGTGGTACGCAGGCGACACACCTCCATCAGCTTGATGGTACGCGCCTCGACGCCCTTGGCGCCGTCGATCACCATCAGCGCCGAGTCCACCGCGGTGAGGGTGCGGTAGGTGTCCTCGGAGAAGTCCTCGTGGCCCGGGGTGTCGAGCAGGTTGACGATGCGTCCGCCGTAGGGGAACTGCATCACCGAGGTGGTCACCGAGATGCCCCGCTCCTGCTCCATCTTCATCCAGTCGGAGGTGGCGTGGCGGTCGGCGCGCTTGCTCTTCACGGAACCGGCCATCTGGATGGCGTTCCCGAACAGCAGCATCTTCTCGGTGATGGTGGTCTTGCCCGCGTCGGGGTGAGAGATGATCGCGAAGGTCCTGCGCAGCCCGACTTCCCGGGCCAGAGTGGCATCTGACATCGATTTCGAATTCGTCTCGAGGCACCGGGGGCCGGTGCGTGGATTGGCATGGCCGGCATTCTACGCCCTCGAGCCAATGAAATGTAGGGCGGCGCCGGCGCCCGCTCAGCCCGCCTCGTCGTCCTCACCTTGCGCCGCCTCGCGCCAGCCCTGTTCGCTGGCCTGGTATTCGCGCACCAGCTGGTGCAGGAAGGCCATCCCGGCGGAGCTCAGGAAGTAGCGCTCGGCGCCACTGCGGAACAGGAAGTGGCGCCGGGCCAGGTACTCCATGGCCTCGGGCCAGCCCTTGTCGATACGCGCCGTGCGCAGGATATCCAGGTACTCCTCCTCGGCGCCCATGGCCTCGAGGTCGGCCTCGCGCAGCCCGGCATCGGGACGACCGAGGAACTCCAGGTCGCGGCCGCTGCGGGCGAAGTAGCGGCCGATCAGCAGCAGGATCACCTGCACCCGGAGGGCGTGCTCGTCGTGCTCGTCATCCTCCTCGTCGACCTGCTCGCGCAGGTAGAAGAAGCCGCCCGACTCGTGGAAGGCGAGTTCATAGCCCAGGTGCTCGTAGAGCCGCCGGAAGTGCCCCAGGTGGTTGTAGACCACGTTGTAGAGCGGATTGTCGACCAGCTCGGCGCGGTTCAGGTCCCACACCTGGCGCAGCAGCACCCGCCCCTGGGAGAACTCGCGGTAGATGGCCGCGCTGTGGGCCGGCAGCACCTCGTCGAAGCTGTCGGCGGTGCGAGCGATGGCATCGGTCATGGGGAAGGCTCCTCTTCCAGCCGGCGACGGCGGTAGACGTAGACGTCGCCGTCCTCGCCCTCGAGCAGGCGAAAGCGGTTGGTGGTGCGGATGGCCAGTCCCTCGGGGCCGGCGTGGGCCAGGCGGTTGAGCACCGCCAGCAGGTCCGGGAAGCGATAGCCGTCGATGAAGGCATCCAGGCGACCATGGAGCTCGCGCACCAGATCCTCGGTGGGCCGCAGCTCCAGGCCGTCGATCCAGCGGAACAGCGTCTCGATACGCCGGGCGTCGGTGCGGGCCTCCCCCAGCGAGGCCGTCAGGTCGGGCAGCGCCGGCGCCTCGGCGCGGCGGCGCAGGTCGGCCAGGCGCAGCTCGATCTCCGAGAAGAGCAGCCGATGGTAGCTGGCGGACCCTCCGAAGGCATAGGCGCGCGGCCGCAGGAAGCCCTTGAGCCCGGGGACGAAGGCGTTGCCGCGCACGAAGTCCCGGCCGCTGAGCCGGGTGACCCGCAGGTCGCGGCCGCGGGTGCGCTCGTGGAGCGCCTGCAGCCGCGCGAAGTGGTGCTCCATGGCGTTGTACTGGAGCATGCCGCGGCGGGTCTTGCGCAGGAAGTTGTCGACCTCCCGGGCCACGACCTGGATCGGCTTGTGCATGGCGTTGAGGCTCAGCGCCACGCGGAACACCTGGTCGGCCCGGGACTGCTTGCCGTGGCGCTCGAAGAGTCGGGTGAGCCCCTCCAGGGTGGCGAAGAGGTTGGCCCCGTCGGCCAGACGGGTATCCGGGTTGAGGAACGCCAGGGTCGGCTTGATATGGCGCTCGTAGAGGTGCGCGATGCGCTCGAGCATCGAGCGACGATAGGCGGCGAAGCGCTCCGGCGCCCGGCTCGCCTCGCCGGAGATGTCGGCAAGGTCGCTGCTGACCCCCTGCATGCGCACCACGTTCTGGCGCAGCAGGCCGATCAGCTGGCTGAGCTGGGCATTGAGCTCGTCGGCGAGCTCCGTGAAGTCCGGGTCGGCCTCGCTGAAGCTCGCCCCCTCGAGGCGCCCGTGCAGGTCGCGCAGGGAGACCAGGCGAGTGCGCAGCCGGGCATCGGTGAGCTCGCGGTAGAGCGACAGGTCGCAGAGGCGCAGCAGCTCCAGCAGCGACTCGTCGAAGACCAGCCGCTTCTCCCCCTCGACCTTGTCGATGTCGCTGACCAGGTTGGCATGGAAGAGATTGTCGCTGCTGAAGGCGCGCTGCAGGCGACGCCGCTCCTGGGCGCTGAGGTGGCGGCCGTGGTCCATCACCGCCTGCTGCAGGTCCAGCTCGCGCACGTGGCGCACCCCCTCGCAGTCCATGCGCTGGACCAGCCCCAGCAGGATGCCGGCATGCTCCAGCAGGATCCGGGTGGTCTCGAGGGTATTGAACCGCTTACTCATCGTCCACCTCGAGCAGCGAGGCCTGCTCCTGCCCCAGCCAGGCGGTCACCTCCCCCTCCCCGGCGAAGCCCTCCGGCCCGCCCCAGTAGACCAGGCTCCGGCGCGGCGAATAGGGCCGGGCGGTGCGCATCTGGCCCACCTCCAGGTGGCGGCCGACCTGGTAGATCAGCTCGGGGCTGGCGCTGTGGGTGGCCGCGGCGAACAGGTTGAACCCCTGCCGGCCGAGGCGCTCGAGCAGCGACGGCACCTGGCTGACATCCACGCTGGCCAGCTCGTCCAGCACCATCGGGAAGGCCAGGCCCACGCCGGGATAGAGGATGCGCCGCAGCAGGCGCTGGACAAGCTCCAGGTTGATCAGCGCGGTGGTCGAGGTGGACTGCCCCTTGGCATCGAGGCGGGTCTCGCTCTGCTTGCGGGTGCGGTAGCTGATGCCGGTGATCACCCGGTCCATGGTCAGCCGGTGGCCGCCCTGCCCCGGCGTCTCGCCGAAGAACTCGGCCACGAAGCCCTGCAGCCGCTCGTAGAAGGCGTCGGAAAGCAGCTGCCCCGAATAGGGATCGATCGCCTCGGACTCCTCGACCAGGTTGCGGAACTTGGGGTGGCAGTGGATCTCCACCCGGATCTCGGCCAGGTCATTGATGGTGACGCCCTCGAGTTCGTCGTTGAGCCGCCGCTCGAAGCGCTGGATATGCTCGGCGTTGGCGCGCAGCGCCTGGCGGTAGCTGGCCACCGTCTCGTTGTGGCTGGCGACCTGCTCCTGGAGCAGTTCGCGATGGCGGGGCAGCTCCCGGTAGAGCAGCCCGAGCTGCTCGCAGGCGCCGCGGATCACCGCGGCACCGGGACTCTCGTGCTGCAGCTGGCCCTCGTCGTCGGGCAGCACCCCGGCGCGCACGAAGTCCTTGAGCAGGTCGAGCACCTTGAGGCGCTGCAGGTCCAGCTCGTGGAGCGCCGCCTCGATGGTCTGCCAGCGCGCCTCGGTCAGCGACTCGGCGGCGAGGGCCTCGGCCGCCTCGATGCCGGCCAGCTGGGGACTGCGCGCCTGCAGGGCGCTGACCGACGCGCGCAGCCGCTGCAGCTCGGCCTGGCGTTCATCGATCCTGGCCAGGGCGTCGCGGGCCCGCGCCAGCGAGCCCTGCAGCGCATCGGCATCGCGACCGGTCTCGGCCAGCGCCTCGCGGTGCCCCTCCAGCAGGCCCTCCTGCTCGGCGATCTCCCGGTCGGCATCCTCGAGCCGCGTCTCCGCCCCGGCGAAACGCTTGAGGGCCCGGGCCTCCTCGCGGGCGGCCTCGAGCTCGCGCCGGGCCTCCTCGATGCGCCGCGGCCGGTCGATCCCGGCATCGTCATCGGCCAGCTCGGCCAGCTGGCGTTCACAGCGGCGGCGCTCCTCCTGCAGGTGACGGCGACTCTCCAGCAGGTCCTCGGGGCTCGAGTGGCGGGCGGAAAAGCGGGTATCGAACCAGCGAAACGCCTTCGATTCGCCCTCGAACAGCCTGGCGAAGGCGACGATCGTCGCCCGCGTGGCCTCGTCCAGCGCCTCCCCGGGGCTGGCCTGGACCAGCCGCGGATCGACGGCCATCAGCGGGGCCACCACCGCCTCCGGCAGCTGGCGGGCCAGCTGCCACTGCTCCCCGGCGATGCGCCGCGCCAGGGTCTCGAGCCGGACATCGACGTCCTGGAGCTGGGCGGCGAGGCGGGCCCGCTGCCCCTCGGCCTGGGCGGCGTCCTGCAGCGCCGCCAGCTGCTGCGCCTGCCCCTCGATCGCCTCCTCGAGCATGGCGCGGATCTCCGCCTGGGAGCAGCCCGGGTAGCGCGACACCAGCAGCTCGCCGCGACGCCGATCCTCCTCGGCCTGTTCGCGCTGCCGCCGGGCCGCCTTGAGGGCGCCCCGGGCCTCGCCGCTGGCCTGCTCGAGTTCCTTGACGCGCTGGCGGACGCGTTTCAGCGCGCCGTCCTCCCGCTCCACCGCCTCGGCGGCGTCGACCCGCTCGCGCACCAGGCTGGCCAGGCACTCCTCGAGGCCCTCGCGGAAGGCGGCGAATTCGCCCCGCACCTCTCCGCCATGGCGGTAGGCCGCATAGGCCCGGGTCAGGCGGTCGAAGCGCGGCTGCTCACGTTCGACGCGTTTCAGCTCGAGGTCGCGGGCCTTCAGCTCCTCGTGGCGGCGCAGGAACTGGTCGATGTCGAAGTCGAGCTCGTCGCTGGCGAACTTCTTGTCCGCCTCGACGATGCTGGCCACCGCCGCCGCCATGGCGCGATCGTCGGTGCTCATCTCGAACAGCAGCAGGATGAGGGTACGCAGCGACTCCACCTTGCGGGCATCGGCATCGGCCAGCGGGAAGACGCTGTAGCGCGAGGCGTCGGGCGACATCAGGTCGCTGGCGTAGAGCAGCCGCCTGAGCCGCGCCGTGTCGCTGGTCACCAGGCTGTCCCGGGAGGCCCGCCGGGCGGCATCGATCACCCGCTCGGCGGAGAGCTCCGGCACGCGCCCGCCGATGCCGTCCGGGTCGTCGTCGACCCGCCAGAACAGCCCGCGCAGGGCCTCGTAGGGCAGCGGCACGAAGAGCCGGTCGTACTCCAGGTCCCCGCGGCCGCGATAGAGCACCTGGCAGTGCACCCCGTGGGGGTTGCTCACCTCCATCACCAGGAAGCTGAAGCGACTGGGGAAGTAGTGCTGGAAGCTCTCCTCGTTGGCGTAGAAGCCCCCCGCCCGGGCATTGCGGAAGGCGAACTTGAGCCGGCTCTTGCGGAAGTTGTTCTCCGGCAGCAGGAAGAGGCGCAGCGCGTTGAGCAGGCTGGACTTGCCCAGGTTGCCGGGCCCCAGCAGCAGCGCATGGCGATCCACCGGGATCTCCACGTAGCCGAAGCCGGCGGAGTCGACCAGCACCAGGCGGCGGATCTCGAATCGAAAGGCGTCAGTCATCCATCGGCTCCAGCAGAATCTCCTGTTCCATGAAGTGCCCCGTCTCCCGGAAGGCCCGGGCCAGGCCGTGAAGCCCCAGTTGCTCGGCCAGCGCCACCGCCGCCAGGGCCCGCCCGGTATCGCCGGGGTGTCGCCGGAAGCGGTCATGCCACGCCGGCCATGCCGGCGGCTGCAGCAGGCTCGCGCGTTCGCCCAGGGCGTCGCGCAGCGAGGCGAACATCCGCAGCCCGCCGAGATCGTAGTCGAAGGCGCAGAGCACCCGCTCGTAGCCGGAGAGCCAGTCGACGACCGGCCGGCGGTTGATGCGGCTGCCGCCGCCCAGGATCACGTCGGCGTCCTCCGGCCCCAGCGCCAGGCCCGACCACCGGGAGGCCAGCCGGCGCATGGCCCGGGGGCGGGCAAAGTTCTGCTCGTTCTCGACGATCAGCGCGCTGCGCCGTGGCGTGAAGCCCTGCAGGACGCACCGGCCCTGCAGCACCACCACCCCGGGCCGCGCGTCCGGGAGGCCGAGATGGTGCACCAGCAGGTAGGCGGTGTCACCCGCGACGCGATGGGAGTCCCCCTGCCGCGTCGCCTCCAGGCGATCCCGCGGGCGACGCACGCGGGCCTCGAGCGCCTCCAGCTGCGCGGGCTCCCGGCAGGTCACCCGCCAGCGGTCGGTGGCGACCCGCTCGGTGGCGAACAGCTCCCGGTGCCGGGCCTGCCAGGGCGCCGGCAGGCGGCGCACGAAGGCCGCATAGTTGATCGGCTCGTCGCGGCGGATCGCGGCGAGATAGCGCTCGAGGCTCATGGGGCTCCCTCCCGGCCGGCACACCGCCCTAGCCTACCAGAGCCCCGCCCGTGCGTGACCGGGGAGGCCGGCGCCTGCAGGCGCCGGATCGGTTATCATCGGGGCAGAGATCCCGACGGAGTCGCCATGCCCATCACCCAGCCCCTGCCGCTCTCCACGCCGAACCGCAACCTGGTGCGGCTGACCATCGTGCGCGGGATCACCTGGACCGGCTTCCTGGCCGCCATCATCGTCGGCGTGGAGCTGCTCGGCTTCCAGCTGGAGGTGAACGCGGTGATCTCGGTGGTGCTGGCCATGGCGCTGATCAACCTGGCCACCTGGTGGCGGCTGGGTCGCCACTGGGCCGTCACCCATGGCGAGTACCTGGCCCACCTGCTGGCCGACGTGGCGGGCCTGACCCTGCTCTTCTACTTCACCGGCGGCTCGAGCAACCCCTTCATCACCTACTACCTGGTGCCGGTGACCATCGCCGCGGCGACCCTGCCCTGGCGCTTCGCCTGGATCATCGCCGTCACCGCCATGCTCGCCTACACCTTCCTGATGGGCTTCCACCAGCCGGTACCGCAGCTGACCCACGGCCACCGCGCGGCCCAGGCCCTCGACCTGCACGTGCTGGGCATGTGGCTGAACTTCGCCCTCTCCGCCGGCCTGGTGACCTTCTTCATCTACAAGATGGCCCATGCGCTGCGCAGCCGGGAGCAGGCGCTGTCGCGCACCCGCGAGTCGGCGCTGCGCAACGAGCAGGTGCTCGCCGTGGCCACCCAGGCGGCGGGCACCGCCCATGAGCTGGGGACGCCGCTCTCGACCATGGCGGTGCTGCTCGCCGAGATGCGCGACGAGGCCGGGGACAACCCGCTGCTGCAGAAGGACCTGGAACTGCTGCGCCAGCAGGTCGACACCTGCAAGGCACGCCTGCGCCAGCTGGTCGAGAGCGCCGACCGGCGGCGCATGGCAGAGCCGGAGAGCTGCGACGCCGAGCTGTGGCTGGCCGGCGTGGTGCAGCGCTGGCTGGTGCTGCGCCCCGACGTCAGCCATCGCATGGAGGTGGCCGAGCGGCGCGGCCGCCCCTGGCTGTCGGTGGATACCACCCTGGACCAGGCGCTGACCAACCTGCTCAACAACGCCGCCGATGCCAACCCCGACGACATCCTCATCAGCCTCGACTGGAACGACGACGAGGTGGTGATCGACATCCGCGACCATGGCCCCGGGGTCGCGATGGCCATCGCCGACCAGCTCGGCGAGACCTTCGTCTCCACCAAGAGCAAGGGCATGGGCATCGGCCTGTTCCTCACCCATGCCACCATCAACCGCTTCGGCGGTGGCGTCAGCCTCTACAACCACCCCGAGGGCGGGACCCTCACCGAGGTGGTGCTGCCCCGCCACCATCCCGGCAGCTGACCCGGCGCCGCCACCGCCCCGAACCCGCGAGGACACCATGCAAGAGCAAGAGACCCCTGAACGGCTGCTGATCGTCGACGACGACGAGATGTTCTGCCATGTGCTGGATCGCGCCCTGACCCGCCGCGGCTATCGGGTGCTGGTCGCCCACGATGCCGAGCAGGCCCTCGCCCTGGCCCACCAGCATCGCCCCGAGCTCGCCACCCTGGACCTGAAGCTGGAGCACGAGTCCGGGCTCAAGCTGCTGCCGGAGCTGCTGGAGATCGTGCCGGAGTGCCGGGTGGTGGTGCTGACGGGCTATTCGAGCATCGCCACGGCGGTGGAGGCGATCAAGCTCGGCGCGGTGAACTACCTGTGCAAGCCGGCGGATGCCGAGGAGGTGCTGGCGGCCTTCAGCAAGGAGGGAGGCGACCCGGAGACCGAGGTGGCCGAGCAGCCGCCGTCGATCAACCGCATCGCCTGGGAGCATATCCAGAAGGTGCTCCAGGAGCACGACGGCAACATCTCGGCCACCGCCCGCGCCCTGGGAATGCATCGGCGCACCCTGCAGCGCAAGCTGCAGAAGCGGCCGGTGAGGCGGTAGCGCCGAGCGCCGAGCGCCGAGCGCCATAGGATGATGTTTCCTGCCTCTCTGGTATCGAGAGGACTCCTGTCGACCTCGACACTTGCCGCCTGTCACTGGGCGGCTTGGCGCCAGGCGCTTGTCGCTGGGCGCTGTTACTGCGCCGTCCACCCCAGGTCGATGTTCCAGCTCGCGCCGGTGACCGCGCCGGCGGCGTCGGAGGCCAGGTAGGCGACCAGCTCGGCCACCTCCGAGGGTTCGATCAGGCGCTTGACGGCGGCATTCTTGAGCATGATCTTCTCGATCACCTCCTGCTCCTCCATGCCGTGCATCCTGGCCTGGTCGGCGATCTGGTTGTCCACCAGCGGCGTCTTCACGTAGGCGGGGCAGATGGCATTGGCGGTGATGCCCTGATCGCCGCCCTCCAGGGCCGCGGTCTTGGTCAGGCCGATCATGCCGTGCTTGGCGCTGATATAGGCCGACTTGCCCGGCGAGGCCACCTGGGCATGCACCGAGGCGATATTGATGATCCGCCCCCAGCCGTTCTCGCGCATGGAGGGCCAGACGGCCTGGCTGAGCAGGAAGGGCGCGGTCAGCATCAGGTCGATGATCTGCCGCCACTTGGCCTCGGGGAACGTCTCGATGGGCGAGACGTGCTGGATGCCGGCGTTGTTGACCAGGATATCCACCCGACCGAAGCGCTTGATCGCGTCGGCCACCGCCGCCTTGCAGGCCTCGCCGTCGGTGAGGTCGGCCTGGAAGAAGGCCGCCCCGGCGCGCTCGGCGACCTCCTGGCCGGCGGGATTGAAGTCCACCGCCAGTACCTGGTGGCCCTGTTCGCGGAAGTGACGCACCACGGCCTCGCCGATGCCGCTGCTGGTACCGGTGACCAGGGCGACGCGGGGAGTGGAAGTGGCAGACGCTGTCATGGACGACTCCTTGTGGGATGGCAGAGTGGGATGGCTGAACGTAGCGATGGATGGCAACCCGTCCAGCATAAGGGCCCGGCCCGCCGGGCGCTACCTCACCGCGCCTCGTCCGGCGCCATCACCCGCTCCATCAGCTGCTGGGCCAGGCGGCTGGCCGCCTCGCGGCCCGGGAGGTCGGAGAGGTCGTCGAGCAGCACGCAACGCCAGCACCAGTGGTCCGCGTCGACGTGGAAGGCCTCCAGGTCATAGTGCCCGGAGGGCAGCGCGATCCGGAGACGGCTCCCGGCGGCCGGGGCCGGCAGCCCCGCCGACGCCGGCAGCCCCGCCAGCGCCAGCGACAGCGACAGCGGGGTGACCAGGGCGCCGAGCAGCAGCTCGCCGTGCTCGGCGTCCCGCAGGGGCTGGAAGCAGAGGGCATCGGCCACCAGGCGGGGATTGAACTGCGGCAGCGCCTTGGCCGCCTTCAGGTGGTGGTAGGTCCACGCCTCGGCCAGCGCGCGCAGCCGGGCATACTGTTCGGGGCTCAGGGCCTGCATGGGCATCTCCCGTGGGTGGGGGCAGGCAGTATAGCGGAGCGGCACGGCCCGGGCAGCGCCCGCTCCGCCGCGCTGCTAAGCTGAGGGCCTGCCCATGCCACTGAGGGAGCCCCATGACCGACGCCGAACGCCTCGAACTGGCCATCGAGATCGCCCGCGAGGCCGGCGAGATGATCGCCGACGCCCGCCGGAACCAGACCTTCGGCCAGCGCTACAAGTCGGGCCACGAGCTGGTCACCGACGTGGACGTGGCCGTCGACACCCACATCACCGCGCGACTCCGCTCGGCCTGTCCCGACGAGTCGCGGCTCAGCGAGGAGCTCGCGCCGGATCGCAGCGAGCTCGCCAGTGGCCAGCCGCTGTGGGTCGTCGACCCCGTCGACGGCACCGTCAACTTCGCCCACGGCCTGCGCCACGTGGCGGTCTCCATCGCCTGGGCGATCGAGGGGCGGGTCAGGGTGGGGGTGGTGCACGCCCCCTTCCTGGGCGAGACCTTCACCGCGGTGGCCGGCCAGGGTGCCCATTGCAACGGCACGCCAATCCGCGCCAGCCGCCGCCACGACCTGTCCCACGCCCTGGTGGGCACCGGCTTCCCCTATCGCCGGGACAGCCGCCCGCCGCTGATGCGCCGCCTGGCAGGCGTCCTCGACCGCTGCCAGGACGTGCGACGCAACGGCTCCGCCGCCCTGGACCTGTGCGACGTGGCCTGCGGTCGCCTGGATGCCTACTACGAGAGCGTCTCCCCCTGGGACTTCGCCGCGGGCTGGCTGATCGCCCGGGAGGCGGGAGCCACCACCGGGCACCTCTACCCATGCCCCGAGGGGATCCCGGAGGACCTCCATGGCGAGAACCTGCTGGTCTCGAGCCCGGCCCTGCATCGCGAGCTCGGGGAGCTGCTGCGTCGTGCCGACGCCGGCGAGCTGGATGGCTCCTGGGCATCGCCATGACGCCAGGCATCCCCCCCACCGGGTGTCCCCGACGATAGGCGTCCCCGACTGGGCGTCCCCGACTGGGCGTCCCCGACTGGGCGTCCCCGACGATAGGCGCCGCCAATGGCGCGACTCGAGGGCCGCTATTGGCCTTCACCGTCGCCATCGGTCACAATGCGCATCGTTTCACCATCCACCCCCGATTCCGGACCGGCGCCCGCCTCCCGCGGCGGCGCCCCCCGTTCGCCACCAGCGCCCAGGAGCCCGTCCATGCACGTCACCATCTTCGGTCGTCCCGGCTGCCCCTTCTGCGTCTTCGCCAACGAGCTCGCCCAGCAGCTCGAGAGCGCCGGCGCCATCGAAGGCTTCCGCTACGTCGACATCCAGGCCGAGGGCATCACCAAGGCCGACCTCGAGAAGACCATCGGCAGGCCCGTCCATACGGTGCCGCAGATCTTCGTCGACGAGACCCCGATCGGCGGCTTCACCGAGTTCGATCGGTACGTGCGGGACCGGTCGCTGCTGGACACCGCCGCCGCCCGCTGACCCCCTGACGCCGCCCCGGGCGGCGGTTCGCGATGATGCGCCGTGGGGCGCCCCCCGACCGGGTGCGGATGCTACGCTGGGGAGGTTTCCCCCACGTCACGGAGCCGCCCATGGCGCATCCCCCCACGTCACAGGCCGCCGAGGCCCACTGGCACCAGACCGGCGAGCAGCATCGTCGCCTGATCGACAGCACCCGTTCCCTCGAGGCACTCACCACCGCGGTGGTCCACCCCTGTGACGAGCCCTCCCTGGCCGGTGCCCTGGCGGCCTGGCGGGAGGGCATCATCGTCCCGCTGCTGGTCGGCCCCCGCCACCGCATCGAGGCCGCCGCCGAGGCCCTGGGGGAGTCCCTGGACGGCCTGACGCTGATCGACACCCCCCATAGCCACGCCTCCGCCGAGCGGGCGGTCGAACTGGCCGCCCAGGGCGAGGTCGAGGCGCTGATGAAGGGCTCCCTGCATACCGACGAGCTGATGTCCGCCGCGGTGGACCGCCGCACCGGGCTGCGCACCGAACGGCTGATGAGCCATGTCTATGCCCTGGACGTGCCCAGCTACCCCCGGCCCCTGCTGATCTCCGACGCCGCCCTGCATATCACCCCCGACCTGGCGGCCAAGCGCGACATCATCCAGAACGCCATCGACCTTGCCCGGGCGCTGGGCATCTCGCAGCCCCGAGTGGCGCTGCTCTCGGCGGTGGAGACGGTGCGCTCCACCCTGCCCTCCACCATCGAGGCCGCCGCGCTGTGCAAGATGAGCGAGCGCGGCCAGATCCGCGGCGGGGTGCTGGACGGGCCCCTGGCCATCGACAATGCCGTCTCCCTGGCGGCCGCCCGGCAGAAGGGGCTGGGCTCCGAGGTGGCCGGGCAGGCCGACATCCTGATCGCCCCCAACCTGGAGTCGGCCAACATGATCGCCAAGCTGCTGATCCACCTGGCCCGCGCCCAGGCCGCGGGGCTGGTGGTGGGTGCCCGGGTGCCCATCATGCTGACCAGCCGGGCCGACGACGCGGAGACACGCCTCGCCTCGGCGGCCCTGGCCCTGCACCTGGCCCGGGTGACCCCCGCCCCGGACGACGCCCCGTGAGCCGCCTGCTGGTGATCAACGGCGGCTCGGCCACGCTCAAGTTCGGCCTCTACGACGACGGCCGCTGCTCGCTGCGCGGCCTGGTGGAACGGCTCGACGAGGCCCCTCGGCTCCGGCTGCTGCAGGGCAGCCTCGACGATGACGTCTTCCCCGCCAGCGAGGGCGGCCACGCGGCCGTGGCCGAGGCGCTGCTGGCCTGGCTCGACCGCCGGGTCGGGCTGGCCACCCTCGACGGGATCGGCCACCGGGTGGTTCATGGCGGCACCGCGCTCGACGCGCCGGTCGTGCTGGATGACGACCACCTGGCCTACCTGGCCGGCCTGGAGCCCCTCGCGCCGCTGCACCAGCCCCCTGCCCTGGCCATCATCCGCGCGCTGCGCGAGCGCCTGCCGGCCATGCCCCAGGTGGCCTGCTTCGACACCGCCTTCCACCGCACCCAGCCGCGGGTGCACCAGCTGTTTGCCCTGCCCCGCCGCCTGGCCGACGAGGGGGTGCTGCGCTACGGCTTCCACGGGCTCTCCTATGCCCACGTGACACGGCGGTTGCCCGAGCTGCTCGGCGAGCGGGCCCGCGGACGGGTGGTGATCGCCCATCTGGGGCAGGGCTGCAGCCTGTGCGCCCTGAAGGACGGGCGCAGCCTGACCACGTCGATGGGCTTCACCGCCCTGGACGGCATGATGATGGGCAGCCGCTGCGGCAGCCTGGACCCCGGGGTGGTGCTCCACCTCCAGCAGCAGCGCGGCATGGCCGTCGAGGAGGTCGAGCGGCTGCTCTACCGGGAGAGCGGCCTGCTGGGCGTCTCGGGGCTCTCCGCCGACATGCGCGACCTGCTGGCCAGCGACCATCCCCATGCCGAGGAGGCGGTGGCGCTGTTCATCGAGCGGCTGCTGCGCGAGATCGGCGCCCTGGTGGCCCTGCTCGGCGGCCTGGATGCGCTGGTCTTCACCGCCGGCATCGGCGAGCACGCCGCCGAGATCCGCGCCCGCACCGCGCGGCGCCTGGCATGGCTCGGGGCCAGGCTGGACGAGGACGCCAACCGGGAGCATGCGCCACGCTTCGACGCCGGCAGCGGCCCCGCCCTGGTCGTGATGCCCACCGACGAGGAGGCCGAGATCGCCGCCGCCACGCGTCGCTGCCTGGAAGCGTCTTTCCCTCGTTGAAAGGCCCCCGGGGGGCTGTGCCTATACTTCCCGCCAGCATCATGACAAGGGAAGCGTATCGATGCAGAGGGAAGAGTTCGTCCAGCAGCTGTGGCTGGACTATGTCCACCAGCACCCCGAGGTCGGCGGGCTGCGTCTGTGGCCGGTCGATGCCCCGGTCGAGTACCTGGCGCTGCTCACCCTGAACCACGGGCCCTTCGGCATGGATGCCCTGCTGCCGACCCTCGCCCATCTGGGCTATCGTCCGCGCCACCGCCACGCCATGGCCGACCGCGGCCTGCTGGTCAGCCTGCTCTCGCCCCCCGACAACGGCCCCTGGCTGGTCCTCGGCGAGCTGCAGCTGGGCACCCTCTCCCGGTGCCCGAGGGAGCGGCTCGAGGCGTTGGTCTGCCAGGCCCCGCGGGAGGACCAGCGCGGCCAGAACCTGCTGTGCCGCGGCCGTCCCTGGCCCATGCCCGACTGGGAGACCTACCTCGCCCTCTGCCAGGCGCATCCGCTGGCCGGCCTGCTGTCGATCAACGGGCCGCGCATGCACCACGCCGGCTTCGACTGCGGGCGCCTGGGCCAGCCTATCGCGGTGCTCGACGACCAGCTGCGCCAGGCCGGGCTCAGCGGCAGCTCCGATCGGCACCACGGGATCTTCCCGGTCTCGCCGCTCCTCGACTACCGCTTCTACCCCACCTGCTCCCGGCGCCTCGCCTTCGCCCAGGGTGACGAGCATCGCGTGGAACTCGGCGGCCTGGCTCTGGTGCAGAAGGAGGTCTCGGCCAACCAGGAGCGTGCCGTGGAGCTGCTGCTGCCCCACCACACCCGCTGCGAGGTCTCCTGACCCGCCGCCCCCTGTCGCTGCAGTGCCGCAGAGTCATCCACAGAATCTGTGGATAACGCTGTGCAAGAGCCACCGCCATCCCGCCGGACCCCGCGCCCCGGCGGCGCCCGAAGCGAAACGGTCAGTTTTTCGACAGCCCGGACGGCCGCGGCCCGGACACAGGGTCCGGGCCGCGGGGGTCATGCCCTGATCAGGCGTCGCGGGTCAGGCGTCGAAGGTCATCTCCGGGACATGGTCCGGCACGATGAGCTTGCCGGCCGTCTTCTCGACGATCTCCTCCACCGAGACACCCGGGGCGCGCTCCTTGAGGTGGAAGGCGCCGTCCTTGATCTCCAGGTAGGCCAGGTCGGTCAGCACCCGGTTGATGCAGCCGGCGCCGGTCAGCGGCAGGGTGCACTTCTCGAGCAGCTTGGATTCGCCGTGCTTGGAGGCGTGGGTCATGGTGCAGATGATGTTCTCGGCGCCGGCCACCAGGTCCATGGCGCCGCCCATGCCCTTGATCAGCTTGCCGGGGACCATCCAGGAGGCGATGTTGCCCTCCTGATCCACCTCGAAGGCGCCCAGCACCGTGAGGTCGACGTGGCCGCCGCGGATCATGGCGAAGGATTCCGCCGAGTCGAAGATCGCCGCACCCGGGCGGGCCGTGACGGTCTGCTTGCCGGCATTGATCATGTCCGGGTCGACCTCTTCCTCGGTGGGAAAGCGACCCATGCCCAGCAGCCCGTTCTCGGACTGCAGCATGACGTCGATGCCGTCGGGGACATAGTTGGCCACCAGGGTCGGGATGCCGATGCCCAGGTTGACGTAGAAGCCGTCTTCGAGTTCGCGCGCCACGCGCTGCGCCATCTGTTCGCGAGTCAGTGCCATCTTGTTGCCTCTTGTGTTCGGATGAGAAGCCTTGGGGTGTCGTGCAGCGTCGCGCCTTCAGCCTTCGCGGACGGTGCGCTTCTCGATGCGCTTCTCGAAGGTGCCCTGGATGATGCGGTCGACGTAGATGCCGGGGGTGTGGATCTGGTCCGGTGCCAGTTCGCCCGGCTCGACGATCTCCTCGACCTCGACCACGGTGATCTTGCCGCAGGTGGCGGCCAGGGGATTGAAGTTCTGGGCAGTGTCGCGGTAGACGACATTGCCGTAGCGATCCGCCTTCCAGCCCTTGACGATGGCGAAGTCGGCGTGGAACGCCTCCTCGAGGATGTAGTGGCGGCCGTTGAACTGGCGCACCTCCTTGCCCTCGCCGATCGGCGTGCCGTAGCCGGTGGCGGTATAGAAGGCGGGGATGCCGGCACCGCCGGCGCGCATCTTCTCGGCCAGGGTGCCCTGGGGCGTCAGGATCACGTCGATCTCGCCATCCAGCATCTGGCGCTCGAACAGGGCGTTCTCGCCCACGTAGGAGGCATAGATGCGCGAGATCTGCTTGTCCTCCAGCAGCAGGCCCAGGCCGAAGCCGTCGACGCCGCAGTTGTTGGAGAGCACGGTGAGGTCCTTGACGCCGAGGCGCTTGATCTCGGCGATCAGGTTCTCCGGGATGCCGCACAGGCCGAAGCCGCCGGCGGCCACGGTCATGCCGCTCTCGATGCCGGCCATAGCCTCTTCGTAGGAGTACACGCGTTTGTCGAATCCGGACATAGTGGCGCCTCGTGTTGTTGTCGATGGATCTTGCGGGGTGAAAGGATAGCGGGTCACGGGTGACACGATGAGGCCCAGTGTTGTGCCTGGCCATATATTTGTTAAGTTTGTTTTTCTTATCGATTGATTTGATCAGCCTATTAATTGGACCTTGGTAGCATGTCGATGACCGTCAAGCAGCTCCGCGCCTTCCTCGCCGTGGCCCAGACCCTGAGCTTCACCCAGGCCTGCGAGCGGCTGCACCTCTCCCAGCCGGCGCTGAGCCTGGCGATCAAGGGCCTCGAGGAGACCCTCGGGGGGCGGCTGCTGATCCGCAGCACACGCAGCGTGCGTCTCACCCCCGAGGGGGAATCTCTGGTGCCGCTGGCCAAGCGGCTGCTGGCCGAGTGGGACAACACCGAGGAGCTGCTGCGCCAGCGCTTCACCCTGCAGCTCGGCCGGCTGGCGGTGGCCGCCATGCCCTCCTTCGCCAGCAACCTGTTGCCCCCGGCGCTGATGGCCTTTCGGCGCCGCCACCCGCGGGTCAACGTCACGGTCCATGACGTGATCAACGAGCAGGTGATCGACATGGTCCGCAATCGCCAGGTGGAACTCGGCATCGTCTTCGAGCCCGAGGCGACCGGCAGCCTCGGCTTCACGCCGCTGTTCATCGACCGCTTCGTCGCCGTGGTACCGGCCGACTCCCTGCTGGCCGGCCACGAGCGACTCGACTGGGCCACCCTGCTGACCCACGACTTCATCGCCCTGCAGCGTCCCTCCATGGTCAGGCGGCTGCTGGAGCAGCAGCTGCGCCGCCGCGGCATCACCCTGCCCTGCGCCTTCGAGAGCCACCAGCTGGCCACCGTGGGGCGCATGGTGGCCAGCGGCCTGGGCGTCAGCGCCGTGCCCTCGCTCTGCCGCCGCCAGATGGAGGCGCTGGGGGCGCGCTGCCTGCCCCTGGAGGAGCCGGTGATCGAGCGGGCGGTAGGCATGATCACCCACGGCGAGCTGTCGGCGGCGGCGCTGGCCCTGCGCCAGGTGCTGGTCGAGACCATCGCGCCCCCCGAGGGGAGCCGCCCGGCCTGAGCCGCGGCGCTGGGCAGCCGTGCGACGATCCTTTAGCATTACCGCAACCACCCGACCGCGCCACCCCCGGCCCATCCAACAGGGAGAGACGCATGCCGGTCCTCAAGGGGCTCGTCAGCCTCCTGCTGCTGATCCTGACCACCGCCTTCTGGGGCATCCCGCTGATCCTGCTGACCCTGGTCAAGCTGGTCACCCCCGGGCGTCGCCTGCGCCGCCGGGTGCTCCAGGGCCTCAACCGGGTGGCGCTCAACTGGGTCGGCAGCAACCTCTGGTGGATGCGCCGCTGGCTCAAGCCCCGCCTGGCGATGCAGCTGCCCGAGGGGCTGTCTCGGGACCAGTGGTGGCTGGTGCTCTCCAACCATCGCAGCTGGACCGACATCTTCCTGCTGTTCCTGGCGCTGCATCGGCGCATCCCCATGCCGCACTTCTTCGTCAAGCGCCAGCTGATCTGGGTGCCCATCGTCGGCCTGGCCTTCTGGGCCATGGAGTTCCCCATGCTGCGCCGCCTCAGCCGGGAGCAGCGCGAGCGCAACCCCCAGCTGGCACGCCGCGACCGGGAGGCCACCGAGCGCATGTGCCGTCACGCCCGGGAGCGCCCGATCGCCATCTACAACTTCGTCGAGGGCACCCGCTTCACCCCGGCCAAGCACGCCGCCCAGGAGTCTCCCTATACCCACCTGCTGCGCCCCCGGGCCGGCGGCATCGCCCAGGTGCTGAACCTGCTCGGCGACCGGCTCGGTGGTATCCTCGACGTGACGCTCCACTACGACAATCCCGACCCCACCTTCTGGGGCTTCCTGTGCGGCCGGGAGGGGCGCGTGGCCCTGGTGGCCAGGCGCCTCGAGATTCCCGCCTGGATGCTCGACGGCGACTACGACGACCCGGACTACAAGGAATGCTTCCACTCATGGCTCAACGCCCTGTGGCAGGACAAGGACGACGCGCTCTCGCACTCCTCCTGATCGCGCTGCTGCTTGCCGGCTGCGCCTCGCGCCCCGACGGCGCCACCACCCGCGACTCGGCTGCCTCCCCCAGCGCTGGCTGGGTCACCGTGCAGCGCGGCGACACCCTCGGCGAGATCGCCCGGCGCGGCGAGGTCCCGCTGGAGCGCCTGCAGCGCTTCAACCCGGGGGTCGACGCCCGCCGCCTGGCGGTGGGCCAGAGACTGCTGATGCCCACCCAGCAGGAGCGCGCCCCCTCCGGGGGACCCTACCGCTACCAGGTGCGGCCCGGCGACACTTACTCCAGCATCGCCCGGCGCTTCGACACCCGGGCCTCGCGGATCCAGGCCGCCAATCCCGGCATCGAACCCACTGCCCTGCGGGTCGGCCAGGTCATCCAGGTGCCCCTCTCGGGCGGCGCCACGGCGAGCCGCGGCGCATCCCGGGGCGGCTCGACGGGCAGCGGTTCGGGCGGGACCAGCGGGGGCTCGCCCGCTCGCGCCAGCCTGCCGGACCCCGGCGACCTGCCCGCCTCGGCCCGCAACTGGCCCTGGCCGCTGGCGGACTACCGCATCGTGCGCCGCTTCGGCAGCGACGGGCGGGGTACCCTGCAGCCGATGCTGCTGGCCACCAGCCGGGGCGCCCAGGCCCGGGCGGTGGCCGACGGCGACGTGCGCTTCGCCGACAGCATGCGCCAGCTCGGCCAGGTGGTGATCGTCCACCATGCCGACAACCTGCAGAGCGTCTACGCCTTGTGCGAGCGGACGCTGGTGGCCGACGGCGACCGGGTCAGCCGCGGCACCCCGCTCTGCGAGGTGGGCTACAGCAACGCCACCGAGCGCCACGACCTGCTCTTCGACCTGCGCCACGGCGGCAAGCCCATCGACCCGCGCCGCGTCCTCCGCTGACCCCCGGCGCGCTGTCATCGACGGGTCATGGAGACGTCGCCGAGGCGTCATGCCGGCCTGACATCCTCGATACCTGACGGGGCCCCTTTCGGGCCCGCGACAGGACGAGGAACGTCATGCGCATCTGTCTGGTGAGCGAGACATGGACGCCCGACATCAACGGGGTCGCCCACACCCTGGGCCAGCTGAGCGGTGAGCTCTGCTCGCGCGGCCTTCGGCTGCAGCTGATCCGCCCCCGCCCCCTGACTCCCGCCCCGCCACGCAGCGCCGGCATGGAAGCCGAGCTCCGGGTGCGCGGGGTCTCCGTGCCCGGCTACCGGGAGGTCCGCCTGGGCCTGCCCGCCAGCCGCGCGATCCTGCGGCTGTGGCGCGAACAGCGCCCGGACGTGGTCTACCTGGCCACCCAGGGTCCACTGGGCTGGTCCGCCCAGCGGGTGGCGAGGCGCCTGGCCATTCCGACGGTCGCCGGCTGGCACACCAACTTCGACCACTACTGCCGCGACTACGGCCTCCCCTGGCTGGCCCCGCTGGTCATCCGTCGCCTGCGCGCCTTCCACAACCGCTGTGCGGCCACCCTGGTCCCGACCCGCGACCAGGCCCGTGCCCTGGCGGCCCTGGGCTTCGACAACCTGCGCCTCATGGCGCGCGGCATCGACGGCGAACGCTTCTCCCCGGCCCATCGCGACCCCGAGCTGCGCCGCCGCTGGGGCGCCGGCGAGCATCGCCCGGTCGCCCTCCACGTGGGACGCCTGGCCCCCGAGAAGAACCTCGACCTGCTGCGCGACACCTTCCTGGCAATGCAGGACGCCCGGCCGGACCTGCGCCAGGTGATCGTCGGCGACGGGCCCGGAAGGCGCCTGCTGGAACGGGCCCTGCCCGAGGCCAACTTCACCGGCTTCATCGACCCGCAGGCGCTGGTGCGCCACTACGCCAGCGCCGACCTCTTCATCTTCCCCTCGCTCTCCGAGACCTGGGGGAACGTCGTGCTCGAGGCCATGGCCAGCGGGCTCGGCGTGGTGGCCTTCCGCCACGCCGCCGGCGCCGAGCTGATCGACGACGATGTCAACGGCATCACCGCGCCCGCCGACGACCCGACGGCGTTCCGCGAGGCGGCGGTGACCCTCTGCCAGCAGCCGGCACGCACCGCCCGGCTGGGGCGTGCCGCACGCCAGCGGGCCCTGGCCTACACCTGGCCGGCCATCACCGACGACTTTGTCGCCACCCTCGACCTCGCCCGGGAGACACGCCATGGAACCTCGCGCCCACGCCCTGCTTGAACGGCTCGACCTGGTGGAGTGGCGGCTCTGCCAGCGCATCGGCCGGCTCAACCTCTACCGCCCCTGGCTGACCCTGCTGCGCCTGGCCAGCCGGCTCGGCGACTGGCCGGCCTGGGTCGCGCTGATCCTGGCCCAGCCGCTGCTGCATGAGGCCGGCGGCTGGCGAGCCCTGCTGCAGTACACCCTGACGGCCCTGGTGGCTATCGCCGTCTACCGGCTGATCAAGACCCGCCTGTGCCGGGAGCGTCCCTTTATCACCTTCGTCGGCAATGTGCGCTCCCACGAACCGGCCCGGGACCGCTACAGCTTCCCCAGCGGGCATACCATGCACGCGGTGCTGTTCCTGGCGCTGACCGCGAGCCACCTGCCCTGGCTGGCGCCCTGGCTGGGGCCGCTGGTGCTCCTCATCGCCGTCTCGCGGGTCGGCCTCGGCCTGCACTACCTGAGCGACGTGGCCGCCGGTGCCGTGCTCGGCCTGCTGTTTGCCCTGGCGAGCCTGACCCTGGTCGGCTGAGCCTCGTGGGATCGCCGCCGCCATGGCATCCTTGGGTGATGCCGACCGACATCCTGCTGTCCGACCCGCCCCTGTGGCTGACGACTCCCCTACTGGGCGAGCCGCAGGCCAGCGAACTGCTGGCCCGGCTCGACGCCGAGCTGGCGTGGCAACGCCCGACGCTGCGCCTCTATGGCCGGGAGCACCCCATCCCCCGCCGCCAGGTCTGGATGGGCGACCCCGAGGCGCGCTACCGCTACTCCGCTCGGGACTTCCATCCCGATCCCTGGCACCCCGCCGTGGCGGCCCTGCGCGACCGGGTGACCGATGCCCTGGCGGCCTCCGGCACCCCGGCCCGCTTCAACAGCGTGCTGCTCAACCGCTACGCCGACGGCGAGGAGCGCATGGGCTGGCACAGCGACGACGAGCCCGAGCTCGGGTGCGACCCGCTGATCGCCGCCGTGTCGCTGGGGGCCGAGCGCCCGCTGCGCTTCCGCGGGAAACCGGGCGTGGCCCGTCCCGGTGACGCGGGGCCCTTGTCACCCTTCAACGTCTGGCTGCCCCACGACAGCCTGCTGGTGATGGGCCCCGGCGCGCAGGGCGCCCTGCAGCACGCGCTGCTGCCGCGCAAGATTCCCGGGCTGCGCATCAGCCTGACCTTTCGCTGGGTGGTAGGCTGATCGCCTCGATTCCAGGTCAGTGGCGGGCTAACTTTCCGGCAAGGGTGATAACGGTATAAAAATCACACCCCACAACGCACAGCGGCCACCCGAGGGTGGCCGCTGTGCGTTGCCGTGGTCGCCGGGCCGGGCCGGCTCAGCCCCGGTAGTAGCCCGGCGACACGAAGGGCATCCGGCTCACCGTCATCGGCAGGCGCTTGCCGCGCACCTCGGCGTAGACGATGGCGTCCACCGCGGCGTGCTCGGTGGCCAGGTAGCCCATGGCCACCGGCCTGCCCACGCTGGGGCCGAAGCCCCCGGAGGTGACCACGCCGATGCGCTTGCCCTCGGCGTCGAACAGCTCGGCGCCCTCGCGCACCGGGGCGCGCCCCTCGCCCAGCAGGCCGACCCGCTTGCGCCGGTGGTCCTTCGCCTCCACCTGGTGCAGGATCAGGTCGGCGCCCGGGAAGCCGGCGGCCCGCTCGCCGCCGCGCCGCCGCGGCTTGCCGATGGCCCAGACCAGGCCGGCCTCCACCGGGGTGGTCTCGGTGTCGATGTCGTGGCCATAGAGGCAGAGTCCCGCCTCCAGGCGCAGGGAGTCCCGCGCGCCCAGGCCGATCGCTTCGACCTCGGGCTCGGCCAGCAGGCGGCGCGCCAGGGCCTCGCCCTGCCCGGCCGGCACCGAGATCTCGAAGCCATCCTCGCCGGTATAGCCGCTGCGGCTGATCCACACCGGAATGCCATCGATCTCGAAGCGGCCGTGCTGCATGAAGACCATCTCGCAGGCCGCCGGGCAGAGCCGGGCCATCACGTCACTGGCCCGGGGCCCCTGCAGCGCCAGCAGGCCGCGGTCGAGCACCTCGACCTCATGCCCCTCGGGCAACCCCCGCCGCAGATGGGCGATGTCCTGCTCCTGGCAAGCCGCGTTGACCACCAGGTAGAGGTGGTCGCCGGCGTTGACCACCATCAGGTCGTCGAGGATGCCGCCCTCCTCGCCGGTGAACAGCGCATAGCGCTGCATGCCTTCGGGAAGGCCGACGATATCCGCCGGCACCAGGGTCTCCAGCGCCTCGGCCGGGGACGGCCCCCGCAGCAGCAGCTGCCCCATGTGGGAGACATCGAACAGGCCGCAGGCGGCGCGGGTATGCTCGTGCTCCTTCTTCACGCCGAGCGGGTACTGGACCGGCATCTCGTAGCCGGCAAAGGGCACCATCCTGGCGCCCAGTTCCACGTGCAGGTCATACAGGGGCGTACGCTTGAGTTCGCTCATCTCGTCTCCCTCTGGGGTAGCCGGGTGATGGGGCCCGACGGTCGAGAGGTGCCCCGGGGGGCACCTCTCGAGCTCGTCGGCCGTGGATCAGCGCTTGTCGTGGTCAAGCTCCTCGCCCGGCAGGATCTCCTTGCCGTCGAAGTAGTCGCGGGTGAGCTTGAAGACCACCGGCGACAGCAGCGCCAGGGCGATCAGGTTGGGAATCGCCATCATGGCGTTGAAGGTGTCGGCCATCAGCCAGATGAACCCCAGCTGGGCGATGGCCCCCAGCGGGATGGCCAGCACGAACAGCACCCGGTAGAGCATGATCGAGCGGGTGCCGAACAGGAACTGAAAGCACTTCTCGCCATAGAAGGACCATCCCAGGATGGTGGTGAAGGCAAACACCGCCAGGGCCAGCGAGACGATCTGGTTGCCGAAGCCGGGCAGCGCCGCATCGAAGGAGAGCGCCGTCAGCGAGGCGCCGGCCTCGCCCTCGACCCATACCGTGGAGGTCAGGATCACCAGAGCGGTGATGGTGCAGATGACGATGGTATCGATGAAGGTCCCCAGCATGGCGATCAGGCCCTGGCGCACGGGGTTCTTGGTCCTGGCCGCGGCGTGGGCGATGGGCGCACTGCCCAGGCCCGCCTCGTTGGAGAAGATGCCGCGGGCCACGCCGAAGCGGATGGCCGCCATCACCGCAGCACCGGCGAAACCGCCCATGGCCGCATGGGGGTTGAAGGCATAGTAGAAGATCATGCTGAAGGCCTCGCCGATCTGGCCGGCATTGACGATCAGCACCAGGATGCCGGCGATCACGTAGAGGATGCCCATCACCGGGACCAGCTTGCCGGCCACCTTGGCGATGCGCTTGATCCCGCCAAGGATCACCGCACCGGCCAGCACCATGATCACCACGCCGGTGAGCCAGTGCGGGATGCCGAAGGTGGAGTCCAGGGCGTCCGCCACGGAGTTGGACTGCACGGTGTTGCCGATGCCGAAGGCGGCCACGGCACCGAAGAAGGCGAAGGCGCCGCCCAGCCACAGCCACTTCTTGCCGAGGCCGTTCTTGATGTAGAACATCGGGCCGCCGACGTGGTAGCCGGTGCTGTCGGTCTCGCGATAGCGCACGGCCAGCACCGCCTCGGCAAACTTGGTGGCCATGCCCACCAGCGCCGTGATCCACATCCAGAACACCGCTCCCGGGCCGCCCAGGGCGATGGCCGTGGCCACGCCGGCGATGTTGCCGGTGCCGATGGTGGCGGAGAGCGCCGTCATCAGGGCGTTGAAGGGCGAGATCTCGCCATCGTCATCGCCCTTGGCCTTGCCGTCGGGCGTCTTCTTCGGGTCGCGACCCTGCCACATCAGCCTGAAGCCCATGCCGAGCTTGCGGATCGGCATGAGCTTGAGGCCGATCTGCAGGTAGAGGCCCACCCCCAGCAGCAGGATGAGCATCAGCGGCCCCCAGACCACGCCGTTGATGGCACCGAATATACTGTTCAAGGTTTCCACGAGAATCTCCCTAATTCGCTTGTTGTTGTGAACTGCCGTCTCGCGGCGGACTGGACCAGACGAATCTCTCGCCACAGCCGGCACCGATCGAAGGATCAGCAGAACGAACCCGCGTAACATAGCGGATCATGCCGTCTCAGCACCAGCCTCGAGTGCGCCATACCAATCAAGCAGGGCAGAGTCATGTTTCCTATCGGAAACCGACGGCGCCTCGGTGACACCATCGCTTACGCTTCTGCCCGCTGCCGGAGCGGCGCGCAAGCCGGCCCCGCCCGGGCCGGCCTCCAGAAAGCGTAGTGAGCGCATCGCAACGCGTCGACTCGCCGCGCACTGCCCGGCCGACGGCAGCCTGAGGGCGCCCCTCTCCCGCCGCGACTGGACGTCGGCCCCGCGGCGGGCCACCCTGTGGGGGCCGGCGACGCCCCGGGCACGGGACGCCGACACCCGGAGACTCGCCAAACGCCGTCAATGGCGTTAGCATTCGCGACACCAGAAACCTTTTTCGTATAGGAAAACGTGATGAGCTCAATCCCCGCCAACCTGCGCTACGCCGAAAGTCATGAATGGGTGCTGGACAACGGTGACGGCACCGTGACCATCGGCATCACCGACCACGCCCAGGAGGCCCTCGGCGACGTGGTGTTCGTCGAGCTGCCCGAAGTGGGCCGCAGCCTCGACACGAAGGAGGAGTTCGGCGTCATCGAGTCGGTCAAGGCCGCTTCCGACCTCTATGCTCCGGTGGCCGGCGAAGTGATCGCCGTCAACGAGGCCCTCGAGGACGCGCCCGAGACCGTCAACGAGGCGCCCTACGAGGGGGGCTGGATCATGAAGGTGCGCCTCGCCGACGCCGCGCAGCTCGACGACCTGCTGGATGCCGACGGCTACCAGGCCGTGGCCCAGTCCGACGACTGAGGCCGGCTCCCGCCACCGCTTCTCCCCCGGCCCCCGGCCGGGGTTCCGTCTACCGACCCGCGCCGCTGCCGATCGGCGCATCCACACGCACAGGGTGTCCCATGGCTCTCGACAATCGCCGCCTGGCCGAACTGGCCGCTCATGACGACTTCATCCAACGCCACAACGGCCCCAGCCGCGACGACGTCGCCACCATGCTGGCGCGCCTGGACATGGAGAGCCTGGACACCCTGATCGCGCGCACCGTGCCCGCGGACATTCGCCTGGGCCGCGAACTGGAGCTGGACCCGCCGCGCAGCGAGGCCGAGGCGCTTGACTACCTCAAGCGCCTGGCACGCCAGAACCGGGTCTTCAAGAGCTACATCGGCCAGGGCTACCACGGCACCCACCTGCCGCCGGTGATCCAGCGCAACGTGCTGGAGAACCCGGGCTGGTACACCGCCTACACCCCCTACCAGCCGGAGATCGCCCAGGGCCGCCTGGAGGGGCTGCTCAACTTCCAGCAGATGGTCATGGACCTCACCGGCATGGAGCTCGCCAACGCCTCCCTGCTGGACGAGGCCACTGCCGCCGCCGAAGCCATGGCGCTGTGCAAGCGCGCCAACAAGAAGACGAAGAGCGACGCCTTCTTTGTCGCCGATGACGTGCTGCCCCAGACCCTCGACGTGGTGCGCACCCGCGCGGCCTACTTCGGCTTCGAGCTGATCGTCGCCCCGGCCGAGGAGCTGGCCGGGGCCGACGTCTTCGGCGCCCTGCTGCAGTACCCCGGCGAGAGCGGCCGGGTCCACGACCTGGCGCCGCTGCTCGAGGCCGCCCGAGAGCGCAACATCATGACCTGCGTGGCCGCCGACATCATGTCGCTGGTGCTGCTCAAGGAGCCCGGGGCGCTGGGCGCCGACATCGTGGTCGGCAGCAGCCAGCGCTTCGGCGTGCCGATGGGCTTCGGCGGCCCCCACGCCGCCTTCTTCGCCACCACCGACAAGCTCAAGCGCTCGATCCCCGGACGCATCATCGGCGTCTCCCGGGATGTCCGCGGCGGCCAGGCGCTGCGCATGGCGATGCAGACCCGCGAGCAGCACATCCGCCGCGAGAAGGCCACCTCCAACATCTGTACCGCCCAGGCGCTGCTGGCCAATATCGCCGGCTTCTATGCCGTCTACCATGGCGCCGAGGGGCTGCGCACCATCGCCTCGCGCATCCACCGCCTGACGACCCTGCTGGCCCGGGGCCTGCAGGAGAAGGGCGTGGCCCTGGCCCACGACAGCTGGTTCGACACCCTGCGCCTGACCGGCGTGGACGCCGGCAAGCTCCACGGTCGCGCCCTCACCCACGAGATCAACCTGCGCTATTTCGCGGGCGGCGACGTGGGCGTCACCCTGGACGAGACCACCACCGCCCACGACCTGGACGTGCTGTTCGACGTGCTGCTGGGCGAGGAGCATGGCCTGTCGGTCAGCACCCTGGACGAACGCGCCGTGGCGGACGGGCTCGGCGGCATCCCCGCCGCCTGCCGCCGCGAGAGCGACTTCCTGACCCACCCGACCTTCACGCGCTACCGCAGCGAGACCGAGATGCTGCGCTACCTCAAGCGCCTGGAGAACAAGGACCTGTCGCTGACCCACGCGATGATCCCGCTGGGCTCCTGCACCATGAAGCTCAACGCCACCAGCGAGATGATCCCCATCACCTGGCCGGAGTTCGCCAACGTCCACCCCTTCGTGCCCCGCGACCAGGTGGCCGGCTACCGGCAGATGATCGACGAGCTGGCCGCCTTCCTGGTGGAGGTGACCGGCTATGACCATATCTCCATGCAGCCCAACTCCGGCGCCCAGGGCGAGTATGCCGGGCTGGTGGCGATCCGCCGCTACCAGGCGTCCATCGGCGAGGGTCACCGCGACGTCTGCCTGATCCCCAGCTCCGCCCACGGCACCAACCCCGCCTCCGCGGCGATGGTCTCCATGAAGGTGGTGGTGGTGGAGTGCGACGCGCACGGCAACGTGGACCTGGACGACCTGCGGGCCAAGGCCGAGCAGCACAGCGAGCGGCTCTCCGCGATCATGATCACCTACCCCTCCACCCACGGGGTCTTCGAGGAGAGCGTGCGCGAGGTGTGCGAGATCGTGCACGCCCACGGCGGCCAGGTGTACGTGGACGGCGCCAACATGAACGCCCAGGTGGGCCTGACCCGCCCCGGCGACTTCGGCGGCGACGTGAGCCACCTCAACCTGCACAAGACCTTCTGCATTCCCCACGGCGGCGGCGGCCCGGGCATGGGCCCGATCGGCGTCAAGGCGCACCTGGCGCCCTTCGTCTCCAACCACGTGGTCACCCCCATCGAGGGCGTCAACGCCGACTGCGGCGCTGTCTCGGCGGCGGCCTTCGGCAGCGCCCTGATCCTGCCGATCTCCTGGGCCTACATCAAGATGATGGGGGCCCGGGGGCTGCGCGAGGCCACCGAGCTCGCCATCCTCAACGCCAACTACGTCGCCGCCCGTCTCGGCGAGCACTACCCCGTGCTCTACAAGGGACGCAACGGCACCGTGGCCCACGAGTGCATCATCGACATCCGCCCGCTCAAGGCCGCCTCCGGCATCAGCGAGGAGGACATCGCCAAGCGCCTGATGGACTACGGCTTCCACGCCCCGACCATGTCCTTCCCGGTACCGGGCACGCTGATGATCGAGCCCACCGAGTCGGAGTCACGCTACGAGATCGATCGCTTCTGTGACGCCATGATCGCGATCCGCGAGGAGATCAAGCGCGTCGAGGCCGGCGACTGGCCGGCCGACGACAACCCGCTGGTCCACGCCCCGCACACCATGGCCGACCTGATGGACGAGGGCTGGGCACGCCCCTACTCCCGCGAGCTCGGCGCCTTCCCCTCCGAAGCGGTCAAGGCGGCCAAGGTCTGGCCGTCGGTGAACCGGGTCGACAACGTCTTCGGCGACCGTCAGCTGATCTGCTCCTGCCCGAGCATCGACGAGTATCGCGACTGATCGAGGCGACTGACCCGAGCGCCGGTCGCTCGGCCCCGGTCCCTCAACGCAGCAGGCCCCGCCATCGGCGGGGCCTGCTGCGTTGGCTCCCTCGATTCTGACCAGGTGAACTGTCAACCGAAGCCCGGCTGCTCGCTGTAGCCGAAAAGTGCCTGGCGGCGCTGCTCGCGGAAGTCCTCCAGCAAGCGGACATAGCGACGCGGGATCTCCATGCCGCGGCGCCTCACCAGGTGCAGCGTCTCGTGGACCGCCACCGGCAGGTCCAGCTCCTTCACCTGGCGCTGCCACGGCGAGGTCTCCAGCACCAGCCGCGACACCACGGTGAACCCCAGCCCCCGGGCCACCGCGTCCAGCACCATCCCCACCTCGTTGGTGAAGCCCTGGCGGCGGAAGTGACTGATCGAGCGGAACTCCTCCGGGAAGTTGCTGCGCAGCAGGGCGCCGGCGTGGTTGAGGCCGTCGGAGTAGTTGATGAAGCCGATGCCCATGAGGTCGGCCAGGCCACTGCCGGCAAAGTCCGCAGGCACCACCAGGCAGAGCGGCTCGCGGTGCCAGGGCTCGACCTCGAGGTCCGGGTGGCGGACCGGGTCGGTAACGATGCCCAGGTCGTAGCGGCCGGCCTGCACGTCCTGGGTGATCTCGTGGTTGAAGGCGAAGCTGTAGCTCACCGTGAGGCCGGGATGCATCTGCTGCTGGCCCAGCAGGAAGGGATAGAGCATCACCCCGACGCTGCCCGGCGAGGCCAGGCGGCAGTCGCCGGAGTAGAGGGAATCGGCATCCAGCGAATGGCGGAACTGCTCGTGCTCGGCGAACAGCTTCAGGGCATAGTCGTAGGCCCGTCGACCCGCCTCGGTCAGCGTGAAGCGGCGGCCATGGCGCTCGAGCAGCGGCTTGTCGAGGTACTGCTCGAGCTTGCGCACGTGCTGGCTGACGCCCGGCTGGGTCATCTCGAGGCGACGGGCCGTCAGCGTGAAGCTGCCGGTCTCGACCAGGGTGATGAAGGTGCGGAAGTAGAGGGCGTTGAACATGGCGTGGCACGTCGCTGGCGGTGCCCCATTCTAGCACTCCCCCCGCCCCGGGCGTGATAGCATCCCCCTAGCTATCCCCGAACGACAAGGACGCCTGAATGCCCGACACCATTTCCAGCATCATCTCGCCGGAAGGCAGCCTGGAGATCCTCTCCCAGCATGAGGTGGCGCGCCTGCACGACACCTCGAAGCGCGGCCTGCACGACCTGCTGCGCCGCTGTGCCCTGGCCGTGCTCAACTGCGGCTCGCCCACCGATGACAGCGTGGCGCTGATGGAGACCTACGCGGACTTCGACATCGAGGTGGTCCCCCAGGACCGCGGCGTGCGCCTCAAGCTCACCAATGCCCCGGCCGAGGCCTTCGTCGACGGCAAGATGATCCGCGGCATCCGCGAGCACCTCTCGGCCGTGCTGCGCGACATCGTCTACGTCTACAACGAGATCCAGGGGCACCAGCGCTTCGACCTCTCCACCGCCGAGGGGACCACCAACGCGGTGTTCCACATCCTGCGCAAGGCCGGCACCCTGAAGCCGGGGCGGGACCCGAGCCTGGTGGTCTGCTGGGGGGGCCACTCGATCTCGCGGGAGGAGTACGAGTACAGCAAGGACGTGGGCTACCACCTCGGCCTGCGCGAGATGGACATCTGCACCGGCTGCGGTCCCGGGGCCATGAAGGGCCCGATGAAGGGGGCCAACGTGGCCCACGCCAAGCAGCGCCGGCGCGAGGGCCGCTACCTGGGGGTCTCGGAGCCCGGCATCATCGCCGCCGAGGCCCCCAACCCCATCGTCAACGAGCTGGTGGTGATGCCGGACATCGAGAAGCGCCTGGAGGCCTTCGTGCGCCTGGGCCACGGCATCATCGTCTTCCCCGGCGGCGTGGGCACCGCCGAGGAGATCCTCTACCTGCTCGGCATCCTGCTGCATCCCGACAATGCCGACATGGCGCTGCCGGTGATCTTCAGCGGGCCCGCCGACAGCGCCGACTACTTCCAGCGCATCGACGAGTTCCTGGCCTACACCCTCGGCGAGGAGGTCCGCCGCCTCTACCGCATCATCATCGACGACCCCACCGAGGTGGCGCGCACCATGCGCAAGGGCATCGACCAAGTCGGCGACTACCGGCGCGCCCGCCAGGACGCCTTCTACTACAACTGGCGGCTGACCATCGACCGCCACTTCCAGGAGACCTTCGAGCCCACCCACGAGGCCATGGCCGGCCTGGCCCTGCATCGCCAGCAGCCGGTCCACGAGCTGGCCGCCAACCTGCGTCGCGCCTTCTCGGGCATCGTGGCGGGCAACGTCAAGGAGCAGGGCATCCGCGCCATCAAGGCCCACGGCCCCTTCCGGCTCAGCGCCGAACCGGAGCTGATGCGCCGCCTCGACGAGCTGCTCGACTCCTTCGTGGCCCAGGGGCGCATGAAGCTCTCGGGCGACTACGTGCCCTGCTATACGCTGGGGTAAGGCGCCGAGCGCCGAGCGCCGAGCGCCGAGCGCCGAGCGCCGAGCGCCGAGCGCCGCAGGATGATGACGCTGCCAATAATGCTCGCGTCAACGAAGAAACCCCGTCGGGCCAGGCCCGACGGGGTTTCTCTTCATGTATCTTCAGCACCAGCCGCCCGTTGCCTCTTCAGCTGGGCGCCGGGCGCTAGGCGCTCGGCGCTCTAACCCACAGCCACAGCGCGTGGAGCAGCAGCCCCAGGGTGGCGCCGTGGGCGAGCAGCAGCTCCCAGCCGATGAAGTCGGTGAACAGCGCGTGGTAGAGCCCCATGCCTGCCAGGCCGGCCACCAGGCTCACGCCCAGGCGGCCCAGCAGCGAGGGCAGGCGTCGCCTGGCCTCGCCATCCAGCATCCGCCAGTGGACCAGAGCGACGGCCGCCACCACGGCCAGGGCCATCAGGATCAGCGAGAGCCGGGTCTCGTGGCCCCCCGCCAGGTAACGCGGCACCGTGGCCAGCATCAGCAGCACCAGCCCCAGCATCAGGCTGAGGCGCTCGGGGGTCGGCTGGGCCCCCACCTCAGGCCACCTTCAGCTGCTGGGTCTCGATCCACTCCTCGACCCAGGGCAGCGCGGCATCATCGGCCATGAAGGTTTCCATGGCGTCGATCTCCAGTCGTTCGCCCAGGCGCTGGGCGCCCTGGCCCTCGAGCAGCGCGTCGAGCTGGCGGCCGGCGCCGCAGAAGGTCTCGCCGTAGGAGCTGTCGCCCAGGGCGATCAGCCCGTAGCGCAGCGAGGGCAGCCCGGGGCTCTGCTCGTCCAGGGCGCGGGCGAAGGGCAGCAGGTTGCCGGGGATGTCGCCGCTGCCGGTGGTGGAGACGCAGAACAGCGCCAGGTCGGTGCGCGACCCGGTGAGGTCCTCGAGGGAGGGGTTCTCGAAGATGGCGACCTCGTAGCCGGCCTCCTCGAACAGCGGCTTGACCTGCTCGGCGACGTCGAGGGCGCCGCCATACATGGTTCCAACGAAGATCTTCAGCATGGGCATGTCTTGGATTTACCTGAGAATAATACTCGGATACTAACACGACGCATTGCCGGACCGCATCCTTGCCAGACGCGAGGCGGGGCATTTCGTCGCACCCGTTGCCCTGCGGGTCGCGGCAAAGACCCAGTATAATGGTCGGTCATTTCCTTCCCCTGCACGGAGGCGTCATGCAGCAGACCTTCGAGGCCTGGATCACCCCGATCATGATCGGCGGCCTGATCCTGTTCATGGCCTTCATCATCTGGGACCTGGCGAAGAAGTCCAACGCCGGTCGGTTCGGCACCATCATGCTCTTCGTGGTGCTGGGCGCCGGGATGCTGGGCTACGTCTTCAAGGTGGTGATCACCTGGCTACTGGAGAACGGCGGCGGCGTCTGACCTGGCCCCTGATCACGCGAAACGCCACCCCGAGGGGTGGCGTTTCGCGTTGACGGGCTCATGCCGACACAGGGTCACGGTTCGCGTCAGGGCGCCTCCCCACGGTAGCCCTCGACCTGGCTCTTGAGCTTCTGGCCAGGACGGAAGGTCACCACCCGCCGCGCCGAGATCGGGATCTCCTCGCCGGTCTTGGGATTACGACCAGGCCGCTCGCGCTTGTCGCGGAGGTCGAAGTTGCCGAAGCCCGACAGCTTGACCTGCTCGTTCTCGCGCAGGCAGGCGCGGATCTCCTCGAAGAAGGCCTCCACCATGGACTTGGCCTCGCGCTTGGAGAGGCCAAGTTCGGCATGCAGGTGTTCGGCCAGCTCCGCCTTGGTCAGTGCACCCATGTTCACTCCCTCGTAGTGGGGTCCGCCATGCCGACCGACCTCCACCCAGCGGAGAGCCTGGGCGTCCGGCGATCATCCGCGCAGTTCCGCCCCCAGGTGCTGACGGGACTCGGCGACGATGGCATCGACCAACTGATTGATTTCCTCGTCATTCAGCGTGCGCGAAGGATGCTGCCAGGTCAAGCCCAGCGCCACGCTCTTGCGCCCCTCCGGCACGCCCTTGCCCTGGTAGACGTCGAACAGCCGGCACTCCGTCAGCCATTCACTGGCCTGCCCGCGCAGCGTATCCAGCAGCGCCTGAACCGGCAGCTCCTCGTCGACCAGGAACGCCAGGTCGCGACGCACCTCGGGGTAGCGGGAGAGCGGCATGAAGGCCGGCACGCGGCCATGGGTCAGGGCATCGAGGCGCACCTCGAACAGCACGGCATCCACCTTCAGCCCCAGCTCGGCGCGCACGGCCGGGTGCAGGGTGCCGATCCAGCCGGCCTCCTCGCCGCGATGCAGCACCCTGGCACACTGGCCGGGATGCAGCGCCGAGTGCTCGGCCGGCTCGAAGCGCCACGCCTCGGGCTCGCCGCCCATGGCCAGCAGGCTCTCCAGGTCACCCTTGAGGTCGAAGAAGTCGACCGGCGACTTCGCGCCGGCCCAGCCCTCGGGCTCCCGCGAGCCGCAGACCAGGGCCCCGAGCATGGGCGTCTGGTGCAGGGCATCGAGGTCGCCGCGGAAGGTCAGGCCGGTCTCGAACAGCCGCACCCGGGTCTGCTGGCGGTTGAGGTTGTGCTGCAGGGCACGCACCAGCCCCGGGAAGAGGCTGGCCCGCATCACCGACAGGTCGCTGGAGATCGGGTTGGCCAGCACCGGTGAGACCGCCTCGGGCAGCAGGGCCCGCTGCATCTCCGGGGCCACGAAGCTGTAGGTCACCGCCTCCTGGTAGCCCCGGGCGACCATCTGGCGACGCAGCAGCGCCAGGGGCGTGCGTGCCTCCTGGTCGGGGCGCAGCGCCAGCCGGGCCGCCGGGCGACGCACCGGAAGCCGGTTGTAGCCGTGGATACGCGCCACCTCCTCGATCAGGTCCTCCTCGATGGCGATGTCGAAGCGCCAGCTCGGCGCCTGGGCCTGCCACCCCTCGTCGGTGGTCTCGACGGCCATGCCCAGGCGCTCGAGGATCTCGGCCACCTCGTCGACGGGCAGCGACTTGCCCAGCGCCTGCTCGAGGCGGGCGGCCCGCAGGTGCACCTCGCGCTCGCCCGGCAGGTGCTCGGCACTGGCCACCTCGACCAGCGGCCCCGGCTCACCGCCGGTGATCTCGAGCAGCAGCGCCGTGGCGCGCTCGGCCGCCTCGCGGGCCAGCCGCGGGTCCACACCGCGCTCGAAGCGGTGGGAGGCGTCGGTATGCAGGCCATAGGAGCGCGCCTGGCCGGCCACCGCCAGCGGCGAGAAGTAGGCCGACTCCAGGAAGATGTCGCGGGTCTCGCTGTTCACCCCGGAGTGCTCGCCGCCCATCACGCCGGCGATGGCCAGCGGGCCGCGCTCGTCGGCGATCACCAGGGTCGCGTCGTCCAGGGTGATCTCCTTGCCGTCGAGCAGCACCAGCCGCTCGCCCTCGCGGGCCAGGCGAACCACCACGGCCCCGTGCAGGTGGGCGCGATCGAAGGCGTGCAGGGGCTGGCCGAGCTCGAGCATCACGTAGTTGGTGACATCCACCACCGGGTCGATGGCGCGAATGCCGCTGCGACGCAGCCGCTCCACCATCCACAGCGGGGTCTCGGCGCCGACGTCGACGCCCTTGATCAGCCGGCCCAGGTAGCGCGGGCAGCGTTCGGCGTCCTCGACGCGCACCGGGAAGGTCTCGTCGTGGCTGGCCGCCACCGGGGCGATGGCCGGGCCCTGGACCGGCAGGCGGTTGAGCACCCCGACCTCGCGGGCCATGCCCATGAGGCTCAGGCAGTCACCGCGGTTGGGCGTCAGGTCCACCTCGATGGTGTGGTCGTCCAGCCTCAGCCAGTCACGGAACCCCTCGCCTACCGGCGCGGCGGCCGGCAGCTCGAGGATCCCCGGCGAGGTCTCCTCCTCCAGGCCCAGCTCGGAGGCGGAGCAGATCATCCCGCGGGACTCCTGGCCGCGCAGCTTGGCCTTCCTGATCGTGAAGTCGCCGGGCAGCACGGCGCCGACCCGCGCGAAGGGCACCTTCTGCCCCACCGCGACGTTCGGCGCGCCGCAGACCACCTGAACCGGCTCGCCCGAGCCGTCGTCGACCCGGCAGACGTTCAGCTTGTCGG
This sequence comes from Halomonas campaniensis, assembly GCF_014193375.1. Taxonomy (GTDB): domain Bacteria; phylum Pseudomonadota; class Gammaproteobacteria; order Pseudomonadales; family Halomonadaceae; genus Halomonas; species Halomonas campaniensis. The sequence continues at coordinate 144,161 of NZ_JACHZF010000008.1, forward strand.
CGTCGGGGTGCTGGGTCTTCTCCAGCACTTCGGCCACCACCACGCCCTCGAAGGCCGCCGCCACGGGCTCCACCGCATCCACCTCGAGGCCGGCCATGGTGATCTGGTCGGCCAGCGCCTGGGTCGCGAGCTGCGGCGAGACCCATTCGCGCAGCCACTGTTCGGAAAATTTCATGACATATCCTGTGTTGTGCGGGTGCGATGGACGATCAGGCGAACTGCCTGAGGAAGCGCAGATCGTTCTCGAAGAACAGCCGCAGGTCGTTGACCCCGTAGCGCAGCATCGCCAGGCGCTCGGCGCCCATGCCGAAGGCGAATCCCTTGTAGCGCTCGGCGTCGATGCCGGAGTGGCGGAACACCTCCGGGTGCACCATGCCGCAGCCCATCACCTCCAGCCAGCCGCTGTGGGAGCAGACCCGGCAGCCGTCGCCCGAGCACATCACGCACTGGATATCGACCTCGGCGGAGGGCTCGGTGAAGGGGAAATAGGATGGGCGGAAGCGGACCGAGAGGTCGTCGCGCTCGAAGAAGGCGTGCAGGAAATCCTCGATGGTGCCCTTGAGGTCGGCGAAGCTGACGTCCTCGTCGACCAGCAGCCCCTCCACCTGGTGGAACATGGGGGTGTGGGTCAGGTCGGAGTCGCTGCGATAGACCCGCCCCGGACAGACCACGCGGATCGGCAGCTTGCCCTCCTTCATGGTCCGCACCTGCACCGGCGAGGTGTGGGTGCGCAGCAGACGGGTGGCATCGAAGTAGAAGGTGTCCGCCATGCCCCGCGCCGGATGGTGGGCGGGGATATTGAGCGCCTCGAAGTTGTGGTAGTCGTCCTCGATCTCCGGGCCCACCGCCACGTCGTAGCCGATGCGCGTGAAGAGCCCTTCGATGCGCTCGAGGGTGCGGGTCACCGGGTGCAGGCCACCGCTCGGCTGGCCGCGGCCCGGCAGGGTTACATCGAGGCGTTCGGCGGCGAGGCGTGCCTCCAGCGCGGCCTTCTCCAGCCCCTGGCGGCGGGCCTCGAGCTCCTCGAAGAGCGCCTGCTTGGCCTCGTTGATCCGTTCGCCGGCCGCCGGGCGCTCGGCGGCCGGCAGCTTGCCGAGGCCCTTGAGCAGTGCGGTGATCTCGCCCTTCTTGCCGAGGTAGCGCACGCGCAGCTCGTCCAGGGCCGGGATGGTGTCGGCGGCCTGGATGGCCCGGCGGGCCTCGGTGACCAGAGTGGGAAGATGGTCCATCCGTTGCGCTCCGAATTCGATGGTCTTGAGCATAAAAAAAACAGGGGAAGAGCGGCTGCTCTTCCCCTGCGACGTCAACCACCGTCCGGCCGCGGCCGGACGGTACTGCCTGACGATGTCACTTACTGGGCAGCCTTGGCCTTCTCGACGATGGCAGCAAAGGCCGCCTTCTCGTTCACGGCCAGGTCCGCCAGGACCTTGCGGTCGATCTCGATACCGGCCTTCTTGAGGCCGCCGACGAAGCGGCTGTAGGAGAGACCGTGCAGACGGGCACCGGCATTGATGCGCTGGATCCACAGGGCGCGGAACTGACGCTTGCGCTGGCGGCGGTCGCGGTACGCATACTGGCCGGCCTTGATGACGGCCTGCTTGGCGACGCGGAACACGCGGCTGCGGGCACCGTAGTAGCCCTTGGCCTGCTTGAGAATCTTCTTGTGACGGCGACGTGCAACGACGCCACGCTTGACACGAGTCATAGCTTACTCCTGACGATGAATGGGTCTACCAAGGGTTACAGGTTGGGCAGCATCCGCTGGATGAGCGCCTTGTCGGCGTCGTGGATCTGCTTCATGCCGCGCAGATGACGCTTCCGCTTGGTGGACTTCTTGGTCAGGATGTGGCTACGGAACGACTGCTTGTGCTTGAAGCCGTTGGCCGTCTTCTTGAAGCGCTTGGCAGCGCCACTGTTGCTCTTGATTTTCGGCATGAGTTTGACTCCGCTCGAGGTTTCTTGAGAAAACCCGGGGCCGACGGAAGGCGAGGACGCCTTCCGCCCGTTGGACTGGCCGTCGGATCACTTCTTCTTGGGGGCAATGATCATGATCATCTGGCGCCCTTCCATCTTCGGGAAGGACTCCACGGTCCCGATCTCCTCGAGATCGGCGGCGATCCGTTCCATCAGCTTGCGGCCGAGGTCCTGATGCGCCATCTCACGACCGCGGAAGCGCAGCGTGACCTTGCCCTTGTCGCCACCTTCGAGGAAGCGGATCAGGTTTTTCAGCTTGACCTGATAATCGCCCTCGTCGGTGCCAGGCCGGAACTTGACTTCCTTGACCTGAATCTGCTTCGTCTTCTTCTTCTGGGCAGCCTTCTGCTTCTTCTGCTCGAAGACGAACTTGCCGTAGTCCATGATCTTGCAGACGATCGGATCGGCGTTGGAAATCTGCACGAGGTCCATTCCCGCGGCTTCGGCACGCTCCAGTGCATCACTGGTGGGCACGATGCCCAGCTGCTCGCCGTCGCTATCGATCAGGCGAACCTGATCCTCGGTAATGCGCTCGTTCATCGGGGGGCGCTTATCCTGGACGCGCCCTCTTGGGTTGCTTCGCTTGATCGCTCAGTCTCCTTAAGACGATTGACGATGTCGTCAGCCGAGTTCGGCGTTCAGACGCTCGATGAGGTCATCGACCCGCATGGTGCCAAGATCCTCGCCGCTGCGTGTCCGCACGGCCACCGAGTCGGCCTCGACTTCCTTATCTCCCACCACGAGGAGATAGGGAACTTTCTGCAACGTATGCTCGCGGATTTTAAAGCCGATCTTCTCGTTCCTCAAGTCCGCCCTGACGCGAAGGCCGATTTTCTGCAGCCGCTGCTCGAGATCGAGGACGTAGTCGCGCTGCGCATCGGTGATATTGAGGATCACCGCCTGCTGAGGCGCCAGCCACAGCGGCATGGCTCCGGCGTAGTGCTCGATCAGGATGCCGAGGAAGCGCTCGAAGGAGCCCAGGATCGCCCGGTGCAGCATGACCGGGGTCTTGCGGGCCCCGTCCTCGTCGACGAACTGGGCGCCGAGGCGACCCGGCAGGTTGAAGTCGAGCTGCAGGGTACCACACTGCCAGACCCGATTGAGACAGTCGCGCAGGGAGAACTCGATCTTGGGCCCGTAGAAGGCGCCCTCGCCCGGCTGCAGCTCCCATTCGAGCCCGGTGGCGTTCAGCGCCGCCTCGAGGCCTGCCTCGGCCCGGTCCCACATCTCGGGCTCGCCGAGGAAGTCATCGGGGCGGGTGGAGAGCTTGAGCTCCACGTCGTCGAAGCCGAGCTCCTGGTAGACCTTGAGGGTCAGGGCGATGAAGGCCTCGGCCTCGGCCTGGATCTGCTTCTCGGTGCAGAAGATATGGGCGTCGTCCTGGGTGAAGGCGCGCACCCGCATCAGGCCGTGCAGCGAGCCGGACGGCTCGTTGCGGTGGCAGCTGCCGAACTCGGCCAGGCGCAGCGGCAGGTCCCGGTAGCTCTTCAGCCCCTGGTTGAACACCTGCACGTGGCAGGGGCAGTTCATGGGCTTGACGGCGTACTCGCGCTTCTCGGACTCGGTGGTGAACATCAGGTCGCTGTAGTGGCCCCAGTGGCCGGACTTCTTCCACAGCGAGAGGTCCACCACCTGGGGCGTCCGGATCTCCTGGTAGCCGTTCTCGACCTGCACCCGGCGCATGTACTGCTCCAGGGCCTGGTACATGGTCCAGCCGTTGGGATGCCAGAACACCATGCCCGGGGCCTCCTCCTGGAGGTGGAAGAGGTCCATCTTCCTGGCCAGCTTGCGGTGGTCGCGCTTCTCGGCCTCCTCGAGGCGCTTGAGGTAGGCCTTGAGCTGCTTCTTGTCGGGCCAGGCAGTGCCGTAGATGCGGGTCAGCATCGGCTTGGTGGCGTCGCCCCGCCAGTAGGCGCCGGCCAGCTTGGTGAGCTTGAAGGCCTTCAGGTGCCGGGTTTTGGGCACATGGGGCCCCCGGCACATGTCGGTGTACTCTTCATGGTGGTAGAGGCGGATGGTCTCGCCTTCCGGGATCTCACGGACGATCTCCTGCTTGTAGGTCTCGTCGCGGTGCAGGAAGGTGAGCATGGCCTTGTCACGATCGACATACTCGCGGACCACATCGTAGTCCTGGTCGATCAGCTGCTTCATGCGCTTCTCGATGGCCTCGAGGTCCTCCGGGGTGACGGAGCGGCCGAAATCGATGTCGTAGTAGAAGCCGTCCTCGATGACCGGGCCGATGGCCATCCTGGCCTCGGGATAGAGCTGCTTGACCGCATGGCCGATGAGGTGGGCGCAGGAGTGGCGAATGACCTCCAGGCCCTCGGGGTCGCGGGCCGTGAGTATCGCCACCTCGGCGTCACGGTCGATGACATCGGCGGCATCCACCGCCACGCCATCGATCTTGCCGGCCACGCAGGCCTTGGCCAGGCCGGGGCCGATGCTCTCGGCGAGCTGCATCACGGTGATCGGTTCGTCGAAGGGTCTCTGGCTGCCGTCGGGCAGGGTCACGATGGGCATGAAGGAGTCCTTGTGCGCAGTGGTGGCCCATACGAAAGACCACATGTCGCGTTGAACGGGAATGAAGGGTGAGGCGCCGCCCGCTGCCGACCTTCACGACCCGGCGCGTCGTGGCGACGGGAGTGAGACGGTGCCGGCCTGGCGCGGCGAGGCAGTACCATACCAGAAGCGCGCGGCCCGGTGCCATCCTGCCCCAACGCAGCAGGGGCGCCCGAAGGCGCCCCTGTGCGCGAGCCGTCAGGCTCGATCGGGTTTCTCGGCGGCCGGCTTACTGGCTGCTGATCTCCACCCGACGGTTCATGGCACGGCCTTCGTCGGTCTCGTTGGTGGCGACCGGACGCTCCTCGCCGTAGCCCACGGTACGCATGCGGCCGTTGGCGACGCCCTGGGAGACCAGGTAGTCACGCACGGAATCCGCACGACGCTGGGACAGGCCCTGGTTGTACTCGTTGGAGCCGACTGAGTCGGTGTGACCGGCAATGATCACGCGAACCTCGGGGTTGTTGCGCAGGGTGTTGGCCACCTGGTTCAGCTCGGCGGCGGCACCGGGGCGCAGCTCGGAGGAATCGAAGGCGAAGGTGACGTCGCTCTGCAGGGTCACCGGCTCGAACGTGGGCACCGGCTCGGGCTCGGGCTCGGGCATCGGCTCGGGCTCGGCCACCGGCTCCGGCGAGCGGTCGGCACACAGCATGGCCCCCAGGGCGGCACCGGCGACGGTACCGGTGGCGGCACCTTCCTCTTCATCGGAGCTGCCGCTGGTGGCATAGCCGATGCTGCCGCCGATCAGGCCACCGGCGATGCCGCACACCACGGGCTGCTGGTACCAGGGACGGTCGGAGGAGGGGTCGGTGTTGGGAGTGGCGCAGCCGGCGAGGCCGACCACCAGGGCAGAACCGAGCAGCAAGCCAGTCGTAGATTTTTTCATTTTTCAAACTCCTTGTTTGACACTGTTCCCGAGGGCGGCGTCACTCCCACCGCCCCGGTGATCCCGAACGATCGGCCGGCGCGGGTCGGCATTCCATGGCCCACGACGACGTGCGGTGGCGACACGACAAAAGCGTTCGAGTGCCAGCCACCCATGGCACGCTGCCAAGCTTGCAGCACCGCGCCATATCTTTCAATCGTCTTCCGTTGAAGTTAGCAGAACGTGAGCCAGGCGACACGGGCGATGGGCGCCTCAGTGCAGGCTGCCCGGCCAGCCGCGGCGGAACTCCAGCGCGGCCCTGGCCGCCTCGAGCACCGCGCCACGCAGCTCGTCCTCCACGGCCAGGCGCTCGCGGTCCTCCTTGAAGCGCTCCTTGGGTGAGAGCGCCATGCGCGCGTCATGGGTATGCAGGTGACGGGTCCGGGCATGCACCTCGCCGAAGGGCCGGAAGGCGTCGCGCTCGAGCAGGCGCGAATCGAGGATCTCCAGCAGCACCTTGCAGCGCCAGGATCCCTCCGTCACGTCGACCTGCTCCTGCAGCAGGGCCGAGGCCACCAGCTCCAGGTTCTCGAGGCAGTTCTCGTGGGCTCGCTGCTCCTCCTCGACACGGAAGGCGCGGCGACGTCGCACCTCCCGCCACAGGGTGAAGGCATAGGCGGCAAGGCCGGCGATGATCGCCAGGGCCACACCGGACAGGATCAGTACAGTAGTCGTCGTCATCGAGGTATCCGGGAAAGGGAAGTGGATATCAACTGAGAACCATTCTACCCTCGCGGCGCGTTGCACCCAAACCCGTCCCTCACGCGGGCGGCAGCCGCGAGACCCAGCGGCCATCCGCGCAGGCGATGAAGTGGCCATTGACCAGGCTGGCGCCCTGGTCGCAGCGCAGCGGCGCGAGCCCCTCGACCGCCAGCACCACCCCGCCGGCGCCCTCCAGCACCGCCTGGCCGGCGGCGGTGTCCCACTGGCAGGTCGGCGAGAAACGCGGGTAGAGGTCGGCCGCCCCCTCGGCGATGCGGCAGAACTTCACCGAGCTGCCGCAGCGTTCCAGCTGTGCCCCGGGAATCGCCGCCACCCACTCGCGGGTCCGGGGATCGAGGTGGGCTCGGCTGGCCAGCACGCGGGGCGGCCAGCGGGGCGCCACCCGGATGGGCTCGCAGCGCCCCCCCGACCAGCGCCAGGCCCCTCGCCCGGCACCGCCCGCCCAGCTGATCCCGGCGGCCGGGGCATGCACCACCCCCAGCACGGCACGCCCCGACTCGATGAGCGCCACGTTGACCGTGAAGTCATCGAAGCCGTCGACGAACTCCCGCGTGCCGTCCAGCGGGTCGATCAGCCAGAAACGCGTCCACCGGCGTCGCTCCTGCCAGGGGGTCGCCTCCCCCTCCTCGGAGAGCAGCGGCAGGTCGGAGAGCGTCCGCAGCCCCTCGCTCAGGCAGCGATGGGCGGCCAGGTCCGCCGCGGTGACCGGGCTCTGGTCGGCCTTGAGTTCGACCCGGAAGGCACGCTCGCGGACGGCCAGGATCGTGCGGCCGGCCTCCACGCAGAGTGCTTCCAGGCTGTCGAGGCGGGGAAGGGGCGGGTTCATGGGCGCGGCTTCCATGGCGGTATGGGGGGCGTTGGACGACTCTGACAAAAGATCGGGCCGACCGCCAGCCCGCCCTCGACCGGGGTTCCTCGGCGTCACGAATGGGGCGCCGACATTAGACGAAAGGCTAACTCGGCGGCGCTTTCCACCGGCTACAACTTAAGTAGAATGCGCCGCGTCGCCTGCGACGCCCATCCTGCTGAAGGAGTCACCATGCAGACCCGCGACGACGCTCCCGACAAGGTACCGGGCCCCTCCACCGCCGGACGCATCGGCCTCTGGCTGGGGCCCCTGCTGCTGCTGGCCACCCTGCTGCTGCCCGCCCCCGAGGGGATGAGCGACCCCGCCTGGGCCTGCGTGGGCATGGCGCTGCTGATGGCCACCTGGTGGTCCACCGAGGCCATCCCGATCCCGGTCACCTCGCTGCTCCCGCTGGTGCTGGTGCCGGCGCTGGGCCTCGGCAGCATGGGCGAGGCGGCGGGCAGCTACGCCAACCCGATCATCTACCTGTTCCTGGGCGGCTTCCTGCTGGGGATCGCCATGCAGCGCTGGAACCTGCACCGGCGCCTCGCCCTGCACGTGCTGAAGCTGGTCGGTCCCCAGCCGCGGCGCCAGATCGGCGGCTTCATGATCGCCACCGGCTTCCTCAGCATGTGGGTCTCCAACACCGCCACGGCGATCATGATGCTGCCCATCGGCATGTCGGTGATCGCCCTGCTGGGCGACACCGACCCCGAGGAGCTGAAGCGCTATGCGACCGCCCTGCTGCTGGCCATCGCCTACTCGGCCAGCATCGGCGGCGTCGCCACCCTGATCGGCACGCCGCCCAACGCCCTGCTGGCCGGCTACCTGGCCGAGGACCGCGGCATCGACATCGGCTTCGCCCAGTGGATGGTCATCGGCCTGCCGATCAGCATCGCCATGATGGCCGCCGCCTGGTGGTGGCTGACCCGTCGCGGCTTCTCGCTGGCGAGCGGGGGCGGCAGCGCCGGCATGGTCCACGACGAGCTCGAGCGGATCGGTCCCATGAGCACCGCCGAGACCCGCGTCGGCGTGATCTTCTCGCTCGCCGCGGTGGCCTGGGTGGTGCGACCGCTGCTCAACGACCTCGGGCTCGGCTGGCTCTCGGACACCGGCATCGCCATCGCCGCCGGCATCGCGCTGTTCCTGGTGCCCAGCGGACGCGGGGACGGCGAACGGCTGATGGTCTGGGAGGAGGCCCAGAAGCTGCCCTGGGGCATCCTGCTGCTGTTCGGCGGCGGCCTGGCCCTGGCCGGCACCATCACCCGCACGGGCCTCGCCGAACGGATTGCCGCCCAGCTGGGGGTGTTCGGGACCTTCCCGCTGCTGCTGATGATCGGCATCGTGGTGCTGGTGATCATCTTCCTCACCGAGGTGACCTCCAACACCGCCACCGCGGCCGCCTTCCTGCCGCTGCTCGGTGCCCTGGCCCTGTCGCTGGACATCTCGCCGCTGCTGATCACCGTGCCGGCCGCCATCGCCGCCAGCTGCGCCTTCATGATGCCCGTCGCCACACCGCCCAATGCCATCGTGTTCGGCACCGGCCACATGAAGATCCAGTCGATGATCCGTGCCGGCTTCGCCCTCAACCTGATCAGCACCGTGCTGGTGACCCTGATGGCCTACTTCCTGATCATCACCCTCTGGTGACCCGGGGTCACTCCGCCCGGAAGCAGGAAGCCCGGCAACATGCCGGGCTTCCTGCGTCATGGGGCAGGTCGCGCGTCACAGCGTCCAGGCCAGCGCGTAGTGGTCGAGCAGCAGCACCCCGAAGACGCCGAGGATGTAGCGAATCGAGAACCAGAAGGCGGCCAGCGGCGCGCGGGGGTCCTGGCCGCGCCAGACCTGCCAGTTCCAGAACATGAAGCGGGCGTTGAGCACCGCGATCCCCACCAGGTAGACAGCGCCGCTCATGCCGATGGCGAAGGGCATCAGCGTCACCGCCACGGTGAGCCAGCCGTAGAGCCACACCTGGAGCCGGGTGAAGGCCTCGCCGTGGGTCACCGGCAGCATGGGTACGCCGGCCCGTGCATACTCGTCGCGCTTGTGCAGCGCCAGGGCCCAGAAGTGCGGCGGCGTCCAGGCGAACACGATCAGCATCAGCAGCAGCGGCTCCGGGCCGAGCTGCCCGGTCACCGCCGTCCAGCCCAGCAGCGGCGGCGCCGCGCCCGCCACCCCGCCGATCACGATGTTCTGCGGCGTGGCATGCTTGAGGAAGGCGGTGTAGACCAGCGCATAGCCGATCAGCGAGCCCAGGGTCAGCCAGGCGGTCAGCGCATTGACCTGCCAGACCAGCAGCCCGATGCCCGCCACCGAGAGCAGCGTGGCCCAGGCCAGCGCCACCGCGCTGGGCATCCGCCGGGCCGCCAGCGGCCGTCGCGAGGTCCTGAGCATCATGGCATCCAGGCGACGATCCACCACGTGGTTGAAGGCCGCCGCCCCACCCGCGGCCAGGCCGATGCCGGCCAGCCCGAAGAACACCACCGCCAGCGAGGGCAGCACCGGCCGCGCCAGCGCCATGCCCACCAGGGCACAGACCAGCATGACCACCACCACCCGGGGCTTGCACAGCGTCACCAGGTCACGCCACCCCCAGTCCGCCGATGCCAGCAGGTCGGCCCGCTCCAGTTCCGCTCGAGATGTCACAGCCTCAGACATGGGCCCACTCCTTCTCTACCGTTTGTTGTTTGGCGGCCTGCGGGGCCGACTCGCGCCAGCCCCAGACGGCCAGTGCCATCATCACCACCAGGGCCACCGCCCCGGCGGTGTGCAGCAGGGCCAGCCAGAGCGGCAGCCACAGCAGCACGTTGGCGATGCCGAGCCCCAGCTGCACCACGAACACGCCGACCAGGCCGCCCAGCCAGGGGCGCAGCCGGGCCTCGTGCCAGTGGCGCAGCGCCAGCAGCAGCAGGACCAGGCCCAGGGCCAGGGCCCCCAGCCGATGGGCGAACTGGATGGCCGTGCGGGCATCGGCATGCAGCTGGCCGTGCAGGTAGTTGGGCCCCACGCTCTGGGTCAGGTGGAACCCCTCGCTCCAGTCCATGGCCGGCCACCACTGGCCGTTGCAGGTGGGAAAGCCCTGGCAGGCGATCCCCGCATAGTTGCTGGAGACCCAGCCACCCAGCGCCAGCTGCCCCACCAGCAGCAGCATGGCCAGGGCCCACAGCGGGGTCAGCGGGCGGCGCGGCGCTGCCACCCCACCCAGGGTCAGCCTGCCGGCGGCGAAGCGCCGCAGCCGCAGGTGCAGCCAGAGGAACAGCAGCATCACCGAGAGGCCGCCCAGCAGGTGCATGGTGACCACCTGGGGCCACAGCTTGAGGGTCACGGTGAAGGCCCCGAAGGCGCCCTGCAGCAGGATCACCCCGAGCAGCGCCAGGCTGACCCCCCAGGGGTAGTCGGCACGCCGCCGCAGCGGCGCGCCCAGCACGACCAAGGCGATCACCAGCAACCCCAGGGTCGAGGCCACATAGCGGTGGACCATCTCGACCCAGGCCTTGAAGCTCTCCAGCGGCGCATCGGGGCTATGCGCCAGGGCGCGGGTCTCGTCGGGCACCACCAGCCGCCCGTAGCAGCCCGGCCAGTCGGGACAGCCCAGGCCCGCGTCGACCAGGCGGGTCCAGACGCCCACCAGGATCACCCCGATGGTGAACAGCACCCCGACCAGGCTCAGGGTCAACAGCAGGCGCACCCGGCGCCGCGAATCGCTCATCGTCACCTCGCTCTCTCCCTGCAGGTCAACGGCGCGCCAGCTCGCGCTCATCCCGTCTCGTCACCTCGGGATTCATGCGCAGCAGCCGATTGATGTCATCCAGCACGTCGCGGGCGTCGGCATCGGCGCCATAGCCCAGCACCGGCAGTCCCTGGGGGTCGAGCACCCAGAGGCGGTCGGCCTCCCGCCAGCCGGGCGTCACCGCCCAGTGGGCCACGGCTTCGCCAGGCAGTGCCGCGGCGTCGCCGCCGATGCGCAGCCGGCTGACCCGCGGCGCCTCGCGGCCCAGGGCCCGGTGCAGGCGCCACCACTGGTCGGCCAGGGCCTCGCAGCGCTCGCCACAGTCGAAGGCCAGCACCCAGTCGCCGTGAACGTGGTCGGGGACGGACTCGGCCAGCGGCCACTCGGCCAGGGTCGGGATATCGGGCACCAGGTCGCCATGGGCGGTGCGCTCGTCGGGGATGCCGATCCGCCACGACACCATGATCCAGGCCACCAGCAGCGGCAGGGCGAAGAGGGCCATCAGCGCCAGCAGCTTGAGGCGCGGATGGCGGATGGGATGGGGGCGGCTCATGGGCGCGTCTCCTCGGCAGGGGCAGACAGGGAAAGGGAAGAGGACGAACGGTCGCGCCCCAGGCGCCGGCCGCCGATCAGCATCACCAGGAAGGCGGCCAGGGCCAGGCCCCACCACTGCACGGCATAGCCCAGGTGGCGGCTCGGCGGCATCACGCTGGGGGTCCACCAGGGTTCCAGGTGGCCGGGGCCGCGCTCCAGGTGCAGCCAGCCCGCGTGGGCGAAGGGCAGCGACCAGGCCGCCAGCTCGATGCGCTGCAGGCGCTGGCCCTCGCGGTTGGGGCCGAACAGCGGCGCCCCCTCGCCGGCCACCTGCCAGCGACCCTCGAGGGTCACGTGCCCGGCCGGGGTATCCACCGTCGGGGTCTCGCGTCCGGCGCCGCTGGCCAGGAAACCGCGCTGGACCAGCCAGAGGCGCCCGTCATCGCCGCGCAGCGGGGTCAACGGGGCGACGCCGTGGCGCCCGTCGAGGGTGCGGTTGTCGAGGAACAGGGTCTCCTCGGCGAGGTACTCGCCGGACAGCGTCAGGCGGCTGCCGTCGGGCGGCGTCTGGCGGGGGGCCTCCAGGTGCGGGGCCGCCTCGAGCGCCGCGAGGTAGTCGCGCTTCTCGTCGGCGCGCTCCCACTGCCAGCCCCCCAGGAACAGCCCCAGCGCCACGAGGGGCAACCAGAGCCCCCACCAGAGGCGTTGCCGCCACCGCCCGCGGCGGGCATGCTGGACGTCATCTTGCTTCAAGGAGTTTCCCATGCTGCTGAAGGTCCTGATCGCCCTGGTCTTCCTGGGCATGGTGGCCAGCCTGGCCGCCGGTGCCGGCTTCCTGCTGCGCGACGGCAGCGCCTCCCGTCGGCTGCTCGTCTCGCTCAAGGTCAGGGTCGCCCTCGCGGCCACCCTGCTCGCCCTGCTCTTCTACGGCTTCCACCTCGGCAGCCTCGGCGGCTGAGCCGGTGCGGCCGGCGCCCCGCGCCGGCTCAGAACACATAGACGAAGATGAACAGCCCGATCCACACCACGTCCACGAAGTGCCAGTACCAGCAGGCCGCCTCGAACCCGAAGTGGTCATCGCCGGAGAAGTGGCCGCGCTGGATGCGGGCGAACATCACCGCCAGGATGGTGGCGCCGATGATCACGTGCAGCCCGTGGAAACCGGTCAGCAGGAAGAAGGTCGCCCCGTAGATCCCCGCCTGCAGGGTGATGCCGTAGTGGGTATAGGCCTCGTAGTACTCCACGCCCTGGATGACGATGAAGGTGACGCCGAGCAGCAGCGTGCCGAACAGCCAGTTGCGGGTGGTCTCGCGGTGCCCCTCCTTGAGCCCCTCGTGGGCCACGGTGAGGGTGATGCTCGAGGCCACCAGGATCAGGGTGTTGACCAGCGGCAGGTGCCAGGGGCTGAGCACCTCGCGCGGCCCCTCGACCCCCTCGCCGGGCGGGTTCATCAGCGGCCAGCTGGCGGTGAAGTCGGGCCACAGCAGCGCCGCCACCCCCTTGGCCCCCTCGCCGTCCAGCCACGGCAGCGCGAAGGTGCGCACGTAGAAGAGCGCCCCGAAGAAGGCGGCGAAGAACATCACCTCCGAGAAGATGAACCAGCCCATTCCCTGGCGGAAGGAGCGGTCCATCTGGGCATCGTAGAGGCCGGCCCGCGACTCCTTCACCACGTCGCGGAACCACAGCGCCATGACAGTGAGTACCGCGGCGAGCCCGATGGCCATCACCAGGCTGCCGCGGCCATGCACCAGCACCAGGCCGGTGCCGATCATCATCACGCCGAGGGCGAGAGAGCCGAGGATCGGCCACTTGCTGGTCGCGGGTACGTAATAGCTGCCACCACTCATGCCTCATCTCCTTTGCCGGCAGTCGCCCGGGCCTGAAGCGGCGCCTTGTCGCGGGTGACCGGATACAGGGTATAGACCAGGGTCAGGGTATTGACGTCGCTCGGCAGGTCCCTGGCGACCTGGAACACCAGCGGCAGCTCCAGGCGCTCGCCGGCCGTCAGGTGCTGCTCCTCGAAGCAGAAGCAGGTCATCTTGCGCAGGTGCGGGGCGGCACTCGAGGGCGAGACACTGGGCACCGCCCTGCCCCAGCTGCCGCTGTCGCTGCGGTTGTGGAAGGCGAAGTTGACCTCGGCGCTCTGCCCGGGGTGCACGCGGACCTGGCGGGTCTCCACGTCGAGGTTCCAGGGCAGGCCGGACCCGCTGCGGGTAATGAACTGCACGGTGACCATGCGCGACTCGTCGACCTCCTCGTGGATCAGCGCCTGGGCCGAGCCGCGGGTCTTGCCGTTGATGCCCGTGACCTCGCAGAACACGTCGTAGAGCGGCACCAGCGCGAAGGCGAAGGCGAACATCCCCACCAGCGCGGCCACCGTCCTCACCACGGTGCGCCGCACGCCGGGATAGCGCTGTGAGTCTTCCCGTGTGGAATCGCTCATGCTGGCGTCTCCTCTTGCCGTCGGGCCACGCTCAGTGCTCATGCCGCTGGAAGGTCGGCGGCGTCTCGAAGGTATGCAGCGGGGCCGGGCTCGGCACGCTCCACTCGAGGTCCTCGGCCCCCTCCCAGGCCTTGGCCGGCGCCTTCTCGCCGCCGCGCACGCAGAGGATCACCACCGCCACGAACACCAGCTGCGAGGCGCCGAACATGAAGGCGCCCAGGCTCGACACCAGGTTGAAGTCGGCGAACTGCAGGGCGTAGTCGGGGATGCGGCGCGGCATCCCGGCGAGCCCGGAGAAGTGCATGGGGAAGAAGGTCAGGTTGACCCCGATCACCGACAGCCAGAAGTGCCACTGGGCCAGCTTCACGTTGGGGTAGTGGCCGGTCCACTTGGGCAGCCAGTAGTAGACCCCGGCCATGATGGCGAAGACCGCCCCCGGCACCAGCACGTAGTGGAAGTGCGCCACCACGAAGTAGGTGTCGTGGTACTGGAAGTCGGCCGGGGCGATGGCCAGCATCAGCCCGGAGAAGCCGCCGATGGTGAACAGCACCACGAAGGCCAGCGCGAAGAGCATCGGCGGCTCGAAGGTGATCGAGCCACGGAACAGGGTGGTGATCCAGTTGAACACCTTCACCCCGGTGGGCACCGCGATCAGCATGGTGGTGTACATGAAGAACAGCTCGGCCACCAGCGGCAGTCCCACCACGAACATGTGATGTGCCCAGACCAGGAACGAGAGGATCGCGATGGAGGCCGTGGCATAGACCATGGAGGCATAGCCGAACAGCCGCTTGCGGGCGAAGGTCGGGATGATCGCCGAGACGATACCGAACGCCGGCAGGATCATGATGTAGACCTCGGGGTGCCCGAAGAACCAGAACAGGTGCTGGAAGAGCACCGGGTCGCCGCCGCCGGCGGCATTGAAGAAGCTGGTGCCGAAGTTGATGTCCATCAGCATCATGGTGATCACCCCGGCCAGCACGGGCATCACCGCGATCAGCAGGAAGGCGGTGATCAGCCAGGTCCAGACGAACAGCGGCATGTCCATCATCCGCATCCCGGGCGCCCGCATGTTGAGGATGGTGGCGACGATGTTGATGGCACCGAGGATCGAGCTGATGCCAGCGATATGCAGCGAGAGGATGAAGAAGGTGGTGGACGGCGGCGCATAGGTGGTGGAGAGCGGCGCGTAGAAGGTCCAGCCGAAGTTGGGCCCCCCGCCCGGCATCAGCAGGGTCGAGAGCAGCAGCAGGAAGGCCACCGGCAGCAGCCAGAAGCTGAAGTTGTTGAGCCGCGGCAGGGCCATGTCCGGCGCGCCGATCTGCAGCGGGATCATCCAGTTGGCCAGCCCCGTGAAGGCCGGCATGACCGCCGCGAAGACCATGATCAGGCCGTGCATGGTGGTCATCTGGTTGAAGAACTCCGGATTGACCAGCTGCAGGCCCGGCTGGAAGAGCTCGGCGCGCACCACCAGCGCGAAGATCCCGCCGATGAAGAACATGATCAGCGAGAAGATCAGGTAGAGGCTGCCGATCTCCTTGTGGTTGGTGGTGAGCAGCCAGCGCAGCAGGCCGCGGGGCGGCGCATGGTGCGCCGATGCCTGGCCGCCGGCAGCGGACGCGGTGCTCTGCTCGACGGGGTGATGCGGAGGCAGCTTGGGCGCCATCGTGAATCTCCCTGATCTGTCGTTGTTCTTGGAGAAAGGGTCGTAGGAGTGTCGAAGCCGGCGGCGGCGCTACTGCGCCAGCCGCTCGGCGACATCCGCGGGTTGGACCGCCTCTCCGGTATCGTTGCCCCAGGCATTGCGGGTCCAGGTCACCACGGCAGCGATCTCGACCGGGTTCAGGGTACTGCGGAAGGCCGGCATCGCCGTTCCCGACACCCCGTTGATCACGGTATCGAGGTGCCACTCGAGGTCGTCGATCAGCCGCTGGTTGCCGGCCAGGGCCGGGAAGGCGGGCGGGCTGCCCTGTCCCTCGGCCTGGTGGCAGGAGGCGCAGATGCTGCCGTAGACGCCCTCGCCGCGCTCCATCAGCTCGGCCAGCTCCCACTCGCGGTCGACCCCCATGGCCTCCTGCTCGGCGGCCTCCTTGCGCTCGGCGAGCCAGGCATCGAAGTCCTCCTCCTCCATGGCGTGCACCACCACAGGCATGAAGCCATGGTCCATGCCGCAGAGTTCGGCGCACTGGCCGCGGTAGATCCCGGGCTCGTTGATGCGCACCCAGTTCTCGTTGACGAAGCCGGGGATGGTGTCCTGCTTGACGGCCAGCTCCGGCACCCACCAGGAGTGGATGACATCGTCGGAGGTCATCAGGAAGCGCACCTTGCGATTGATCGGCAGCACCAGCGGCTCGTCGACCTCCAGCAGGTAGTGCTCGCCGCGGGCCTCCGCCCCGCGGATCTGGTCGCGCGGGGTGCCGAGGTTGGAGGTGAAGGCGACATCCTCGCCGAGGTACTCGTAGCGCCAGCGCCACTGCTGGCCGATGATCATCACGTCCAGCTCGGCATCCGAGGCGTCGTACATCTTCTTGAGGGTGGCGGTGGCGGGCACCGCCATGCCGACCAGGATCAGCAGCGGCACCGCGGTCCAGATCACCTCGACGGTGGTGTTCTCGTGGAAGTGGGCGGACTTGGCCCCCTTGGAACGGCGGAAGCGGAACAGGGAGTAGAACATCACCCCGAAGACCACCACGCCGATGATCACGCAGATCCAGAAGATGGTCATGTGCAGGGAGTGGATCTCGCGACTGACATCGGTGACCCCCACCGGCATGTTCCAGCCATTGGCCATGGCCAGGGGAACCCCCAGGGCGAGCCCCAGGCTACCCGCCATCCACACGAGCAACGTGCGCATCGGCGCCTCCTCTTCACTTGTTGTTGTCGTATCGCGCCACCCGGTGAGGGCCAGGGGAAGACTGCTGCCATCATCACCGGCGAGGTGTCTTGCGCTGTGCGATTAACGCAATATTAGCCACGTCTGACATGGAGTATAGAAGGCACTGGCTGCGACACCCTGCCACACCGCGCTCCGTTGCCAACGCGGGTTTCAACGGGCGGCCTGGATGGCCACCAGCGCCACCACCCCCACCAGCAGCAACGCCATCACGATCCCCACCAGGATGAAGGCCCCGGGGCGTCCCTTCTCGAAATCCTCGCGACGCCGCTCCTCCCTCTGCACCCCGAAGAAGGCGGCCAGTACGGACTTCACCACGCTCCACATCCGGTTCTCTCCTGCTGCGGTCGAGTCGTCGCCTGTGGCTTGACCCCCATCAACCCTGGCACGAATACAGGGGGCAGCGGCCCATGGCTCTCCTATACTCTTTACGGTTTATTGCGATTCCCTGCAACCCGCCTTACCCCTCTCGGGGCAGCGAAGGAGCCGATCATGACGAAGAAACCGTTCGGGATGGACATGGGCATGGCCAGCGCCAATCCGATGCTGGAGTGGTGGCAGCAGCAGTGGATGAAGGGCGGCAACCCCATGGCCCGCATGCAGCTGGCGTGGATGGAGAGCATGGCCGAGGCCATGCAGTTCGAGGCGCAGTTCCTCAAGGCGATCGCCGAGAGCGGGGAGCGCCTGTCGAAGTGCTTCGACGGCGAGGGTCCCACCAGCCCCGAGGAGCTTCAGGAGTGCTACCAGAAGCTGGTCCAGGAGGTCAGCGACGCCCAGATGAAGCGCATGGAACATGCCACCCAGCTTACCCACGACTTCCGCAAGCGGATCTGGGAGGAGATCTGACGACGCCCCAGGCCAATGGACGAGCATTCGGCGCCCCCTCCTCGGGGGCGCCTGCCGTTGTGGCTCAGCTCAAGCCGAACAGGCGCGTCAGCAGCGGCAGCAGGAAGGCAGTGAGCAGGCCGGTCAGACCCATGGCGAGGCCCGAGAAGGCTCCGGCCACCGCCCCGATGCGGGCGAACGCCTGGGCCGTGCCGAAACCATGGGCCGACAGCCCCAGGGCGAAGCCCTGCACGGCGGGGTCGCTGACCCGCAACAGGCGAAAGACCCAGGGCGCCAGGGCGCAGCCGATGGAGCCGGTCAGCAGCACCAGGCCCGCGGCGAGCGACGGGATGCCACCGATCTGCTCGGCGATCCCCATGGCGATGGGCGAGGTCACCGAGCGCGGCGCCAGCGACAGCAGCGTCGCCGGCTGGGCGCCCATCGCCAGGGCCACGCCCAGGGTGGTCACCACCGCGGTGACGATGCCCACCAGGCAGGCGATGAGCAGCGGGCCCAGCAGGCGGCGCACCCGTTCGCGATGGTCATAGAGGGGAATCGCCAGCGCTACGGTGGCCGGGCCCAGCAGGAAATGGATGAACTGTGCCCCCTCGAAGTAGGTGGCGTACTCCATGTCCACCAGCAGCAGCAGGCCGATCAGCATGGCGATGGAGAGGGTCACCGGGTGCAGCAGCGCGGTGCCGCCCAGCGCTCGGTTGATCCACACGGCCAGCGCGAAGACCACCAGCGTCGCCAGCAGCGAGAGCAGCGGGTTGCCGGAGAGGTAGACCCACAGCTGGTCGAGGTCGGCGACGTTCATGCCCGCCCCCTCCCCCGGCGCCGGTTCAGGCGGTCCAGCACCCAGACCGTCGCCACCAGGGTCAGCGCCGTGGAGACCACCAGGGTCACCAGGATCGCCCAGACGTCCATGCCGATCAGCCGGAAGTGGACCATCAGCCCCACCCCCGCCGGCACGAACAGCAGGGTCAGGTAGCGCAGCAGCCCCTCGCCGGTGAGCCGCAGGCTGTCGGGCACCTTGCCGCGGATCATCAGCCCCGCCAGCAGGATCACCATGCCGATCACCGGGCCGGGAATCGGCAGGGTCAGGCCACGCGCCAGCAGCTCACCCAGGAACTGGCAGGCCAGCAGGATACTCATCCCCATGATCAGCGGCATGTCCGCCCTCCTCTCGTCGTATCCGGTCAGGCGGCCGCGACCCGGCCACGCCCGACCGTCGGCCGGCCTCAGTGCAGCTTGTGAGCCTCGTCGTCCGAGACCGGCACCGGCTCGGCACCGGCATCCTCCAGGTCGGCCCAGGGCTCGCGCGGCGCCTCGGTGCGTTCACCGGTCCGCGCGGCGTAGCGCTCGCGGTGCAGAGCCTTGAGCAGGCCGGCGATCATCAGCATGATCACTACCGAGAACGGCAGCGCCGCCATGATCACCGCCGCCTGCAGGGTCTCCAGGCCGCCGGCCATCAGCAGCACCGCGGTCAGCAGCCCCAGCACCACCCCCCACAGGATGCGATGGAAGGTGGGCGGCTCGGGATCGCCCCCCGACAGGATGGTGTTGATCACCAGGGTCCCGGCATTGGCGGAGGTGATCAGGTAGGTGGCGATCAGCACCACCAGCGCCAGCGACACCACCCCACCGGCCGGCCCGAGCTCCATCGCCTCGATGGTGGCAAACAGCGCCGTGGCCACGTCGCGGTCCACCGCCGCGACGATGCCGCCGATCCCGAACAGCTCGTGGTAGAGGGCGGTGCCGCCGAACAGGCCGATCCACACCACGGTGATCACCGTGGGTACCAGCAGCACGCCCATGACGAACTCGCGGAAGGTACGCCCCCGCGAGACCCTTGCGATGAACATGCCCACGAAGGGCGACCAGGCGAGCCACCAGCCCCAGAAGAACACCGTCCACTCCGACTGCCAGCCGTCGTCCCGGGTGGCATTGGTGTGGAAGGCCATGCTCATCAGGTTCTGGATGTAGTCCCCGGCGGACTCGATGGTGATGGCGATCAGGTACTGGGTCGGCCCGAACAGCAGCAGGAACACCACCACCGCGATGCTCAGCCAGAAGTTGGCCTCCGAAAGCAGCCGCACCCCGCGCTTCACGCCGGAGACCACCGAGAAGGTGGCCACTGTCATGATCACCGCGGTCACCACCAGCTGCAGCCATACCGAGCTCTGCCACCCGAACAGCGCCCCCAGGCCGGCATTCATCTGCTGCACGCCGAGCCCCAGGGTGGTGGCGATGCCGAACACCGTGCCGAACACGGCCAGCACGTCCACCGCATCGCCCAGCCCGCCCTCCACGCGCTTGCCGAATATCGGCTGCAGCGCCGAGCGGATGGTCAGCGGCAGTTTCCAGCGATAGGAGAAGTAGGCCAGCACCAGCGCCACGAAGGAGAAGATCGCCCAGCCGTTGAGCCCCCAGTGGAAGTAGGTCAACCGCATCGCCACCCGCGCCGCGTCCGGGGTCATGCCCTCGGCGATGAAGGGGTTCTCCTGGAACTGCAGGATCGGCTGGGCCACCGCCCAGAACAGGATGCCCACCCCGGTGCCGGCGGCGAACAGCATCGACACCCAGGAGAAGAAGGTGAATTCCGGCTGCTCGAAGTCGCCGCCCAGGCGCACGTTCTTGTAGCGCCCCATCCCCAGCCACACCATGAACAGCAGCAGGAAGGCCACCAGCAGGACGTAGTACCACTCGAGGAAGGGATCCAGCACCCCGCGCGCCATGGCCAGTCCCGTGGCCAGCCGCTCGGTGAAGAAGGCCCCGTAGACCAGCGCCACCGCCACGATGACCACCGCCACCAGCGTGATGCGCGGATTCATCCCCTTGAAGAGGCCTCGCTCTGCCTGCCCGTACATGCCGTGATCCTTGTCGCCTGGGTAAATGGGGCGGCGGCACCGCCGGATGCCACATGATAGAGCATAGGCAGGCGGAGTTCAGGACGGACACCTTCCCAAGCAATTGAATCGAAAGTGCAAAAGGGGCTTTTCATTTGCCGGCGAACGCGCTAGTATACGCCTCGTTCTCGGGGGACAGGCCAGACGGCCAGGAAGCCGAAAACCGTGTCGGAGCGTGGCGCAGCTTGGTAGCGCGTTGCAATGGGGTTGCAAAGGTCGCAGGTTCGAATCCTGTCGCTCCGACCAGAAAACACTGTAAAAACCGCCGCTCAGGACCACTTCTCAGCGGCGGTTTTTGTGTGCTCAACCTTCTTGCTCATCACACCATGCCGCCGTCCATGCCCATCCGCACGCTCAAGCGCCTTGCCCTCACCCTGCTGCCCCTGCTGCTGGCCGCCGGCCCTGCCAGCGCGTCGCTGATCGACACGGCGGAGCCACCGTCGAGCGTCGTGGGTAACTCGCCGGGTCAGCACTTCCTGAATGACGTCGAGACGGGGATCAGCCTGCTGCCCGTGGAGGACGGGGTGGTCTGGCTGCACATCAGCGTGAAGGATCGCACGCTCTCCGTGGTGCGTGGCGAGCGCGTGATCCACGAGATCCCCCACTTCGCCATCGGCATCAACGGCGCCGTCGACCTGCGCACCCGTGGCAGCGCCATGACGCCCAAGGGGGAGTTCCGGGTCGAGCGGATCAACCCCAACAGCCAGTACGCCACCTTCATCGGCATCAACTACCCGAATCCGCGGGTGGCCGACCAGGCCCTGTCGGAAGGGCTGATCACCATGGAAGAAGCCGAGCGGATTCACCGCCACTACCGGCAGCATCGCCTCTCCTACCCCAACACCACCCTGGGGGGCGACATCGGCATCCATGGCCTGGGCAACCGCGACCCCTTCCTGAATCGGCGTGTCGACTGGACCGAAGGCTGCCTGGCCGTCGAGAACGACCAGGTACGCCTGCTCCACTCCCTGGTGGAGATCGATACCCCGGTGTTGATCCAGTAGGCCTGCCGCTCTACCCGGCCGTGGCCCGGGTGGCTAAGTGCAGCCGCCCGGCGACCTCCTCCAGCTCCTGAACGATGCCCTCCAACGCCTCGATGCGGGCATCGAGGTACTCCTGCGCCTCGCCGTCGGTGGCGTGGCGGCTGTCCAGCACTGCCTGGCTAACGCTATCTGAAGCATAGGGGTATCCGCAGGACGGAGTCTTGACCTGGCCCCGGGAAAAGCCGGTTAACGTGGCGATATCACAGCGGACAGGCACCCTGCCATGCGGCGGAACGGGAGATGAAGGCGCGGCCTGGGAGGGCCCGTCACCAGGGCGAGCCCGGGACGCAGGGCACAAACGAGAAGGGAAACAGGGGGTACAACAGATGGGAAGCAGGATCGGCCGTCCCTGGCCGGGCAACCTCGCCGCTCAGGGGAGATAGGCCTCGATGGCTGTTAATGGCCAAGTAAATTGACCCAGTACCGGCCAACGCTTTTGACCCACCCCCGAGGTGGCAGCGCTGCCACCATCCACCTACCGTGTCGGCT
>NZ_JACHZF010000009.1 GCF_014193375.1 Halomonas campaniensis
CAGCAATCAGCGCCTCATACACAGGCCGGATATATGGCAGCAACCTGTACCTGCATCGATGAACGGAGCCTTGCAAGCCGGGAGGAGACCATATAGGGGTTCACAGCGCCTCCTCGGAGGCCTGTCGCCGGAAAAGCCGCGGATCAGGTCCCCTTGGTGCAGGTGTCATCCAGACCGCCCCGGTCGCCTTGACCGGGGCCTCGCGTTACCATAGCGGCCATTTCCGAACAGCAGAGTCCGCTTTCCCCATGAGTGCAGCTTCCGAGAAGACCCGCGTTCTCACCGGTATCACCACCACCGGCACCCCCCACCTGGGCAACTACGTGGGGGCCATCAAGCCCGCCATCGCCGCGAGCCAGGACCCCAGCGTCCAGTCCTACTACTTCCTCGCCGACCTGCATGCGCTGATCAAGTGCCAGGACCCGCGGCGGGTCCAGGAGTCGCGCCTGGAGATCGCTGCCACCTGGCTGGCGCTGGGCCTGGATACCGACAACGCCATCTTCTATCGCCAGTCCGACGTGCCGGAGATCCCCGAGCTCACCTGGATGCTCTCCTGCGTCTGCGCCAAGGGGCTGATGAACCGTGCCCACGCCTACAAGGCGGCCGTGGCCGAGAACGAGGCCGCCGGCAACCAGGACCCGGACAAGGGCATCACCATGGGGCTGTTCGGCTACCCGGTGCTGATGGCTGCCGATATCCTGATGTTCAACGCCCACAAGGTGCCGGTGGGGCGCGACCAGATCCAGCACATCGAGATGGCCCGGGACATCGCGGGGCGCTTCAACCACCTCTACAAGGGCAACTACTTCACCCAGCCCGAGGCGGTGGTCGACGACAACGTGGCGGTGCTCAATGGCCTGGACGGGCGCAAGATGTCCAAGAGCTACAACAACACCATCCCGCTGTTCGTCTCGGAGAAGAAGCTGCTCAAGCTGGTGCGCAAGATCAAGACCAACTCGCTTGAGCCCGGCGAGCCCAAGGACCCGGATACCTGCACCCTGTTCCAGATCTTCTCTGCCTTCTCCGGCCCGGACGCGACCGCCGCGATGCGCGATGAGTACCGCAATGGCATCGGCTGGGGCGAGGCCAAGAACCGCCTCTTCGAGACCCTCAACGAGCAGCTCCGCGAGCCCCGCGAGCGCTACCAGGCGCTGATGGAGGATCCCGGCCATATCGAGGCGGTGCTGCAGAAGGGGGCGGAGCGAGCCCGCGCCGAGGCCGCGCCCTTCATGGACCGTCTGCGGCAAGCGGCCGGCCTGGGCCGCTTCGTCTGAGGCGCGGCCCCGTGCCGGGTCGTGGTGGCGGGCGCCTTCGGGCGCCCGTCGCCGTTGGGGCGAGGGAGCAGGATCGCTTATTTCTTTCAGTTATTGATTCTTTCATTTAAATGCTTTTACGTGCTTTTTCGGGGTCGTTACCATGGCCGGTCATCCGGGCTCCCCGCCCCTGACGACTTCGAGAGAGCACGCCATGAGTGAACTCGCCCTGACGCAACGATCCCGACTCTCCCTGCCGGTGCTGGCCGGCGCCGGCCTGGTCGCCGCCGCGCTGCTGGTCGGCAGCGCCTTCGGTGCCCGCCTCGGTGCCCTGATGCTGGTCGGCGGCCTGCTGGGCATGGTCCTCTACCATGCCGCCTTCGGCTTCACCGCTGCCTGGCGGGTCTTCATCACCGAGCGTCGCGGCCGCGGCCTGCGCGCCCAGATGGTGATGCTGGCCATCGCGGTGCTGCTGTTCTTCCCGGCGCTCTCGTCCGGCAGCCTGTTCGGCCAGGCCGTGTATGGCTACGTGGCGCCCATCGGCGTCTCGGTGGTGTTCGGCGCCTTCCTGTTCGGCGTCGGCATGCAGCTGGGCGGGGGCTGCGGCTCCGGCACCCTGTTCACCGCCGGGGGCGGCAACGCGCGGATGCTGATCACCCTGCTGTTCTTCATCGTCGGCTCGGTGATCGGTACCGCCCACTTCAGCTGGTGGCAGAGCCTGCCCGCCTTCCAGCCGGTGTCACTGGTCAGGGAGTTCGGTGCCGGCGGCGGCATCGCCGTGAGCCTGGTGCTGTTCGCCGCCATCGCCGCCTTCACCGTGGTGATGGAGAAGCGCCGTCACGGCCGGCTGGAGCGGGCGCCGGTGATCGATGCCGGCAACCGCCGCTGGCTGACCGGCCCCTGGCCGTTGCTGTTCGGTGCCGTGGCCCTGGCGGTGCTCAACTTTGCCACCCTGGCCCTGGCCGGCCGTCCCTGGGGCATCACCTCCGCCTTCGCCCTGTGGGGGGCCAAGGGCTTCGAGGCGCTGGGGGGAGACGTCAGCCAGTGGGGCTACTGGCAGGCGAGCTGGAATGCCTCTGCCCTGCAGGCCAGTGTGTGGAGTGACATCACCACGGTGATGAACGTCGGCATCATGGTCGGTGCCCTGGTGGCGGCGTCCCTGGCCGGCAAGTTCGCCCCCAACTTCCGGATCCCGGCGCGCTCGTTGCTGGCGGCGGTGATCGGCGGCATCATGCTTGGCTACGGCGCCCGCCTGGCCTTCGGCTGCAACATCGGCGCCTACTTCGGCGGCATCGCCTCGGGCAGCCTGCACGGCTGGGTCTGGCTCATCGCCGCCTTCGCCGGCAACATGCTCGGCGTGAGGCTGCGGCCCTTCTTCTTCGAGGGCGAGGCGGGCCGGCTGCCCACCGCCAAGGGCTGCTGAACGCAGTGAGCTCAGCGTGAATCCGCGCCCCGGCCCCGGCCGGGGCGCGGCTGTTTAGGGCATGGTAGAGTGAAGTCCAAGGCGCCCGGAGAGCGTCAACGGCCCGTTCCAGTCACCGCATCGAGAGCAGAGATGACCACCGACACCAAGCGTCCCCTCTATATCCCCTATGCCGGCCCTCCGCTGCTGGAGATGCCGCTGCTCAACAAGGGCAGCGCCTTCACCCGTGAGGAGCGCATCGAGTTCAACCTGATCGGCCTGCTGCCCCAGAACGTGGAAACCATCGAGGAGCAGGCGGAGCGGGCCTACCGCCAGTATCGCCAGTGCCAGAACGACCTGGACAAGCACATCTACCTGCGCGCCATCCAGGACGACAACGAGACCCTCTACTTCCGCCTGGTCTCGGAGCACCTCGAGGAGATGCTGCCGATCATCTATACCCCCACGGTGGGCAAGGCGTGCCAGGAGTTCTCCAACATCTACCGCAACCACCGCGGCCTGTTCATCGCCTACCCGGATCGCGACCGCATGGATGACATCCTGCGCAGCGCCACCAAGGACCAGGTCAAGGTGATCGTGGTGACCGATGGCGAGCGCATCCTGGGCCTCGGCGACCAGGGCATCGGCGGCATGGGTATCCCCATCGGCAAGCTGGCCCTCTATACCGCCTGTGGCGGCATCAGCCCGGCCTACACCCTGCCGATCATGCTCGACGTGGGCACCAACAACCCGGCGCTGCTCGACGACCCCATGTACATGGGGTGGCGGCACGAGCGCATCTCCCAGGAGGAGTACGACGCCTTCCTGGAGCAGTTCATCAGGGCGGTGAAGCGTCGCTGGCCCAGCGTGCTGCTGCAGTTCGAGGACTTCGCCCAGGCCAATGCGGTACCGCTGCTGACCCGCTATCGCGACGAGCTGTGCTGCTTCAACGACGACGTCCAGGGGACCGCCTCGGTGGTGGTGGGCACCCTGATGGCCGCCTGCCAGGCCCGCGACGAGGGCATCGGCCAGCAGCGGGTGGTGTTCGTCGGCGCGGGCTCCGCCGGCTGCGGCATCGCCGAGCAGGTGGTGGTCGCCATGCAGGCCGAGGGGCTGGCCGAGAAGGAGGCCCGGGCCCGGGTCTACATGGTCGATCGCGAGGGGCTGGTCACCAGCGACCAGGCCTGGCTGCGCGACTTCCAGTTCCGGCTGGCCCATGACCCGGCCCTGACCGAGGGCTGGCAGGGGCAGGACCTGGTGGAGACGGTTCGCCGGATCCAGCCCACGGTGCTGATCGGCGTCTGCGGGCGGCCGGGCATCTTCACCGAGGAGGTGGTGCGCACCATGCACGCCGGCTGCGAGATGCCGGTGATCATGCCGCTCTCCAACCCCACCTCCCAGGCCGAGGCGCTGCCCGCGGACGTGATCCGCTGGACCGATGGCGCGGCCCTGGTGGCCACCGGCAGCCCCTTCCCGCCGGTGGAGCACGCGGGGCGCACCATCCCCATCGCCCAGTGCAACAACTCCTACATCTTCCCCGGCATCGGGCTGGGGGTGGTGGCCTCCGGCGCGAAGCGGGTCACCGACGACATGCTGATGGCGGCCTCCCGCGCGCTGGCCCGTGAGGCGCCCATCGTCAAGGAGGGCGAGGGGGCGCTGCTGCCGCCGCTCTCGAAGATCCGTGAGCTCTCCAAGGCCATCGCCTTCGACGTGGCGGCCCAGGCCCAGGGCGAGGGCATGGCGCTGAAGACCGACGGGATCAAGCTGCGCGCCGCCATCGAGCGCAACTGCTGGACGCCGGAATACCGGTGCTACCGCCGCCGTTCGTTCTGAGTCGCGACACCGCCACGATAAAGGCCCTGCCGGGACACCCGGCAGGGCCTTTCTGGTTTACGTAGCCGCGGCTCAAGGCGATATCGGCGATCCTAGGCCGCCCCGATCATCTTGCGCAGCACATAGTGGAGGATGCCGCCGTGGCGGTAGTACTCCAGCTCGTTGGCGGTGTCGATGCGGCACAGGGCGTCGATGCGCTTCTCGCCCTTGTCGCTTTTGACGGTGACCTTCACCTGGCCGCCCGGGGAGAGCTCACCGAGCCCCTCGATGGAGATCTGCTCGTCGCCGGTCAGGCCCAGGGTCTGGCGGCTCTCCCCCTCGGGGAACTGCAGCGGTACCACGCCCATGCCGATCAGGTTGGAGCGGTGGATGCGCTCGTAGGACTCGGCGATCACCGCGCGCACCCCGAGCAGGCGGGTGCCCTTGGCGGCCCAGTCGCGGCTGGAGCCGGTGCCGTACTCCTTGCCGGCGACAACCACCAGCGGCGTGCCCTCTTCCTGGTAGCGCATGGCGGCGTCGTAGATCGCCATCTGCTCGCCGGAGGGCACGTGGCGGGTCTCGCCGCCCACCACGCCATCGAGCATCTCGTTCTTGATGCGCACGTTGGCGAAGGTGCCGCGCATCATGATCTCGTGGTTGCCGCGCCGCGACCCGTAGGAGTTGAAGTCCACCGGCTTGACGCCGCGCTCCTGCAGGTAGCGACCGGCGGGGCTGTCGGGCTTGATGCTGCCGGCCGGCGAGATGTGGTCGGTGGTCACCGAGTCGCCGAGCATCGCCAGGATCCGAGCCTCCTTCACGTCCTCGATGGCGTCCGGCTTCCGCCCCATGCCCTCGAAGAAGGGCGGGTGCTGGATGTAGGTGGAGGCCTCGGACCATTCGTAGACCTTGCTCTGCGGCACGTCGATGGCCTTCCAGACGTCGTCGCCGTCGAACACCTCGGCGTACTCCTTCGAGAACATCTGGGTATCGACCTTGGCCACCGCCTCGGCGATCTCCGCCTGGCTGGGCCAGATGTCCTTGAGGTAGACCGGCTCGCCGTCCTTGCCGGTGCCGATGGGGTCCTTCGTCAGGTCGCAGCGCACGTTGCCGGCCAGGGCGTAGGCCACCACCAGCGGCGGCGAGGCCAGCCAGTTGGTCTTGACCAGCGGGTGGACGCGGCCCTCGAAGTTGCGGTTGCCGGAGAGCACCGAGGCCACGGTGAGGTCGGCGGCCTCGATCGCCTGCTCGATGGGGTCGGGCAGCGGACCGGAGTTGCCGATGCAGGTGGTGCAGCCGTAGCCGACCAGCTGGAACCCGAGGGCGTCGAGGTCCTCGCTGAAGCCGCCGGCGTTGAGGTAGTCGGTCACCACCTTGGAGCCCGGTGCCAGGGAGGTCTTCACCCAAGGCTGGGTCGACAGCCCCTTCTCCAGGGCCTTGCGGGCCACCAGGCCGGCCGCCATCATCACGCTGGGGTTGGAGGTGTTGGTGCAGGAGGTGATGGCGGCGATCACCACCGCCCCCGGGTCGAGCTGGAACTGCTTGCCGTCCAGGTCCACGGCCTGGCTGTCGGCGTGCTCATAGCTGCGTTCGACGCCTACCGCGGTCTGGCCGCCCTCGGACATCAGCTTGCCCTTCTCCACGGTGCGCTCGGTGGAGGAGAGCGGCTTGCCGTCGTCTTCCATGACCTTCTCGAAGGCGGCCCGCATGTCGCCCAGGGCGACGCGGTCCTGGGGCCGCTTGGGGCCCGCCAGGCTGGCCTCGACCTCGCCCATGTCGAGATGCAGGGTATCGCTGAACACCGGCTCGTCACCGGCCTCGCGCCACAGGCCCTGGGCCTTGCTGTAGGCCTCCACCAGGGCCACTTGGGCGTCGTCGCGGCCGGTCAGGCGCAGGTAGTTGAGGGTCTCCTCGTCCACCGGGAAGAAGCCGCAGGTGGCGCCGTACTCGGGGGCCATGTTGGCGATGGTGGCCCGGTCGGCCAGCGGCAGGTCCTCGAGGCCGTCGCCGTAGAACTCGACGAACTTGCCCACCACGCCCTTCTTGCGCAGCATCTCGGTCACCGTCAGAACCAGATCGGTGGCGGTGATGCCCTCGCGCAGCTTGCCGGTGAGCTTGAAGCCGATCACCTCGGGGATCAGCATGGAGACCGGCTGGCCGAGCATGGCGGCCTCGGCCTCGATGCCGCCCACGCCCCAGCCGAGCACGCCCAGGCCGTTGATCATGGTGGTGTGGGAGTCGGTACCCACCAGGGTGTCGGGATAGGCCAGGGTCCTGCCGTCCTCTTCCTTCGTCCAGACCGTCTGGCCCAGGTACTCCAGGTTGACCTGGTGGCAGATGCCAGTGCCCGGCGGCACCACGCGGAAGTTGTCGAAGGCCTGCTGGCCCCAGCGCAGGAACTCGTAGCGCTCGCGGTTGCGCTCCATCTCGATGGCGACGTTGTCCTTGAAGGCCGAGGCATTGCCGAACTTGTCGACCATCACCGAGTGGTCGATGACCAGGTCCACCGGCGAGAGCGGGTTGATGCGGGCCGGGTCCTCGCCGAGGCGCTCCACCGCCGCCCGCATGGAGGCCAGATCGACGACACCGGGCACCCCGGTGAAGTCCTGCATCAGCACCCGGGCCGGGCGATAGCCGATCTCGCGGTCGGAGCGCGCCTCCCGCTGCCAGTCCACCAGCGCCTGCATGTCCTCCCGGGCGACGCTCTCGTCATCGGCGAAGCGCAGCTGGTTCTCGAGCAGGATCTTGAGCGTCTTGGGCAGCCGCTCGATGCTGCCCAGCGCCTCGGCCGCCGCGGGCAGGCTGTGGTAGTGGTAGGTGCGACCGCCGGCTTCCAGGGTCTGCAGGGTATCGGGGGTAGTCTCGGTGCTCATCGTGTCCTCCTCGTCGCGGAGAGTGAACGAACCTTCCTTGTCTCCATGGGACATGGTCATGATAGGCGGGCTTTTCAAGCGCTGCTCCCCGGCGTGCTTGAAATGGCGGCGCCGGGGCGCCATCTTCTTGCGCAGCGGCACGCTATTCCCTGCCATACCCTGGCACACCCCCATGACAGGCCGGCGACGGCCATGGAGGCCCCATGCATGAAGAGTCGTTGAGCCCGCGACGGGTGCGCTGCCCCTACTGCGATGCCCCCTTCGACCTGCTGCTGGACCCCTCCCAGGGCAGCCAGCTCACCTGGGAGGACTGCCACGTCTGCTGTGCCCCGATCCAGGTACGCATCGATGCAGACCCCGCCGACCCGGAGTCGCTGACGGTGACCCTGGGACGCGACGACGAGGTGCTCTAGGAGCCCGCCTTGGCTGCTACAATGGCGCCACTTACCCATCCGACTGCCATGAGGTTTCTTCCATGAGCGACGCGCGTCACGAACGCCTGATCATCCTCGGTTCCGGCCCGGCCGGTTACACCGCCGCCGTCTATGCGGCCCGTGCCAACCTGAAGCCGCTGCTGATCACCGGGATGCAGGCGGGCGGCCAGCTGACCACCACCACCGACGTGGACAACTGGCCGGGGGACGATGCCGGCGTGCAGGGGCCGGAGCTGATGGAGCGCATGAAGCGCCACGCCGAGCGCTTCGATACCGAGGTGCTCTTCGACCACATCCACGAGGTGGAGCTGCGCCAGCGGCCCTTCACCCTCAAGGGCGACAACGGCACCTACACCTGCGACGCACTGATCATCGCCACCGGCGCCAGCGCCCGCTACCTGGGGCTGGAATCGGAGCAGAAGTTCATGGGCCAGGGGGTCTCGGCCTGCGCCACCTGCGACGGCTTCTTCTACCGCAACCAGGAGGTGGTGGTGGTGGGCGGCGGCAATACCGCCGTGGAGGAGGCGCTCTACCTCTCCAACATCGCCTCGAAGGTGACCCTGGTGCACCGCCGGGACAGCCTGCGCGCCGAGAAGATCCTCCAGGACAAGCTGTTCGAGAAGGCCGAGAACGGCAACGTGGTGCTGGAGTGGAACCACACCCTGGACGAGGTGCTGGGCGACAACACCGGGGTGACCGGGGTGCGGCTCAGGTCCACCGAGACCGGGGAGAGCAAGGAGCTGGCCGCGCCGGGCGTGTTCATCGCCATCGGCCACAGCCCCAACACCGGCATCTTCGAGGGGCAGCTGGAGATGAGCGGGGGCTACATCCGGGTGAAGTCCGGCCTCGACGGCAATGCCACCGCCACCAGCGTGCCGGGCGTGTTCGCCGCCGGCGACGTCATGGACCATGTCTACCGCCAGGCCATCACCTCCGCCGGCAGCGGCTGCATGGCCGCGCTGGACGCCGAGCGCTACCTGGACGAGCTCTGACAGCGCCAAGCACCGAGCTACAAGCGCCAAGTTGCTCGGTGACGGGCAGCAGGTGTCTGGATTGCCAATAACAAATCCACCGGAAGCCGAGTCCGGTGGGTTGTTTCTTTTACGCTCGACGAGACGATGACATCATCCTGCGGCGCTTGGCGCTTGGCGCTTGGCGCTTGGCGCTTGGCGCTTGGCGCTTGGCGCTTGGCGCTCGGCGCTAGTAATGCGGCGGCACCTCGTCCGCGGGGCCGGGCGCCGTCGCCTCTCCCTCCTGCAGCGCCCGCTGCTGCTCGCGAATCTTCTCCTGCATCAGGTCGTTGATGCGCTCCAGCCGGGCGAGTCGCCGCTCCTGGGTGGCCACGGCCTCGTCCAGGGTGTCCAGCCAGTGCTCCTGGTAGGCGAGTCGGCTCTCCAGGGCCTCCAGCCGCGTCGCCAGGTCGGCGGACGCCTGTTCCGCGCCCATGCTAGAATCTGCACGCTGTGTGTCGCCGTTCATCGTGGCACCTTCATGATGTTCCATTCCTTCCTTTCACCCCAACAAGAGAGTCACTCGAGTCCATGAATCGAAAGGTCGTGTTTCGCTGTAGTCTGGTCAGCCTGCTGCTCGCCGCACCGGCTCCGTTGCTGATTGCCCTGTTCATCCACCTGGCGGGTGGCGCCCTGTCGGAGGCGCTGTTCGAGAGCCTCGAGATCGGTGGCATCGCCGTGGTCTACGTGGCCGCGGCGCTGGCGGTCTTCCTGCTGTTGCTGGTCGCCACCCTGGCGGTCAACGTGCTCACCCCGCAGCTGGTCAACCTGGCCGAGGTGGAGAACGACGATCGCGAGATCGGCGAGGTGAAGTGGTTCAACGTCAACAAGGGCTATGGCTTCATCACCCGTGACAGCGGCGAGGATGTCTTCGTGCACTTCCGTGCCATCCGCGGCCGCGGTCATCGCACCCTGGCCGAGGGGCAGAAGGTGCGCTACCACGTCATCGAGAATGAGCGCGGGCTTCAGGCCGACGACGTCACCGTGATCACTTGAATCGAAACGCCGGGCCATCGCTCGGCAGCTTCTCGCTCATCAACATTCGTAGCGCCCCGCCATCGTGCGGGGCGCTGTCGTTGTGGGGCCTGCAGTCGCGGAATGACCGCTCAGTGGCCCGAGTCGGGCCAGTGGATCTCGGCCTCGCTGCCGTCGGGCAGCACTCGCAGGAAGCGGTCCGGGTCGTCGCCGGGCTGCCAGCCGCCCAGCGAGCAGCGCACCTCGCAGCCCAGCGTCGTGGCGGCGGCGTGGGCGCAGGTCTGGTCGCTCTCCCAGGGCGTCGCGGGGCTGTCGAACCACAGGCTGGCGAAGCCGTCGGCGGCCTTCTCCACCAGCAGCACCGGGATCTCATGGCCTTCCAGGCGCCCGCGGGTGCGCCACTTGCCCTTGCCGGCGGGCGCCAGGGGCTCGGCGCCGATGGCGGCGGCGAGCCACTCGCTCAGCGCCTCCAGGGGGGCCTTGGCCAGGTAGATCTCGATATCGGGGTAGGTCGGTGGGCTCTCGGGTGTCATGGGGGCCTCAGGGTCGGGCGCTGCCGTTGGCGAACAGGTGGGTGAGGATCGCCTCGTAGACCCGGCTCAGCACGTCCAGATCATCGGCACGGATGCGCTCGTTGACCTGGTGGATGGTGGCGTTGAGGGGCCCGAGCTCCACGACCTGGCTGCCCAGGGTGGCGATGAAGCGGCCGTCTGACGTGCCCCCAGAGGTCGACAGCTCCGGCCGGTGCCCGGTCACCTGCTCCACGCCGGCGACGGCGGCCTCCACCAGCTCGCCCTCGGCGGTGAGGAAGGGCTCGCCGTTGAGGGTCCAGTCCAGGTGGTACTCGAGACCATGGGCGTCGAGGATCGCCTCGGTGCGCTGCTTCAGCTGCTCGTGGGTCACCTCGGTGGAGAAGCGGAAGTTGAACACCACCTCCACCTCGCCCGGGATCACGTTGGTGGCGCCGGTGCCGGCGCGGATATTGGAGACCTGGAAACTGGTGGCCGGGAAGAAGGCGTTACCGGCGTCCCAGTGCTCCCGGGTCAGGGCATCCAGGGCGGGCATCGCCTGGTGGATGGGGTTGCGTGCCAGGTGCGGGTAGGCCACGTGGCCCTGCACCCCCCTGATGTGCAGTACCCCGCCCAGGGAGCCGCGGCGCCCGTTCTTGATCACGTCGCCCAGCCGGGCCGTGGAGGAGGGCTCGCCGACGATGCAGTAGTCGAGGCGCTCGTGGCGCTCGCGCAGGTGCTCGACCACCGCGCGGGTGCCGTCCACCGCGGGGCCCTCCTCGTCGGAGGTGATCAAAAAGCCGATCTGGCCGTGATGGTCCGGGTGGGCCGCCACGAAGCGCTCCACGGCGGTGATCATGGCCGCCAGGCTGCCCTTCATGTCGGCGGCGCCGCGGCCCCGGAGCATGCCCTCATCGTCGATGCAGGGCTCGAAGGGCGGGAAGTCCCAGCGGGTGTGGGGCCCGCTGGGCACCACGTCGGTGTGGCCGGCGAAGGCCAGCAGGGGGCCGTGGTGGCCGCGGGTGGCCCAGAAGTTCTCAACGTCGCCGAAGGGCAGCCGCTCCACGTGGAAGCCGAGCGCCGCGAGGCGCTCGATCATCAGCGCCTGGCAGCCCAGGTCGTCCGGCGTCACCGAGGGACGCCGGAGCAGCTCGAAGGCGAGCTGCAGGGTGGGGGAGAGGCCGGCCGGATCAGTTGTGGGCATGCAGTGCCTCGTTGAGCGCGATGGCGCTCTTGTTGGTCAGGCACTCGATGCGGCCGTTCTGGGAGTTGCGACGCAGCAGCAGGTCATCCTGGCCGGCCAGCTCCCGGGCGGCCACGGTGCGGACTTCCTGGCCCTGGTCGTCGAGCAGGGTGACCTTGGCGCCGGCGGTGAGGTAGAGGCCTGCCTCCACGGTGCAGCGGTCGCCCAGCGGGATGCCGATACCGGCGTTGGCGCCGATCAGGCAGCCCTCGCCCACCTTGATGACGATGTTGCCGCCGCCGGAGAGGGTGCCCATGGTGGAGCAGCCGCCGCCCAGGTCGGAGCCCTTGCCGACCATCACGCCGGCGGAGATGCGGCCCTCGATCATGCCGGGGCCCTCGGTGCCGGCGTTGAAGTTGACGAAGCCCTCGTGCATCACGGTGGTGCCCTCGCCCAGGTAGGCGCCCAGGCGCACCCGGGCGGTGTCGGCGATGCGCACGCCGCCGGGCACCACGTAGTCGGTCATCTTGGGGAACTTGTCGACGCAGTCCACCGAGAGGGGGCGGCCGGCCAGGCGGGCCTTCAGGCGGCGAGCCGGCAGCTCCTCGATGTCGATGGCGCCCTCGCTGGTCCAGGCCACGTTGCGCAGCAGGCCGAACATGCCGGTGAGGTCCAGGCCGTGGGGCCTGACCAGCCGGTGGGAGAGCAGGTGCAGCTTGAGGTAGACCTCCGGGGCCGACTGCGGCGCGCTGTCATCGGCCAGGAACATGGCCACCAGCGGGCGCTGGCTGGCCGCCAGCGACTCGGCCAGCTCGGCCTGCTGCGGGTGGCCGGCCTCGCGCAGGGCGGCCGCCAGGTCGCCGCACTGCTCGGGCAGGAAGCTGACGGCGGCATTGCCCGCCGGGGCGTCCAGCACCCTGGCCGCCGCCTCGGTCAGGCTGGCGTCGGGGGAGAGCAGGGGCGCCGGGTAGTAGATCTCCAGCCAGTCGCCCTGGGTGTTCTGGGTGCCGATTCCGAGTGCAAAGCTCAGCATGGGGGTGTCCTCGTCGTGTGGGGTCGTGGGCCGCGCCGTGGCGTCAGCCCTGAAGGTCGTCGTAGTCGCCGTCGCGGTAGCCGACGCGGATCTCGTCATCGATCTCGAGCAGCGGGCGCTTGAGCAGGGTGGGGTTGGCGAGCAGCAGCTCCCGGGCCCTGTTGGCATCCACCTCCTGCTTCTCCTCCTCGGGGAGGTTGCGCCAGGTGGTGCTGCGCTTGTTGAGTGCCTCCACCAGCGGGACGCGGTGGAGGATATGCTCGAGCAGCGGGGCCGAGAGGCCATCCTCGCGCAGGTCGTGGACCTGGTAGGGGATGCCCTTGCCGTCCAGCGCCTTGCGCGCCTTTCGGCAGGTGTCGCAGTTCTTGATCACGTACAGGGTCAGCATCACTGGCTCCTCTCGATGAAACGACGGATGCGCCGTGCCGCTTCCACGGTGGCCTCGACCTCGGCGACCAGCGCCAGGCGCAGCCGCCCGGCGCCGGGGTTCACGCCGCCGGCGCCCACCCGGCCCATGTAGCTGCCCGGCAGCACGCTGACGTGCTCCTCGGCGTAGAGCGCCCGGGTGAAGGCCTCGTCGTCGCCGCCGGGCACCGCCGGCCACAGGTAGAAGCTCGCCTCAGGCACGGGGAAGTCCATCACCGGGGCGAGGATCTCGGTGGCCGCGGCGAACTTCTCGCGGTAGGCGTCGCGATTGGCGCGCACGTGGGCCTCGTCGCTCCAGGCGGTGATCGAGGCGCGCTGCACCGGCAGGGCCATGGCGCAGCCGTGGTAGGTGCGGTAGCGCTTGAAGGGGGCGATCAGCTCGGCGTCGCCGGCCACGAAGCCGGAGCGCAGCCCCGGCAGGTTGGAGCGCTTGGAGAGCGAGTGGAACACCAGGCAGCGCCGGTAGTCGTGGCGGCCGAGTGCCGCGCAGGCCTCGAGCAGCCCCGGCGGCGGGGCGGCCTCGTCCAGGTAGAGCTCCGAGTAGCACTCGTCCGAGGCGATGAGGAAGTCATGCTCGTCGGCCAGTGCGATCAGCTTCTCGAACTCGGCCAGGGGCGTCACCGCGCCGGTGGGGTTGCCCGGCGAGCAGAGGAAGACGATCTGCACCTCGCGCCAGGTCTCGGCGGGCACGGCGTCGAAGTCGGGCCGAAAGCCGTTCCCGGCGCTGCAGTCCAGATAGAGGGGCTCGCCGCCGGCCAGCAGGGTGGCGCCCTCGTAGATCTGGTAGAAGGGGTTGGGCACCGCCACCCGGGCCGGGCGCGTGCGGTCCAGCGCCGCCTGGACGAAGGCGAAGATCGCCTCCCGGGTGCCGTTCACCGGCAGCACCTGGCGGTCGGGGTCGAGCCCCTCGAGGCCGAAGCGCCGGGTCGCCCAGTCGGCGATGGCGGCGCGCAGCTCGGGAAGCCCGGCGGTGGCCGGGTAGCGGGCGAACTCGGCCTGGTGGTCGACCAGGGTGGCCAGCGCGGCCGGATAGGGGGCGTGCTGGGGTTCGCCGATGGTCAGCGGCACATGGGCCAGCCCCTCGGGGGGCGTCACGCCGGCCTTGAGGGCGGCGAGCTTCTCGAAGGGGTAGGGCTTGAGGGCGTCGAGATCGGGGTTCATGGGTGTCCAGGCGCGCCTCGCCGGCCGTGGCCTCGGGCGTCGTCATGTGAGTCGTTGTCGTGAGACGTGGTCGGAAGGGGCTCGATTATAGGGAAGGCCGCAGAAGGCCTCAAACGTGAAGCCATGACCGGGGGTGATGCAAATGGCAGCATCGCTCAAGGCTGTTCCGGCGACAGGTCTATGAGGGGGCGCTGTGAATACGTCCCTGTACGCTACCGACGCCATCCCTGGCGTAGGACCCCCTCTACGACCTGTCCCCGGCGCCTCTCGCTATCAGGTAGTGCGAATGATCTGTCCCCGGTGCTCCTCGCTACTCTGCCGTCTCGTGCCTAGCCGGAGACATCCAGCACCTCCACCAGCCGCTCGCGCAGGCGCGCCTGGCGCTCGGGGTCGGTGAGGGGCCGGCCGGCCTTGTCGGTGATGAAGAAGACGTCCTCCACCTTCTCGCCCAGGGTGGCGATCTTGGCCGCGGAGAGGGCGATGTCCTGTTCCATGAAGATGCGCCCCACCCGGGCGAGCAGGCCGGGGCGGTCGGGGGCGATCAGCTCCAGCAGGGTGCGCTCGTTGGCCGGGTCCTGCTCGATGATGACCTCGGTGGGCACCTTGAAGTGGCGCAGCTGGCGCGGGGTGTGGCGGGTGACGATCTGGGGGTAGTCGTCCGGGTCGTCGAGCTCCTCCACCAGGTGGGCGTTGATCTCCTCGAGGCGGGCCGGGTCGCGGATCGCCTGGCCCTGGTCGTCCAGCACGATGAAGGTGTTGAGCGTCCAGTCGTTGCTGGAGGTGGCGATGCGGGCGTCGTGGATGGAGAGCCCGAGCTGGTCGAGGGCCGCGGCGGTGGCGGCGAAGAGGTCATCCACCGAGCGGGTGTGGATGAAGACCTTGGTGCCGCCCTCGGCCATGTCCTCGGCCGGCGCGCTGATCAGGATCAGCGGCAGCTGCGAATCGCCATGGGCGAGAATGCCCTGGGTCTGCCAGGCGATCTCGCTGGGCGCATACTGCAGGAAGTACTCCTCGCCGAGGGACTCCCAGAGGCGCTCCACCCGCGCCATCTCGGCGCCGACCGCCGCCAGCAGCGACAGCGCCTCGCCGCGGGTCTCCTGCACCCAGTCGTCGCGCTCCAGGGGGTTCTCCAGGCCGCGGCGCAGGGCGCGCTTGGTCTCGGCGTGCAGCTGGCGCAGCAGCGAGGCGCGCCACCCGTTCCACAGCGTCGGGTTGGTGGCGTTGATGTCGGCCACGGTCAGCACGTAGAGGTAGTCGAGGCGTGTCTCGTCGCCGACCAGGCGGGCGAAATCGGCGATCACGTCGGGATCGGTGATGTCGCGCTTCTGGGCGATCATCGACATGGTCAGGTGGTGCTCCACCAGCCAGCTCACCAGGCGGGTATCGCGGGGCGAGAGCCCGTGGCGTTCGGCGAAGCCCTCCACGTCCCGGGCGCCGATCGTGGAGTGGTCGCCGCCGCGGCCCTTGCCGATGTCGTGGTAGAGCCCGGCGATCCACAGCAGCTCCAGCTTGGGCAGCTGGTGGATCAGGTTGGCGGCCACCGGGAACTCGTCCCGGGCCTCGGGCTTGCGGAAGCCGTGGATGAACTTCAGCAGCCGCAGGGTATGGGCGTCCACCGTGTAGATATGGAAGAGGTCGTGCTGCATCAGGCCCACCGCGCGGCCGAACTCCGGCAGGTACTTGCCGAGCACCCCGTAGCGGTTCATGCGCCTGAGCTGGCGCGCCACGTTGCCGCCGGAGCGCAGCAGCGCCATGAACAGGCTCTGGTGGCGGACGTCGTCGCGATAGAGGTCGTCGATCAGGTGGCGGTGGTCGCGGATCAGGCGGATGGTGTCGGCGCGTACCCCCTCGATCTCGGGGTGCTCGGCCATCAGCAGGAAGAGCTCGAGCAGCGCCGCGGGGCGGTCGCGGAACACGCTGCGCGAGCGGGCCTGGATGTAGCCGCCCTTGATCTCGAAGCGGTCGTTGATCGGCACCGTCTCCAGCGCCTCGCCGGCGTGGAGGATCGCCTCGTCGAAGTGCTGCAGCAGCATGTCGTTGAGGCCGGCC
This sequence comes from Halomonas campaniensis, assembly GCF_014193375.1. Classification (GTDB taxonomy): domain Bacteria; phylum Pseudomonadota; class Gammaproteobacteria; order Pseudomonadales; family Halomonadaceae; genus Halomonas; species Halomonas campaniensis. The sequence continues at coordinate 16,118 of NZ_JACHZF010000009.1, forward strand.
AGGGCCGTGACGTGGCGGTAGTAGCGCTTCATGAACTGCTCGACGGCCAGGCGCTCGGGGGTGTCGCGGAAGCCGAACAGCTCGGCGATGGTGCGCTGGTGGTCGAACAGCAGGCGATCCTCGGCACGGCCGGTCAGCATGTGCAGGGCGTAGCGGACCTGCCACAGGAAGGCCTGGCCCTGGCTGAGGATGCGCAGCTCGGGATCGTTCATGAAGCCGGTGGCGACCAGGTCCTCGTAGCGCTCGCTGCCGAAGTGGCGCTTGGCCACCCAGCCGATCATCTGGATGTCGCGCAGTCCCCCGGGGGAGCTCTTGATGTTGGGCTCCAGGTGGTACTCGGAGTTGTTGTGGCGGTGGTGGCGGCTGATCTGCTCCTGCCACTTGGCCTCGAAGAAGCGGTCGGCGGGCCACAGGTGGTCGGTGGCCAGGCGCGCCTGCATCGCCTCGCGCAGCCGTTCGGGGCCGGCGATGGTGCGGCTCTCCAGCAGGTTGGTGATCACCGTGACGTCCGCGGCGGCCTCGCGCTCGCAGTCGGCGAGCGACCTGACGCTGTGGCCGATCTCCAGGCCGATGTCCCACAGGAAGGTGATAAAGGCGGTCAGGGCTTCCCGGTAGGGTTCATCATCATCGCGCTCGAGCAGCAGCAGCAGGTCCACGTCAGAGTGGGGGTGCAGCTCGCCGCGACCGTAGCCGCCCACCGCCAGCAGCGCCACGCCGCCGTCGGGCCACTCGTGCTGCTCCCAGGCCACCGTCAGCAGCCGGTCCAGGCACCAGGCGCGGCCGTGGATCAGGTCGCGGATGTCGGCGCCGGCACGGAAGCGCTCGTCGAGCCGGGACTGGATCTCGCGCAGGGCCGCCTTGAAGGGGGCGATGGGCGAGCGGCTGCCGGTCAGTTCGCCGCGGAAGCGGTCGACGTCGAACAGCGACGCGTCCGGGGCGAAACGGTAGTGGTGGAGCAGCATGGCGCTCAGCGCTCGAGGAAGGAGAGGTCTTCGTCGCCCCTCGCGGTCAGTACCTCGACGCCGGTCTCGGTGACCAGCAGGGTGTGCTCCCACTGGGCCGACAGGCTCTTGTCGCGCGTCACCGCGGTCCAGCCGTCGCGCAGCACCTTGGTCTTGTAGCCGCCGACGTTGATCATCGGCTCGATGGTGAAGCACATGCCGGCGGCGAGCTCGATGTCCGCCTCGGGGGCATAGCCGTCGTAGTGGAGGATCTGCGGCTCCTCGTGGAAGGTGGCGCCGATGCCGTGGCCGCAGAAGTCGCGCACCACCGAGTAGCCGTTCTCCTCGGCGTGGGACTGGATGGCCCGCGCCAGTTCGGAGAGGCGGGCCCCGGGGCGGATCAGGGCGATGCTGCGGTAGAGGCACTCCTGGGTGACCCGGCACAGCCGCTCTCCCTGGATGCTCTCGCCGATCACGAACATCACGCTGGAGTCGCCGTGGTAGCCGTCGGCGGTCTTCACGGTGATGTCGATGTTCATGATGTCGCCGTTCCTGAGATTCTTGGCGTCATCGGGAATGCCGTGGCAGACCACGTGGTTGATGGAGGTGCAGATCGACTTGGGGAAGCCGTGGTAGTCGAGGGGGGCCGGGGTGGAACCCAGCTCGTCGACGATGTAGTCGTGGCAGAGCCGGTCGAGCCTGCCGGTGCTGACGCCGGCCGTCACATGGGGAGTGATCATCTCCAGCACGCTGGCGGCCTGACGGCCCGCCTCACGCATCTTCTCGATCTCGTCGGGCGTCTTGATGGGTACGTTCATGGAATCTCGGATTCTGGGGTGGGGTCGCCCAGGCGTCGACAGGCGTGGACAGGAGCGGGCGACTTCATCTCGGGGTCGATCCATGGTATAAAGCTGCGCGCCTTCCTGCAATCGCTGAACCCTCCGTGTCAGCCACGCCGGCCAGCCGAGCTGTCCCGCCGTGTCGGAGAGGAGCGACTGCGATGGCGCAACGCAAAGCAACGCCTTGAAAACACACATGCACCGGCACATGGTCCCGGGTGCTGTCGTGGTCATCTTTCGATGTCCCGGCGGTCGGATCCATGGGGTGCGTGGAGGCCTAACCCGATTTTCCAGGAGTCATCCATGGCACACGTCAATATGCGTGACCTGCTGAAGGCAGGTGCTCACTTCGGTCACCAGACCAAGTACTGGAACCCGAAGATGAGCAAGTTCATCTTCGGCGCCCGCAACAAGATCCACATCATCAACCTCGAGCACACCCTGCCGGCCCTCAACGAGGCGATCGACGTGGTCGAGAAGATGGCGGCGGCCAACAACAAGATCATGTTCGTCGGCACCAAGCGCAGCGCGAGCAAGATCATCAAGGAAGAGGCCACCCGCGTCGGTCAGCCGTTCGTCAACCACCGCTGGCTGGGCGGCATGCTGACCAACTACAAGACCATCCGCGTTTCCATCAAGCGCCTCGGTGAGCTCGAGGCCATGCACCAGGACGGCACCTTCGAGAAGCTGACCAAGAAGGAAGTGCTGATGGCGACCCGCGAGCAGGCCAAGCTCGAGCGGTCCGTGGGTGGCATCAAGGAGATGGGTGGCCTGCCCGACGCACTGTTCGTGATCGACGTCGACCACGAGCGCATCGCCATCAACGAGGCGAACAAGCTGGGCATCCCGGTCATCGGCGTGGTGGATACCAACTCCGACCCGGACGGCGTCGACTACGTGATCCCCGGCAACGATGACTCCATCCGCGCCATCCAGATCTACGTCAAGGCCATCGCCGACGCCTGTGCCCGTGCGAAGGAAGGTCGTCCCGACGAGTTCGTCGAGGTCACCGAAGAGACCCAGAGCGACGCGGCCGCCGAGTGATCGCGGCCCGTCCGGCCGGCGCCACGCTGGCCGCTGTTGCAGCGGTCGGCGCCACGGCAGCCGGTCGGACCAAAGGGGGCCGCGGCCCCCTTTCTTCTCCGAATTCGCCGGACTCTCCCACCGAGGGTCCGGCTCCCACTTCACGAGTCATTCAGAGGTGAACCCCATGGCAGCTATCAGCGCCTCCCAGGTCAAGGAACTTCGCGAGCGTACCGGGCTCGGCATGATGGAGTGCAAGAAGGCCCTCACCGAGGCCGGCGGTGACATCGACGTCGCCATCGAGAACCTGCGCAAGAGCTCCGGCCTCAAGGCCGCCAAGAAGGCCGGCCGCACCGCCGCCGAAGGCACCGTCGTCACTCGCGTGGCCGAGGACGGCAGCTACGGCGTGATGGTCGAGATCAACTCCGAGACCGACTTCGTCGCCCGCGACGACAACTTCAAGGCCTTCGCCGACAAGATCGCCGACGCCTTCTTCGCCGCCAAGAGCGAGGACGTGGCCGCCGTCATGGCCGGTGACCTCGAGGTGGCCCGCGAGCAGCTGGTCCAGAAGATCGGCGAGAACATCGGCGTGCGTCGCAGCGTCGTCGTCGAGGCCGCCGAGGGTGGCCTGGTGGGCGAGTACGTCCACGGCGGCCGCATCGGTGTGCTGACCGTGCTCAAGGGCGGCAACGCCGAGGTGGCCAAGGACGTCGCCATGCACGTCGCGGCCATCAACCCGGCCGTGGCCCGCCCCGAGGACATGCCCCAGGAGCAGCTGGACCAGGAGAAGGACATCATCCTCGCCCAGCCCGACATGGCCGGCAAGCCCGAGAACATCGCCGAGAAGATGGTCCAGGGCCGCCTGAAGAAGTACCTGGCCGAGAACAGCCTGACCGAGCAGCCCTTCGTCAAGAACCCGGACCAGTCCGTGGCCGAGTTCGTCAAGGCCGCCGGCGGCGAGGTCCTCGGCTTCACTCGCTTCGAGGTGGGCGAGGGCATCGAGAAGGAAGAGGTCGACTTCGCCAAGGAAGTGATGGAACAGGCCAAGCGTAGCTGAGGTCAGACGTTCCCGAAAAACGATGGCGTGCGCACCCGCGCACGCCTTCGCGTATCCGGCCGGTGCCTCCGGCCACCGCTGTGCCCACTGCTGACGCCCCAGGAGAGATGCCATGCCCACATCCGACCATGCCGATCTGCCGCTCGAGCGCCCCGCCAGGGCCGACAAGCCCCGCACGGAGAAGTCGAAGTACAAGCGGATCCTGCTCAAGCTCTCCGGCGAGGCGCTGACCGGCGATGCCGAGTTCGGCATCGACCCGAAGGTGCTGGATCGCCTGGCGCTGGAGATCGGCCAGCTGGTCGGCATCGGCGTCCAGGTCGGCATCGTGGTCGGCGGGGGCAACCTGTTCCGCGGGGCCGCCCTGCACGAGGCCGGCATGGATCGGGTCACCGGCGACCACATGGGCATGCTGGCCACGGTGATGAACGCCCTGGCCATGCGCGATGCCCTGGAGCGCTCCAACATCCGCTCGCGGGTGATGTCGGCGATTCCCATGAGTGGCGTGGTGGAGCACTATGACCGCCGGACGGCCATCCGCTACCTCACCTCCGGTGACGTGGTATTGTTCTCGGCCGGCACCGGCAACCCCTTCTTCACCACCGACTCGGCGGCCTGCCTGCGCGGCATCGAGATCGATGCCGACGTGGTGGTCAAGGCCACCAAGGTGGACGGGGTCTACGACAAGGACCCGGTCAAGCACAGCGACGCGGTCAAGTACGACCAGCTCAGCTATGACGATGCCCTGGACCAGAAGCTGGGCGTCATGGATTTGACCGCCATCTGCCTGGTGCGGGACCATGACATGCCGGTCCGCGTCTTCAACATGAACAAGCCGGGCGCCCTGCTCAATCTGGTGGTGGGCGGCGAGGAAGGCACGCTGATAGACAGAGGTTGATAACGTGATCAATGACATCAAGAAGGATGCGGAAGCCCGCATGAAGAAGAGCCTCGAGGCCCTTCATGGCAACTTCAACAAGATCCGTACCGGGCGCGCCCACTCCAGCATCCTGGACTCGGTGACCGTGGACTACTACGGCAGCCAGGTCCCGCTGAACCAGGTGGCGAACATCAACACCGAGGATGCGCGCACGCTCTCCGTGGTGCCCTGGGAGCAGAACATGGTGCCCAAGATCGAGAAGGCCATCATGACCTCGGACCTCGGCCTGAACCCCTCGACCGCCGGCAACAACATCCGCGTGCCGATGCCGATGCTCACCGAGGAGACGCGCAAGGGCTACATCAAGCAGGCCCGCGCCGAGGCCGAGCACGCCCGGGTGGCGGTGCGCAACGTGCGCCGCGACGCCAACGGCGACATCAAGGCACTGCTCAAGGAAAAGGAAATCACCGAGGACGAGCAGCACCAGGGCGAGGACGCGATCCAGAAGCTGACCGACAAGTACATTGCCGAGATCGACAAGGCGCTGGAATCCAAGGAACACGACCTGATGCAGGTCTGAGGATGGCGCGCCCCGCCGCATCGGCGGGGCATGCCCCGGCACACTCCCCATGCGAGACACCATGACGTCACCGCAATCTCCTGACCCCGGCGCCACGGATGGCACCGCCGCCACCCCGGGGGGCGCGCTGCCACGCCACGTGGCGATCATCATGGATGGCAACAACCGCTGGGCGCGTGCCCGGGGGTTGTCAGGCGTGCGCGGCCACCATGCCGGCGTCGAGGCGGTGCGGGCCACCATCCGCCGTGCCGCCGAGCGCGGCATCGAGACCCTGACCCTGTTCGCCTTCTCCAGCGAGAACTGGAAGCGCCCCAAGGCCGAGGTGAGCGCGCTGATGGAGCTCTTCCTGCTGGCGCTCAAGCGCGAGGTCAGAAAGCTCCATGACAACGGCATTCGCCTCTCGGTGATCGGCGACCGCACCGCCTTCTCCGACTCGATCCAGCGCTACATCGCTCGCGCCGAGGAGAAGACCCGCGACAATACCCGCATGCACCTGGTGATCGCCGCCAACTACGGCGGGCAATGGGACATCGCCCGGGCCGCCCGGCGGCTGGCCGAGCGGGTCGCCGCGGGGGAGCTGGCGCCCTCGGCGATCGACGAGCAGGCCCTGGCGGGACAGCTCTGCCTGGCCGGCGTGGCCCCGGTGGACCTGTGCATCCGCACCAGCGGCGAGCAGCGCATCTCCAACTTCCTGCTCTGGGAGCTGGCCTATGCCGAGCTCCACTTCACGCCACGGCTGTGGCCCGACTTCGATGCCGAGGCGTTCGACCAGGCGCTGGCCGACTTCCAGCGCCGGCAGCGCCGCTTCGGCATGACCGACGAACAGATCGAGGCGCAAGGTGCTTAGACAGCGGATCATCACCGCGGCCTGGCTGGCTCCGCTGATGCTGGCCGGCCTGTTCGGCCTGTCGGGGGGTGCCTTCGCGCTCTTCACCGCGGCCATCGTGCTGCTGGCCGGCTGGGAATGGACCAACCTGGCCGGCATCCGCCGGCACGACCACCGCCTGCTGCTGGTGGGCGTGCTGGCCCTGGCCATGCTCATGCTGTGGCTCAGCGGGGCGGCCCTGGCCGCCTGGCCGCTGTGGCTGGGGGTCATCGGCTGGCTGGCCAACCTCTACTGGGTGGTCCACTATCCGGCGCGGGGGCGCCAGTGGCAGTCGCCCTCCCGCCGCCTGGCCATGGGCCTGTGGGTGCTGCTGCCCGCCTGGGTGGGCCTCGTCGTGCTGCGTGACACCGGTGCCGTCTGGCTGCTCTTCGTGCTGCTGCTGGTGTGGTGTGCCGACATCGGTGCCTATTTCGCCGGCCGTGCCTTCGGCCGGCGCAAGCTGGCGCCGAAGGTGAGTCCCGGCAAGAGCTGGGAGGGCGTGGCCGGGGGGCTGGTCGCCACCGCCCTGCTGGCCGTGCTGTTCGCCACCTGGCAGGGGCTGGGGACGTCAGGCGGCCTGTCGCTGGTGCTGGCGACCCTGGTGGTGACCCTGGTCTCGGTGCTGGGCGACCTGCTCGAGAGCATGCTCAAGCGCTACCGCGGCATCAAGGATTCCAGCGCGCTGCTGCCCGGCCATGGCGGCGTGCTGGACCGCATCGACAGCCTGACCGCGGCGCTGCCGCTCTTCGCCCTGATCGCCCTCGGGGTGCTCTAGCATGGTTGCTTCCCGCGAGGCCCCGGCGCCCGCCTGCCAGGCCGTCACGGTGCTGGGGGCCACCGGCTCCATCGGCACCAGCACCCTGGACGTCATCGCCCGTCATCCCGAGCGCTACCGGGTCCACGCCCTGACCGCCCACCGTTCCCGCGAGGCGCTCCTCGCGCTGTGCCGTCGCCACCGGCCCGCGGTGGCGGTGCTCGGCGACGAGGCCGACGCCGCCTGGCTGCGGGCGCGGCTGGCCGAGGCCGGGCTGGCCACCGAGGTCGGGGCCGGGCCCGAGGCGCTGGTCGAGGTGGCCGAGGCCCCCGAGGTCGATGCGGTGATGGCGGCGATCGTCGGTGCCGCCGGGCTGCTGCCCACGCTCGCCGCGGTGCGGGCCGGCAAGCGGGTGCTGTTGGCCAACAAGGAGGCCTTGGTGATGTCCGGGGCACTGTTCATGGAGGCGGTGAAGCGAAGCGGCACGACCCTGCTGCCCATCGATTCCGAACACAATGCCATCTACCAGTGTCTACCCGTGGAGCATCGCGGCGGGCTCGCCCGCCATGGCGTGACCCGGCTGCTGCTGACCGCCTCCGGCGGCCCCTTCCGGGGCTGGAGCGCGGATCGTCTCGCCCGGGTGACGCCGGAGCAGGCCTGCGCCCACCCCAACTGGTCCATGGGCCGCAAGATCTCGGTGGACAGCGCCACCCTGATGAACAAGGGGCTGGAGCTGATCGAGGCCTGCTGGCTGTTCGACGCCCATCCCGACCAGGTGCAGGTGGTGGTGCACCCCCAGAGCGTGATTCACTCCATGGCGGCCTACAGCGACGGGTCGGTGATCGCCCAGCTGGGCAATCCCGACATGCGCACGCCCATCGCCTATGGCCTGGCCTGGCCCGAGCGCATCGCCGCGGGAGTCGAGCCTCTCGACCTCTTCCGGGTCGCGCGGCTCGACTTCGAGGCGCCCGATGAAGTGGCCTTCCCCTGCCTGCGGCTGGCCCGGGAGGCCATGGCGGCGGGCGGCACGGCGCCGGCGGTGCTGAACGCCGCCAACGAGGTGGCCGTGGAGGCCTTCCTTGCCGGCCGGCTCGGCTTCACCGGCATCGCCGACCTGGTGGAACGAGTGCGTGACGGCCGGCCGGTGGAGGCCGCCGATGACCTCGAGACCATCCTGGAGGCCGATGCCCGGGCCCGCCACGCCGCCCGTGAGTGGCTGGCGCGGCGCTGAGGCGCCGACCCTATCGTGCGAGACACCCAGAGGAGACAGACTTGGGCCTGATCCAGAACATCCTGGCCGTGATCGTGGTGCTCGGCCTGCTGATCACCTTCCATGAGTATGGCCACTTCTGGGTGGCGCGGCGCTGCGGCGTGAGGGTGCTGCGCTTCTCGGTGGGCTTCGGCAAGCCGATCTGGTCCCGCGTCGATCGCCACGGCACCGAGTTCGCCATCGCCGCCATTCCCCTCGGCGGCTACGTGAAGATGCTCGACGAGCGCGAGGCCCCGGTGCCCGAGGACCAGCTCGACCAGGCCTTCAACCGCAAGAGCGTCTGGCAGCGCATTGCCATCGTCTCCGCCGGTCCCCTGGCCAACTTCCTGCTCGCCATCGTCGCCTACTGGGCGCTGTTCGTGGCCGGCACCACCACGGTGGCGCCGGTGATCGGCAGCGTGGCACCGGACTCGCCCGCCGAGCGTGGCGGGCTGCGTGCCGGTCAGGAGATCGTCGCCGTGCGCGGCGAGGCGGTGCGCGGCTGGGACGAGATCAACCTCAAGCTGGTGGCGGCCATCGGCATGAGCGGCGAGCTTTCCATCGAGGCCCGTGCCGATGCCACCTCCGAGCCCCGCGCGTATCGCCTGCCGGTGGAGAACTGGCTGGTACGCCAGGACCCGCCCCAGCCGCTGCCGAGCCTGGGCGTGACCCCCTGGCGCCCGTCCTTCCCGGCGGTGCTGGGCCAGCTGGTGCCCGGCGAGGCGGCCGACGCCGCCGGCCTGCAGCCCGGCGACGAGGTCGTCGCGGTCAATGGCACGCCGGTGGACGACTGGATGCACTTCGTCGACATCGTTCGCGCCAGCCCCGGCGAGTCCCTGTCGCTGGAGGTGCTGCGGGACGGGGAGCGACGGGACCTGGCGATCACCCCCGGACGCAACGAGCTGGAGGAGGGCGTGGCCGTCGGCTACATCGGTGCCGGGGTGGCCCCGGTGGAGTGGCCCGAGGAGTACCGCCGCGAGATCCGCTACGGCCCGGTGGCCGCCGTGGGTCAGGCCGTGTCGCGCACCGGCGAGATGACCCTGCTGACCCTGGATGCCATCCGCAAGATGCTGGTGGGGCTGATCTCGCCCTCCAACCTCTCGGGACCGATCACCATCGCCCAGATATCGGGCGACTCGGCCCGGGCGGGCCTGGAGAGCTTCGTCAGCTTTCTGGCCTACCTCTCGATCAGCCTCGGCGTGCTCAACCTGCTGCCGATCCCGGTGCTGGATGGCGGGCACCTGCTCTACTATTTCATGGAGGTGGTGCGCGGCCGGCCGGTCTCCGAGCAGGCCCAGGCGATCGGGCTGCGGATCGGCCTGGCGCTGGTGGGCACCCTGATGCTGATGGCGATCTATTTCGATCTGATGCGGCTGTGGTAACCCTGCATGACAGAGGATGGCGGCCCCCGAGGGGCTGATCCTCCGACAGGCCTGCGAGGAGGCGCTGTGAACCCATCCCTGGGCGCTACCGACGCCATCCCTGGCGTAGGACCTCCTCTTCGGCCTGTCATCGGCGCCCCTCGCCGTCGGCCTCAGTGGCCAGCGCGAGGCCTTCGCCTTGTCAGCGAGCCGCACAAGTGTATAAGGTGCCTGTCTGGACAGGTTTGGCAGATCAACGCGAGCGAATCGACTGCATGAGAATCAAGACCATCGGACTGGCGGCGCTGCTGCTCGTCGGGGCCGGGACGGCCCAGGCACAACCCTTCGAGGTGACAGACATTCGTGTGGAAGGCCTGCAGCGGGTCTCCGCGGCGTCCGTCTTCAATGCCTTTCCTGTCAGCGCCCGTGACCGGGTCGACGACCGCGAGCTGGCCGAGGCGACCCGCAGCCTCTTCGCCACCGGCCTGTTCGAGGACATCCGCCTGGCCCGCGACGGTGACGTGCTGATCATCCAGGTGGTCGAGCGTCCGACCATCAGTCGCCTCAACATCACCGGCAATCGCCAGATCGGCGACGACGAGCTGCGCCAGGGGCTGCAGCAGGCCGGCCTCGCCGAAGGCCAGGTGCTGCAGCTCTCCACCCTGGACGAGATCCAGCGCGAGCTGGAGGGCGTCTACCAGGGCCAGGGCCGCTACAGCGCCACCATCGACACCAGCGTCGAGGAGGTCGGCGAGGGCCGGGTGCAGGTCAACATCGAGATCAACGAGGGGGCGGTGGCCCGCATCCGCCAGATCAATATCGTCGGCAACCGTGCCTTCGACGATGACACCCTGCGCGACGTCTTCGAGCTCAACGATCGCCCGGGGCGCATCTTCGGCTGGTTCTCCCGCGACGAGTACTCCCGCGAGGCCCTGGCCGGCGATCTGGAGCGCCTGCGCTCCTTCTATCTGGATCGCGGCTACGTCAACTTCAACGTCGATTCCACCCAGGTCTCGATCAGTCCCGACAAGTCGCAGATCTTCATCACCGTCAACGTCGTCGAGGGGCGCCAGTACCGCATCGGCGACGTGCGCTTCGCCGGTGACCTGCAGATCGGCGAGCGCGAGGCCCGCGAGCTGCTGGCGGTGGAGCAGGGCGAGGTATTCTCGCGCAGCGACGTCACCGCCTCCTCCGAGGCGCTGCGCTCGCGCCTGGGCGCCGAGGGCTTCGCCTTCGCCAGCGTCGACGGGATTCCCGAGATCGGCGCCGACGGCGAGACAGTGGACCTGATCTTCCGGGTCGACGCCGGCCGTCGGGCCTACGTGCGGCGCATCGACTTCATCGGCAACACCACCACCCAGGACGAGGTGCTGCGCCGCGAGATGATCCAGCTCGAGGGGGCCCCGGCCTCCACCGAGTCGATCAGCCAGTCCCGCCAGCGCCTCGAGCGGCTCGGCTTCTTCCGCCAGGTCGATGTCGAGACCCAGCCGGTGGCCGGCGAGCCGGACAAGCTCGACGTCACCTATACCGTGGAGGAGCAGCCTTCCGGGTCGATCTCGGCCAGCGTCGGCTTCTCCCAGAGCGCCGGGGTGATCTACGGCGTCGGCCTCTCCCAGAACAACTTCCTGGGCACCGGCAACCGGGTGAACATCGGCGCCCAGCGCAGCGATACCTTCACCAGCGTCAACTTCGGCTTCACCGATCCCTACTGGACCCTGGACGGCATCTCCCGCGGCTACAACCTCTACTACCGCGAGACCGACTTCGAGGATTCCGACATCTCCACTTACTCCACCGACGCCTACGGCGCGGGGATCAACTTCGGCTACCCGATCAACGAGATCACCCGTCTCAACTTCGGCACCGCGGTGGAGGACCTGACCATCAAGACCTTCCGCGATACCGCCCAGGAGATCAACCAGTACGTGGAGGACCAGGGGGCCGATGCCCAGGCCCTGAAGCTGACCGCGAGCTGGACCCGCAACAATCTCAACCGCGGCATCATGCCCACCGCCGGCAACTACCAGCGCCTGTCGCTGGAGACCGCGGTGCCGGGCAGCGACGCCGAGTATTACAAGCTGCGCGGCCAGGCCCGCCAGCTCTTCCCCCTCGACGACAACCACGACTGGGCGCTGAAGTTCAGCGGCGAGCTGGGCTTCGCCGACGTGGTCGGCAACGATCCCTACCCGTTCTACGAGAACTTCTTCGCCGGCGGCCTCGGGTCGGTGCGCGGCTTCACCGCCAACACCCTGGGGCAGCCCACCACGCCCCCGCCCGGCGGTGGCCGGGACCGGACCCTGGGCGGCAACGTGCTGGTGCAGGGCAGCGCCGAGCTGCTCTTCCCGATGCCGTTCATCGAGGATCGCCGCTCCCTGCAGACCTCGCTGTTCCTGGATGCGGGCAACACCTTCCTCACCGACTGCTATGACGTGCCCGAGGGCACCACCTCCAACTGCAGCTCCGGCGTCGACCTGGGCGACCTGCGCTACAGCGTGGGCATCGGCCTATCCTGGCTGACACCGGTGGGGCCGCTGACCTTCAGCGTCGCCGAGCCGCTCAACGACGAGAGCGGCGACGACACCCAGTTCTTCCAGTTCTCCCTCGGCCAGACCTTCTGATTCCGCCACGACGACAAGACGGCCGCCGCCCGCGGCGGCCCGCCAAGGAGCCCACCATGCGTAGATTGACCGCCCTCCTGAGCCTGGTTCTGCTGGCCGTCCTGGCGCTGCCCGCCCAGGCCGATGACGTGGCCATGCTCGACTGGCGCCGTGCGCTGCTGCAGACCGATGCCGCCCAGCGCTCCATGAGCGAGCTGGAAGGCCAGGTCGGCAGCCAGCAGCAGCAGGCCCAGGCCCTGGAGCAGGAGCTTTCCCAGCTCCAGCAGCGTGCCGACAGCCTCTCGGACAGCGAGCGCCAGGAGGCCAACCGCAAGGTCGCCGAGCTCAACCGCCTGGCCGGCGAGATCATGCAGGCCCAGCAGCGCTCCGAGCAGCAGTTCCTGCAGCGCGCCGAGCCGCACCTGGATCGGGCCGTGGAGCAGCTGATCACCCGCCACAGCGTGAAGGTGCTGGTGGAGCCCCAGGGCGTGCTGCACGCCGAACAGCAGCTTCAGGACCTCACCAGCGAGCTGACCCAGATCCTCAACACCATGCTGTGAGGACCCGGGACTCATGACGCGATCCGACTCTCCGACCTACCTCCTGGGGGAACTCGCCGAGCGCATCGGCGCCCGGCTCATCGGCGATGCCGGCCGCCGGGTGAACGGCCTGGCCACCCTCAGGGACGCGGGCCCCGACCAGGTGGCCTTCCTGGCCAACCGCGCCTACCTGAAGGACCTGCCGGCTACCCGCGCCGCCGCCGTGCTGCTGCACCCCCAGCACGGCGAGGCCTGTCCGGTGGCTCGCCTGGAGCTGGACAACCCCTACCTGGGCTACGCGGCGCTGTCGCGGCTCTTCGACCCCCTGGCGAGCCGCGCGCCCGGCGGCGTGCACCCCTCGGCGGTGGTCGACCCCTCCGCCACCCTGGGGGCGCGGGTGGACGTGGGGGCCAACGCCGTGATCGAGGCCGGCGTCAGCCTGGGCGACGACGTGGTGATCGGCCCGGGCTCGGTGGTCGGCGCGGACACGGCCATCGGTGCCGGCACGCGTCTCCACGCCAACGTCACCGTCTGCCACGGGGTGATCATCGGCCAGCGGGTCATCCTGCACAGCGGCTGCGTGATCGGCGGCGACGGTTTCGGCTTCGCCCACGACGGCGCGCGCTGGCACAAGATCGCCCAGCTCGGCGGGGTGGTGCTGGGCGATGACGTCGAGGTGGGCAGCTGCTCGAGCATCGACCGTGGGGCCCTCGGCGATACCCTGATCGGCAACGACGTCAAGATCGACAGCCAGGTGCAGATCGCCCACAACGTGCAGATCGGCGACCACAGCGCGCTCGCCGGCTGCGTGGGCATCGCCGGTTCCACGAAGGTGGGCAGGCACTGCATGCTGGGCGGCGGGGTCGGCCTCTCCGGCCACCTGACGATCTGCGACGGGGTCCAGGTCACCGGCATGAGCCTGGTCACCAACTCGATCCACGAGCCGGGTGTCTACTCCTCCGGCACGGGGGCGATGAAGAACACCCAGTGGCGCAAGAATGCGGTACGCTTCAAGCAGCTCGACGACATCGCGAAACGGCTGTCACGACTCGAGAAGGGAAGCGACGGTTGAGGGCGCCGCGGGGGGCGCTATAATCCCCCGCCTGCCCGACGGTCGATGCCGCCGGCTCGTGCCCGCCCGGAAGGCGGGCATCTCGTCATTTCAGAGGTTGCTACGATGGTAATGGACATCAACGAGATTCGTGATTATCTGCCCCACCGGTACCCCTTCCTGCTGGTGGATCGGGTAACGGAGATTACCCTGGGCGAATCCATCGTCGCCTACAAGAATGTCAGCATCAACGAGCCGTTCTTCAATGGCCACTTCCCCCACCACCCGATCATGCCCGGCGTGCTGGTGATAGAGGCGCTGGCCCAGGCGTGCGGCATCCTCGGCTTCAAGACCGTCAACAAGCTCCCCGCCGATGGCTACGTCTACTACCTGGTCGGCAGCGACAACGTGCGCTTCAAGCGCCCGGTCATGCCGGGTGACCGGCTCCAGCTGCGCGCCGACGTGATCCGCGAGAAGCGCGGCATCTGGAAGTTTGCCTGCAAGGCCTCCGTCGATGGCGAACTGGCCTGCGAGGCCGAGATCATCTGTGCCGAGAGGAAGGTCGCTTGATACATCCCACCGCGCTCATCGACCCCGCGGCGCGCCTCGCCGATGATGTCGAGGTGGGCCCCTTCTCGGTGATCGGCCCCGACGTCGAGATCGGGCCCGGTAGCCGGATCGGCCCCCATGTGGTGATCAAGGGGCCCACGGTGCTCGGCGCCCGCACCCGCATCTTCCAGTTCGCCTCGGTGGGCGAGGACTGCCAGGACAAGAAGTACGCCGGCGAGCCGACCCGCCTGGTCATGGGCGACGACAACGTCGTCCGCGAGGGGGTGACGCTGCATCGCGGTACCGTCCAGGACCGCGGCGAGACCACCATCGGTTCGCGCAACCTGTTCATGGCCTATGTCCACGTGGGCCACGACTGCGTGATCGGCAACGACTGCATCCTGGCCAACCAGGTGACCCTGGCCGGCCACGTCAAGCTGGGCGACTTCGCCATCCTCGGCGGCCTCGCCGCGGTGCACCAGTTCTGCCACTTCGGCACCCACGCCATGGCCGGCGGTGGCTCCATCATCACCAAGGACACCCCCGCCTACGTGATGATCAACGGCAACCCGGCCCAGGTCCACGGCCTCAACCTGGTGGGCCTCAAGCGCCGCGGCTTCTCCCGCGAGGCGCTCAAGGCGCTGGGCGAGGCCTACAAGCTGGTCTACCGCCAGGGGCTCACCGTGGAGCAGGCGCTGGACGAGATTCGCACGCGCTTCGCGCTTGCCGAGACCGAGACCTTTGCCGCCTCCATCGAGGCCTCGACCCGCGGCATCATCCGCTAGCCATGGCCGCGGCCGAGCGACAGGCGGTGAGGCGGGTCTACCTGGTGGCCGGGGAGCTCTCCGGCGACATCCTCGGCGCCGGCCTGATGCGCGCCCTCAGGGCGCGCCATCCCGGGGTCGAGTTTCGCGGCATCGGCGGCCCGCGCATGATCGGCGAGGGTATCGACAGCCGTTTCCCCCTGGAGACCCTCTCGGTGATGGGCCTGGTGGAGGTGCTCAGGCACCTGCCGGGTCTCCTTCGCGTGCGCCGTGCCCTGAAGGCCGATGCCCTGGCCTGGCGGCCCGACATCATGGTCGGCATCGACGCCCCGGACTTCAACCTGGGCCTGGAGCGGCAGCTGCGCGAGGCCGGTCTCACCACCGCCCACTACGTCAGCCCCTCCGTGTGGGCCTGGCGCCAGGGCCGGGTGAAGGGCATCGCCAAGTCCGTGGATGCCATGCTCACCTTCCTGCCCTTCGAGGCGGCCTTCTACGCCCGCCACCGCGTGCCGGTGGCCTTCGTCGGCCACCCGCTGGCCGACGAGCTGCCGCTTACGACCGACCGGCTCGCCACCCGCGAGGCGCTGGGCCTGCCCACCGAGGGCGAGGTGCTGGCGCTGCTGCCCGGCTCCCGGGCCAACGAGATCCGCTTCCTGGGCGAGACCTTCCTCGCCGCCGCCGAAACGCTGTGTGCCGCCCGGCCGGGCCTGCGCATCGTGGTGCCGGCGGCCACCCCCCAGCGGCGCGCCGAACTCGAGAGGCGGCTGGAGGCCCATCCTGCACTGGTGGAGCGGTTGACCCTGATCGACGGCCAGGCCCGGGAGGCCATGGTGGCCAGCGACGCCGTGCTCCTCGCCTCGGGCACGGCGGCCCTGGAGGCGATGCTCTGCCATCGCCCGATGCTGGTGGCCTATCGCATGGCACCGGCCACCCACTGGCTGGCCAGGCGGCTGGTGAAGACCGAGTGGATCTCGCTGCCCAACCTGATCGCCCGGGAGTCCCTGGTGCCGGAGCTGATCCAGGACGCGGCGACGCCCGAGGCCATCGCCGCCCGGCTCGGCGCTATGCTCGATGATGCCCCGGGCCGTGCCGCCCTGGAGGCGCGCTTCGCCGAGATGCACGAAGGCCTGCAGCGCGACGCCAGCCGCCGCGCGGCGGAGGCCATCGAGGCGCTGGTGGCCGGTCGGCCGCTGCCCGCGAGTGTCGCCCCCGAGCGGGCCGAGGAGGTGGCGCCTTGACCCGGCGGCGAGGCGCCCCCCGGGAACTGCCGCCGCTGGTGGTGAACTACCACGGCCAGCGCCTGGCCGGGGTCGACGAGGTGGGCCGCGGCCCCCTGGTGGGCGCGGTGGTGGCCGCGGCGGTGATCCTCGACCCGGCGCGGCCCATCGAGGGGCTCACCGACTCCAAGGTGCTCAGCGCCAGGCGACGCGAGGCGCTCGACCGGGAGATCCGCGAACGGGCGCTGGCCTTCGCCGTGGCCGAGGCCACGGCCGCCGAGGTGGATGAGCTCAACATCTTCCATGCCACCCACCTGGCCATGCGCCGCGCCATCGATGCCCTGGTACCCTCGGCCGAGTACCTGCTGGTGGACGGCAATCGCCTGCCCGGGCATCATGTCCCCGGCCAGGCGGTGGTCAAGGGCGACGCTCGCCACCCGGCCATCGCCGCCGCCTCGATCCTCGCCAAGGTGGCCCGGGATGCCCAGATGGCCGCGCTCGACGCCCGCCAGCCCGACTACGGCTTCGCCCGCCACAAGGGCTACCCGACCCGGGAGCACCTGGCCGCCCTGGAGCGCCTGGGGCCGCTGCCGGAGCACCGCCGCTCCTTCGGCCCGGTCAAGCGCCAGCTTGCGCTGTTCTGATATTTCTCAAGCCCCGAGCCCTATATGACCACGCCCTTCGTTCATCTCCGCGTCCACACCGAATACTCCCTGGTCGATGGCCTCGTGCGGCTCAAGCCGCTGGTCAAGGCCGCGGTGACGCAGGGCACCCCGGCGCTGGCCGTCACCGACGAGGCCAACCTCTTCGGCCTGGTCAAGTTCTACAAGGCCGCCCAGGGCGCCGGCCTCAAGCCGATCATCGGTGTCGACCTGTGGCTCGCCAACCCCCACGACGAGGAGCACCCGTACCGGCTGACCCTGCTGGCCATGGACGCCGAGGGCTACCGCAACCTCACCGAGCTGATCTCCCGCGGCTGGGCCGAGGGGCAGCGGCAGGGCAGGGCGCTGCTCGACCGCCAGTGGGTGCTGGCGCAGAGCGGCGGGCTGATCGCCCTCTCCGGGGGGCGCGACGGCGAGATCGGCCGGCACCTGCTCACCGACCACCACGACGAGGCGCGCACCCTGCTCGACGACTGGAATGCCGCCTTCCCGGGCCGCTTCTACCTGGAGCTGATCCGCACCGGCCGGCCCCTGGAGGAGGAGTGCGTCCACCTCTCCGTGGACCTGGCCGTGGAGACCGGCACCCCGGTGGTGGCCACCAACGACGTGCGGTTCCTCGACAAGGAGGACTTCTGGGCCCACGAGACCCGCGTCGCCATCGGTGAGGGGCGGGCGCTGGACGACTCCCGTCGCGAGCGCAAGTACACCGAGGAGCAGTACTTCAAGAGTCCCGAGGAGATGGCCGAGCTGTTCTCGGACCTGCCCGAGGCGCTGGAGAACAGCGTGATGATCGCCGCGCGCTGCAGCGTCGACGTGCGGCTCGGCGAGATCTTCCTGCCGGAGTTCGAGATCCCCGAGGGCATGACCCAGGACGAGTTCTTCCGCAAGGTCTCCCACGACGGCCTCACCGAACGCCTCGACTTCCTCTTCCCGGCGGAGCGCTACCCCCGCGACGGGGCCGAGTTCGCCGAGATCGACAAGCGCTACCGGGAGCGGCTCGATTTCGAGCTCGATATCATCATCCAGATGGGCTTCCCCGGCTACTTCCTGATCGTGATGGACTTCATCCAGTGGGCCAAGGACAACGACGTCCCGGTGGGTCCCGGGCGCGGCTCCGGCGCCGGCTCGCTGGTGGCCTACGCCCAGAAGATCACCGACCTCGACCCCATCGGCTACGACCTGCTGTTCGAGCGCTTCCTCAACCCCGAGCGGGTCTCGATGCCCGACTTCGACGTCGACTTCTGCATGGAGAAGCGCGACCGGGTCATCGAGTACGTGGCCGACCGCTACGGCCGCAACGCCGTCTCCCAGATCGTCACCTTTGGCACCATGGCCGCCAAGGCGGTGGTGCGCGACGTGGCCCGCGCCCAGGGGCGCCCCTACTCCCTCGGCGACAAGCTCTCCAAGCTGATCCCCTTCGAGGTCGGCATGACCCTGGGCAAGGCCATCGAAGCGGAGCCGGCCCTCAAGGAGTTCGTCGAGGCCGACGAGGAGGCCGCCGAGATCTGGGAGATGGCGCTCAAGCTCGAGGGCATCACCCGTGGCACCGGCAAGCACGCCGGGGGCGTGGTGATCGCACCGACCAAGCTCACCGACTTCTCGCCGCTGCTCTGCGACGAGGATGGCTCGGGGCTCGTCGTGCAGTTCGACAAGAACGACATCGAGGAGGCCGGGCTGGTCAAGTTCGACTTCCTGGGCCTGCGCACCCTGACCATCATCGACTGGGCGCTGGAGATGGTCGACAAGGTGCGCGCCGTGTCCGGCCAGGGGCCGCTGAACATCGACAGCATCCCGCTGGATGACGCCCCCACCTTCGAGATGCTCAAGCGCGCCGAGACCACGGCGGTGTTCCAGCTCGAATCCCGGGGGATGAAGGAGCTGATCAAGCGCCTGCTCCCCGACTCCCTGGACGACATGATCGCCCTGGTGGCGCTGTTCCGCCCCGGCCCGCTGCAGTCGGGCATGGTGGATGACTTCATCAACCGCAAGCACGGGCGGGCCGAGATCTCCTACCCGCACCCGGACTACCAGCACGAGCTGCTCAAGCCGGTGCTCGAGCCCACCTACGGCATCATCCTCTACCAGGAGCAGGTGATGCAGATCGCCCAGGTGATGGCGGGCTACACCCTGGGCCAGGCCGACATGCTGCGCCGTGCCATGGGCAAGAAGAAGCCCGAGGAGATGGCCAAGCAGCGCGCCGGCTTCATGGAGGGCTGCGCGGCCAACGGCATCGACAAGGACCTGGCGGGCAACATCTTCGACCTGGTGGAGAAGTTCGCCGGCTACGGCTTCAACAAGTCGCACTCGGCGGCCTATGCCCTGGTCTCGTACCAGACCGCCTGGCTGAAGGCCCACTACCCCGGCCCCTTCATGGCGGCGGTGATGTCCACCGAGATGGACAACCTCGACAAGGTGGTGCCGCTGATCGAGGAGTGCCGCCACCTCGGCCTGACCGTGACCCCGCCGGACGTCAACGTCGGCGAGTACAAGTTCAGCGTGGATACCGAGGGGCGCGTGGTCTACGGCCTCGGCGCCATCCGCGGCGTGGGCGAGGGCCCCATCGGCGCCATCGTCGAGGCGAGGGCGGCGGACGGACCCTTCGCGGACCTCTTCGACTTCTGCCGCCGGGTCGACCCCAGGCGCATGAACAAGCGCACCCTGGAGGCGCTGATCCGCTCGGGGGCCCTGGACACCCTCGGCCCCAATCGTGCGGTGCTGGCCGCGGCCCTGGACGACGCCCTGAAGGCCGCCGCCCAGACCCAGACCAACCAGAACCTGGGCATGATCGACATGTTCGGCGAGGCCTTCGTCGACGAGGCGGAGAGCGATGCCTACGCCGGCTATCTCGGGGCGCGGGAGTGGACCGACAAGGAGCGCCTCGCCGGCGAGAAGGAGACCCTCGGCCTCTATCTGACCGGCCATCCCATCGATGAGTACGAGGGCGAGCTTGCGCGCTTCGTCTCGACGCGCATCGCCGACCTCAAGCCCTCCCGGGAGTCCCAGCGCGTGGCGGGCCTGGTGGTCGGCCTGCGCACCATGAAGTCCAAGCGCGGCGACACCATGGCCTTCATCACCCTGGACGACCGCACCGGGCGCATCGAGGCATCGCTGTTCGGCGAGCTCTTCGATCAGCTGCGCGGCCAGATCGAGGCCGACCAGGTGCTGATCGTCGAGGGGGAGGTCTCCTCCGACGACTACTCCGGCGGCCTGCGCCTGCGCGGCAAGGAGGTCACCCCCATGGTGGCGGCGCGCACCCGCTTCGGCCAGGCGGTGGAGCTCTCCCTGGATGGCGCGGCCATCAACGGCCGGCTGGTCGACTCCCTGCGGGCGAGCCTCGACCCGCACCGCGATCCCGAGGGGCTGCCGGTGCGGCTGCGCTACCGCAACGCCGAGGCCGCCGGCTGGCTGGAGCTCGATGCGGCCTGGAAGGTCTCGCCCAGCGACGAGCTGCTGATCGGCCTGCGCGAGGTGCAGGGCCAGGACGGGGTGCGGCTGAAATATCGGTAACGGGCTGCCGGCTGAGGACTGACGCATGCCAGCGAGGGGCGCCGGGGGAAGGCCGAAGAGGAGGTCCTACGCCAGGGATGGCGTCGGTAGCGCCCAGGGAGGGGGTCACAGCGCCTCCTCGAAGGCCTTCCCCCGGATCAGCCCCGAGCAGTCGCCAGCAGTCGATGCGCCGCCTTGCGCCGCACGTTGAGGGTGCGATAATGCCAGCCACTTCCCATTTTTCGCGCCGCCCGCCACGGGCCGGGCGGTGAAACACCACAAGGCCTCCCGCCAATGAATCCCAACTATCTCGACTTCGAACAGCCCATCGCCGAGCTCCAGGCCAAGATCGAGGAGCTGCGCCTGGTGGGCAACGACAGCCAGGTCAACCTCAGCGACGAGATCGGTCGCCTCGAGGAGAAGAGCCGCAAGCTCACCGAGTCCATCTTCAAGGACCTCACCCCCTGGCAGGTCTCCCAGCTCTCCCGCCATCCCCAGCGGCCCTACACCCTCGACTACCTGGAGCATGTCTTCACCGACTTCGACGAGCTTCACGGCGATCGCCACTTCGCCGATGACGCCGCCATCGTCGGCGGCGTGGCGCGCCTCGATGACCGTCCGGTGATGGTGATCGGCCACCAGAAGGGGCGCGAGGTGAAGGAGAAGGTGCGCCGCAACTTCGGCATGCCGCGCCCGGAGGGCTACCGCAAGGCCTGCCGCCTGATGGAGATGGCCGAGCGCTTCAGGATGCCGGTATTGACCTTCATCGACACCCCCGGGGCCTATCCGGGCATCGACGCCGAGGAGCGCGGCCAGTCCGAGGCGATCGCCTACAACCTGGCGGTGATGTCGCGCCTGCGCACGCCCATCGTCGCCACCGTGGTGGGCGAGGGGGGCTCCGGCGGGGCCCTGGCGATCGGCGTCTGCGACGAGCTGGCCATGCTGCAGTATTCCACCTACTCGGTGATCTCCCCCGAGGGCTGCGCCTCCATCCTGTGGAAGAGCGCCGAAAAGGCCTCCGATGCGGCCCAGGCGATGGGCATCACCGCCGAGCGCCTCAAGGAGCTGGGCCTGGTCGATACCCTGATCCCGGAACCCCTGGGCGGGGCCCACCGCCAGCCGGTCACCACCGCCGAGCGCGTCAGGGAGGCGCTGCTGGCCAGCCTCGAACGCCTCGAGGCGATGGACATGGAGAGCCTGCTGGCGCGTCGTTATGAGCGCCTGATGAGCTACGGCGCGCCGGCATAAGGGTGCCATGCCCCTCCAGTCCCTGATCGATGACGCCCTGGCGGAGACCCCGCCGGGGCGCGTCGTCTGGCTGGCCCTCTCCGGGGGCCTGGACTCCACGCTGCTGCTGGCGCTGGCCGCCGAGGCGTGCCGCCGCCATCCCCGCTCGCTCCACGCCCTCCACGTCCATCACGGCCTGCAGGCCGCCGCCGACGGCTTCGAGCTTCACTGTCGCCGGCTCTGCTCGCGGCTCGGGGTGCCGCTGTTCGTCGAGCGGGTGGCGGTGGACCCGGGCACGGGCCAGGGCCTGGAGGGGGCGGCCCGGGAAGCGCGCTACGCCGCCTTCGCCCGGCGTGTCCTGCCTGGCGAGACGCTCTGGCTGGCCCAGCATCGCGACGACCAGGCCGAGACCTTCCTGCTGGCGGCCCTGCGCGGCAGCGGCGTGACGGGCCTGGCGGCGATGCCGGCGCGACGCATCTGGCGCGACAGCCGGGTCGAGCGACCGCTGCTGGCGCACTCCCGGGCCGCGCTCGAGGCCGAGGCCGGCCGTCGCGGCCTCGCCTGGGTGGAGGATCCCTCCAACCGCGACCAGGCCCTGGACCGCAACTTCCTGCGCCGTGCGGTGCTGCCGCTGCTGGCGAGCCGCTGGCCCCACGCCGGCGAGGCGCTGTCGCGCAGTGCCGCGCTGGCCGGTGAGGCCGAGGGGCTGCTCGGCGAACTCGCCGAGCTCGACCTCGCCCGCCTCGGCGGTGACCCCACAGGCCTCCCGGCGGCGGGGCTGTCGGCGCTGACGCCCGCCCGCCAGCGGCTGCTGGTGCGCCACGCCTGCGGCCGGCTGGGGCTGCCGACCCCGCCGGCGAGGCGCCTGGAGACGCTGCTGGCGCAGCTCGGCGCCCGGCAGGGCGCCCGGCAGGGCGCCCGGACGCGGGTGGCCTGGCCCGGCGCCGAGGCGCGGGTGTGGCGGGGCCACCTCCATCTGCTGGCGCCTCCGATGGAGCTGCCGACGGGATGGCGGGCGACGTGGGATGGCCGCATGCCGCTGGCCACCCCGCTGGGCGAGTGCCGGCTGCGGCTGGTGGCGGAAGGGGAGCCGGCGGTCGGCACGCTTACGGTGGTGCCTCGCCGGGGCGGCGAGCGGCTGATGCTGGCCGGGCGCGGCAGCCGCGATCTCAAGCGGCTGCTGCAGGAGGCCGACGTGCCGCCCTGGGTGCGCGACCGGCTGCTGGTGGTGTGGCAGGGCGAGCGGGTCGTGGCGCTGCTCGACCCGCAGGCGTCCCGCTGGCTGGCCTGCGCCGAGGGCTGGCGGGCCCTTTCGCCGTCGCGCTGAGGGTCAGTCGGAGACCAGCTCCAGGGGCAGGCCGGCGGCCTTCTGGTAGGCCACCTCCTGCTCCAGGTCGGTGACCAGCAGGGTCGCCTCGTCACCGGGCTCGAGCCGCAGGCGCAGCGTCTCGCCCCGGGCCTCGAGCCGCGGCGGGGCGAGCGGCTGCTCGGGGCGGGTATGGTTCAGCAGCACCGCCAGGCGCAGCAGCCGGGCCAGGCGGGCATGGGAGTCCTGCTCCGAGTCGGGCAGGGCCTGCCACTCCTTGAGCGGGAACTTGCGCCGGTGGGCGCGCACCAGGAAGGCCAGCAGGCGCTGTTCCGGGCGCGAGAAGCCGGCCAGGTCGGAATGCTCCAGCAGGTAGGCGCCGTGGCGATGGAACTGGCTGTGGGAGATCGCCAGGCCGATCTCGTGGAGCCGGGCCCCCCAGGCCAGGAAGCGTGCCTGGTCGTCGTCCAGCCGCCACGCCTCGCGGACCTGCTCGAAGAGGGCGATGGCCGTCTCGGCCACGTTGGCGGCCTGTCGGCCATCCACCCCGTAGCAGCGCTCCAGGCTCTCCACGCTCTTCAGGCGAGAGTCCTCCGGACTGTTGCGCCCCACCATGTCATAGAGCACCCCCTCGCGCAGGGCCCCGTCGGCGTAGCGCATGCGCTCGAGCTCGAACGCCTCGAAGACGGCGCAGAGTACCGCGATGCCGGCAGGAAAGACCCTGGCTCGGTCGGGCTTGAGCCCCTCCAGGGCGACCCGGTCGAGCCGCTTGCACTTGATCAGCCGCTCGCGCAGGGCGGCCAGGCCCTCCCGGGTGATGACCCCCTCCGGCGCCCCGCCCGCGGCATGGATCACCGCGGCGGCCGCCTTGATGGTGCCGCTGGAGCCCACCGGATCCTCCCAGCCCAGCTCGCGGTACTGGCGGCGGATGTTGGCCAGCTCCGAGAGGGCGGCCAGCTCCGCGCGGCGGAAGCGCTTCTCGCTGATCTCGCCCTCGGGGAAGAAGCGTCCCGTGAAGGTGACGCAGCCCATGCGCAGGCTCTCCAGGGCCAGCGGCTCGAAGCGTTCACCGATGATGAACTCCGTGGAGCCGCCGCCGATGTCGACGATCAGCCGCCGACCGTCCTCGGCCAGGGCGTGGGCGGCGCCCAGGTAGATCAGGCGCGCCTCCTCGCGGCCGGCGATGATCTCGATACGGCAGCCCAGCAGCGCCTCGGCGCGGTCGATCAGCGCCTGACTGTTGGCGGCGTCGCGCAGGGCATTGGTCCCCACCACCCGCAGGTGGCCGGGGGCGATATCGGAGAGGTAGGGGGCGAAGCGCTCCAGGCAGGCCAGGGCCCGTGCCATGGTGGCCTCCTCCAGCACGCCGTCCTCGTCCAGGCCGGCGGCCAGCTGGACCTTCTCGCCCTGGCGGGCCACCACCTGCAGCCGGTTCTCCTGGTAGTTGGCGACCAGCAGGTGGAAGCTGTTGGAGCCCAGGTCGATGGCGGCCAGGCGCCGGGGGGCGGGCGCATCGGCAGGGGAGGTGTCAGCGGCGGCGTGGCCGGGGGCCGGGTCCAGTGGCGAGGTCATGGCGAGTCCTTGGAGTATGCTGGGTGAAAGGTTGCGGTCCGACCGGGTCCGTGTCAATTGCCGCGGCCATGGCAGGGCTTGCGTTTGGCAGCGGCCTTGACTAGTATCGGGGCGTTCGCCTGTTCCGAATGCTTCCCGACCGTTCCACGGCGATCCCGTCTCGGTCATTTCCAAGTCGTCAGACAGCCCACTGCTCTCAGCGTCGATGCCGGCCGATTGCCGACTCCGCTGATCAGGCGAAAGTGAAACCCGCACCCTCGACTCCCGACTCGGCCCGGCTGCCCCCTGTGGTGGTTCCCCCATGGCCATGGGATGCACATGACGAGTGGCGGCCTCCCCGGGCTCTGAACGCACCCCACGCGGCGTTATCGTCTCGCCTCCCGCCACACGCGGCGTACCGACGCCCGGCTTCCACGAGCAATCTCTGAACACACCGATGAATCTTACCGACCTCAAGCAAAAGCCCGTGCCGGACCTCCTGGAGATCGCCCGCGAGATGGGCATCGACAACCTGGCGCGCTCCCGCAAGCAGGACATCATCTTCGCCATCCTCAAGAAGCACGCCAAGAGCGGCGAGGACATCTACGGCGATGGCGTGCTCGAGATCCTGCAGGACGGGTTCGGCTTCCTGCGCAGCGCCGACAGTTCCTACCTGGCCGGCCCCGACGACATCTACGTCTCTCCCTCGCAGATCCGCCGCTTCAACCTGCGCAAGGGCGACTCCATTTCCGGCAAGATTCGACCGCCCAAGGAGGGCGAGCGCTACTTCGCGCTGCTCAAGGTCAGTCAGATCAACTTCGACAAGCCGGAGAACGCCAAGCACAAGATCCTCTTCGAGAACCTCACGCCGCTGTTCCCCCAGGAGCGGCTGCGCATGGAGATCGGCAACGGCTCCACCGAGGACCTCACCGCGCGGATCATCGACCTGGTCGCGCCCATCGGCAAGGGCCAGCGCGGCCTGCTGGTCTCGCCCCCCAAGGCGGGCAAGACGCTGATGCTGCAGAACATCGCCACCTCGATCACCCGCAACAATCCCGAGTGCCACCTGATCGTGCTGCTGATCGACGAGCGCCCGGAGGAGGTGACCGAGATGTCGCGCACGGTGCGCGGCGAGGTGGTGGCCTCGACCTTCGACGAGCCGCCGGCGCGCCATGTGCAGGTCGCCGAGATGGTGATCGAGAAGGCCAAGCGCCTGGTCGAGCACAAGAAGGACGTGGTGATCCTGCTCGACTCCATCACCCGCCTGGCGCGCGCCTACAACACCGTGGTGCCGAGCTCCGGCAAGGTGCTGACCGGCGGTGTCGACGCCCATGCCCTGGAGAAGCCCAAGCGCTTCTTCGGCGCGGCCCGCAACATCGAGGAGGGCGGCAGCCTGACCATCATCGCCACGGCGCTGGTGGACACCGGCTCCAAGATGGACGAGGTGATCTTCGAGGAGTTCAAGGGCACCGGCAACATGGAGGCGCACCTGGACCGCAAGCTGGCCGAGCGTCGCGTCTACCCGGCCATCAACATCCGCCGCAGCGGCACCCGCCGCGAGGACCTGATCGCCTCCGAGGACGAGATGCAGCGCATGTGGATCCTGCGCAAGCTGCTCAACCCCATGGAGGACACCGCGGCCACCGAGTTCCTGATCGATCGCCTCAAGGATACCAAGACCAACATCGAGTTCTTCGAGGCCATGAAGCGTCGTTGAGGCGAGCCCGCCGCGACTAGGGCGCAGGAAAGCTGTGCAATAGTTGTACGGGGAATCGAGGGGGCAGCATGTTATGCTGCCCCTTTCGTCGTACTGCAACCGGGAAATCCGAATGAAGTACAAGGACCTGCGGGAGTTCATCGCCGTCCTGGAGGCCCAGGGCGAGCTCAGGCGCATCACCGCCGAGGTGGATCCCTACCTCGAGATCACCGAGATCTGCGATCGCACCCTGCGTGCCGGCGGGCCGGCGCTGCTGTTCGAGAACGTCAAGGGCCACACCATGCCGCTGCTCGGCAACCTCTTCGGCACGCCGAAGCGGGTCGCCATGGGCATGGGCCAGGATTCCGTCGCCGCCCTGCGCGAGGTGGGCGAGCTGCTCGCCTTCCTCAAGGAGCCCGAGCCCCCGAAGGGCTTCCGTGACGCCTGGGACAAGCTGCCGATCTTCAAGCAGGTGATGAGCATGGGGCCGAAGACGGTGCGCTCGGCGCCGGTCCAGGCGCTCGTCCATGAGGGCGACGAGGTCGACCTCGACCGCCTGCCGATCCAGCACTGCTGGCCCGGCGACGCCGCGCCGCTGGTCACCTGGCCGCTGGTGATCACCCGCGGCCCCCACAAGACGCGCCAGAACCTGGGCATCTACCGCCAGCAGAAGCTCTCCAGGAACCGCCTGATCATGCGCTGGCTCTCCCATCGCGGCGGGGCGCTGGACTTCCTGGAGTTCCAGAAGGCCCATCCCGGCGAGCCCTTCCCGGTGGCGGTGGCGCTGGGCGCCGATCCCGCCACCATCCTCGGCGCGGTGACCCCGGTGCCGGACTCGCTCTCCGAGTACGCCTTCGCCGGGCTGCTGCGCGGCTCGCGCACCGAGCTGGTCAAGTGCGGCCATGCCGATCTGGAAGTGCCTGCGTCAGCAGAAATCATCCTGGAAGGCTTCATCTACCCGGACGACATGGCGCCGGAGGGGCCCTACGGCGACCACACCGGCTACTACAACGAGATCGACCACTTCCCGGTGTTCACGGTGACGCGCATGACCATGCGCGAGAACGCCATCTACCACTCCACCTATACCGGTCGCCCGCCCGATGAGCCGGCGATCCTGGGGCTGGCGCTGAACGAGGTGTTCGTGCCGATCCTGCGCAAGCAGTTTCCCGAGATCGTCGACTTCTACCTGCCCCCGGAAGGCTGCTCCTACCGCATGGCGGTGGTGACCATGAAGAAGCAGTACCCGGGCCACGCCAAGCGGGTGATGATGGGCGTGTGGAGCTTCCTGCGCCAGTTCATGTACACCAAGTTCGTGGTGGTGCTCGACGACGACGTCAGCGCCCGCGACTGGGAGGACGTGATCTGGGCCATCACCACGCGCATGGACCCGGCCCGGGACACCGTGATGGTGGAGAACACCCCCATCGACTACCTGGACTTCGCCTCGCCGGTGGCGGGGCTGGGCTCCAAGATGGGCCTGGATGCCACCAGCAAGTGGCCCGGCGAGACCGACCGGGAGTGGGGCACGCCCATCGTCATGGACGAGGCCGTGAAGGCCCGCGTCAGCGAACGCTGGCACGAGCTGGGCATCGAACTCCCCGACAACACACCCTGACAACGCATGAGGCACTCATGACCCCAAGGACCCTGACCTGCCTGGTCACCGAGGTCGAGGATCTCACCCCGGACGTCTTCCGTGTCCAGCTGGAGGGCCGGCCCGAGGCCGTGGCCCACGCCCCCGGGCAGTACCTCGAGCTCAGGCTCGACGACGAGACCTGGGTGCCCTTCTCCATTGCCAACGCCCACGGCGGTGACGGCATGATCGAGCTGCACATCCAGCACTGGCCCGAGCGGGAGAACTCCGCCCGCCTGCGCGAGCTGGTCCAGGTGGCCGAACGGCTGACCCTGCGCCTGCCCGGCGGCGACTGCGTGCTGGACCCGGACAGCCGCCGTCCGCTGCTGCTGATCGCCGCCGGCACCGGCTTCGCCCAGATGAAGGCGATCGTCGAGGCGGCGCTGCACGAGGACCCCGAGCGGCAGGTCGACCTGTGGTGGGCGGCCCGGGAGCGTCGCGACCTCTACCTGGAGCGCCTTCCCCGGGAGTGGGCGGAGGGGCATGCCCACTTCCGCTTCCATGCGGTGAGCGAGGTTGCCCCCGAGACCCCGGTCGACGGTGAGCGGATCCGCGGTCACCGTGGGCGCATCGACCAGGCCCTGGCCGCGGCGCTCGACGATGTCTCGGGCCATGACGTCTACCTCTCCGGCTCGCCGGGCATGGTCTACGCCTGCGTGGACGTGCTGGCGTCGCTGGGGCTCTCCCCCTCGCGGGTCTTCTCCGATGTCTTCGCCTATGCCCCCCGGGACCCCATCGTGCCCACCGCCGGCAGCCTGGTCCGGGAGGCCCGCTCATGAGCGCCTCGCCGATCCTGATCACCGGCGGCGCCCAGCGGCTGGGTCGCCACTGTGCCGAGCGCCTGCGGGACGACGGCCATCCGGTGATCATCAGCTACCGCCGCGAGCGCCCCGAGCTCGAGGCGCTGCGCGAGCGTGGCATCGTCACCCTGCCGGCCGACTTCTCCAGCGAGGCGGGGATCCTCGACTTCCTCGCGCGCCTCAAGGCCGAGACGTCGTCGCTGCGGGCCATCGTCCACAACGCCAGCGACTGGGCCCCGGACTCCAGCGGGGCCGAGGCGGGGGCCACCTTCGAACGGCTGTTCCGGGTGCACATGCTGGCGCCCTACCTGATCAACCTGCATGCCCGCGAGCTGCTCGAGGCGTGCAGCGAACCCCAGCGCGACATCGTGCACATGACCGACTATGTGGTGCAGAAGGGCTCGCGCAAGCATGCCGCCTATGCCGCCAGCAAGGCGGGGCTGGCCAACCTGACCCTGTCGTTCGCCGCCATGTACGCCCCGACGATCCAGGTCAACGCCATCGCCCCCGCGCTGATCATGCTCAACGAGGGCGACGACGAGGCCTATGCCGAGAAGGCCCGTGCCAAGTCGGCCATGGAGATGGTTCCCGGCCCGGGGGTGATCTACCAGAGCCTGCGCTACCTGCTCGACAACCGCTACGTCACCGGGGTGACCCTGCCCGTGGACGGTGGTCGGCACCTGCGCTAGGGGGGCGTCGCCGACGGCAACGCCCTCGTGTGACCGGCATCGGCCTGCCGGTGTGAGGCGGCAGGCCGCTGCGCTGAGCGCCGCCATCTGCAACATCCTGGCCCGGCGGGGCCGGTCGCTGGCGCGGCGCATCTCGGCTAGAATGGCCGGGCAACCGGCAAGACCCCCTGACAGCAAAACCCTCGAAGAAGGAGCAATCCATGGCGGGACACGACGAGAACTTCAAGGACGACAGCGGCCTGCTGGCCGTGGTCCTGGGCCTGGCGGTGCTGGTGGGCATGAGCGCCCTGCCGGCCACCATCGGCTGGGTGCAGGTCTTCAGCGGCTGATCGGCGCTGCCTTCGGCGCACTTGCCAGCCCCTGCCCGATACGGCACGATGTTCGCAAGACTCAGGAGATGACCATGACCGCATTCGCCATCGACTCCCTTCGCCATCGCGCTGCCGCGCGTGGGGTCGTGGTGTCCGACAGCGGTCGCCGGGGCTGGTATGGCTACTTTATGACCGGTGTGCCGGCGGCCATGTCCTGAGCAGCAGACGAGACATCGCCGAGAGGCACGCCCCACCCGGGTCGCCTCCCCACAGAACCCCCGGAAGGCGTCCCGCTCCGGGGGTTCTGCGTTTCCGGCCAGTCGATTCACCCGCACCTCAAGATGACAGACAGGAGAGGCACCATGACCGCAGCCATCGCCCATCGCCCGCTGACCGGCTTCACCGGCTATTACGGCTATTGGCGATTTAGCGAGCTGCGGTCGTGCCAGTGCGCCACCTCCGACCGTAGCGCCATCGGTGGCACCCGATCGACACGATGTATCCCCGCTACCCGGAGTTGACGCCATGAATGCTTCCCTCGCCACCGCCCTGGCCCGCACCGAGCCGGACGCCGCCCCCCGGCCCACCGCCCACCTGCCCCTGCCCACCCCCGGCGAGCTGCGCCGTGCCCTGCCCCTGGAGGAAGGCACGGCCCGCCAGGTCGAGGGTCAGCGCCAGGCGATCCGTGACATCCTCGCCGGTCGCGACGACCGGCTGCTGGTGGTCGTTGGCCCCTGCTCGATCCACGACCCCGAGGCGGCCCTCGAGTATGCCCGTCGCCTCGCCGAGCTGGCGCCGCGCATCTCGGACCGGATGCTGCCGGTGATGCGGGTCTACGTGGAGAAGCCGCGCACCACCGTGGGGTGGAAGGGGCTCGCCTATGACCCCGGCCTGGATGGCTCGGGCGACATGGCCCGCGGCCTCGAGGTCTCGCGGCGGCTGATGCGCGACGTGGCCGAGCTGGGCCTGCCGGTGGCCACCGAGCTGCTGCAGCCGATGCTGGCGCCCTACCTGGAGGACCTGCTGGCCTGGGTCGCCATCGGTGCGCGCACCACCGAATCCCAGCTGCATCGCGAACTGGCCAGCGGGCTCGACGCCGTGGTGGGCTTCAAGAACGCCACCGGCGGTGACATCGGCGTGGCGCTGGACGCCATGCGGGCCGCGGCCCATCCCCACCAGCACTTCGGCCTCGACGCCACGGGCCGTCCGGTGGTGCAGCACACCCCCGGCAACGCCCATACCCACCTGGTGCTGCGCGGCGGCCACGGCGAGCCCAACTACCAGGCTGCCCACGTGCAGGCGGCACGCCGCGCCCTCGAGGAGGCCGGGCTCACGCCGCGGCTGATGGTCGACTGCAGCCACGCCAATGCCCGCAAGGATCACCGTCGCCAGAGCGAGGTGCTGGTGGACGTGCTGGCCCAGCGCCTGGCCGGGGAGGGGGCGCTCGCCGGCCTGATGATCGAGAGCCACCTGCACGAGGGCAGGCAGCCCCTGGAGCCCGGTCGGCTGCGCCGCGGGGTCTCGGTGACCGACGCCTGCATCGGCTGGGAGACCACCGAGCACCTGCTGCTGAGCGCAGCCGAGCGTCTGCGCTAGTCCTGTACCCCGGGGGGCGGAGTCGGGATAATCACCCCGATTTCCGATTCGCCCCCCAGGAGGCCCCATGCCGTTCCAGTTCGAAGACCACGACCCCGAGACCTACCGCCGCAAGGGCCGCTTCATCAGCCTGGCCATGGCCGGCCAGCTGATCGTCTTCGGGCTGGTCTTCTCGCAGCTGCTGCAGGCCCTCTTCGACGGCGGCTTCTGGCTCAACGTGGTGGGGGTGCTGCTCGGGCTGGTGGCCACCAGCCTGGTGTTCGCCGTGCTCCGCGAACGCCCCTGGATGACCGAGATGCGCTACGTCTGGCAGCTCAAGCACCATCTCTCCCGGGTCAGCGGCTACCTGCCGGCCCTGCGCAAGGGCATGGCGGAGGACAACGACACCGCCCTGGCGGTGATGGCCTTCTACCACCAGGGCATGGCCCAGCTGGCCGAGCTCAACGGCCGTACCCTGGACGACGACGCCGAACTCCTCGCCGAGCGCCAGAAGGTGCGCCTGGCCCGCCAGGCGCGCGGCCTGCCCGAGCGCGTCGAGGGCTTCGACCCCCATGACCTGGCCGCCTTCAAGCGCGGCTGACGCCGCCAGGGGGGCGGGACGCTGGGCGGCTCGTGGCGCGTCAGGGGAGACGCTCGAAGGTCGCCTCGACCCGGATCTCCTCGCCCTGTCGTGAGAGCTCCCAGTCCCGTGCCCACCAGCCACCCTGGGCCGCCCACTCGCTGAAGGCCAGGAAGACCGAGATGTCCCGTACCCTGGCGAGCACCCGTCGCTGGTCCAGCGCCTCCTCGACGCGCACCTCCTGCATGCCGAGGGCGTGGGCCCGCGCGTTCCAGGCCTCCGCGGATGCCGCAGGATCCGTGACGCGCGCCTCGGGCGCGGCAGGGGGCAGGGGGAGCGGTGCGTGCCGTGCCACCAGGTAGGCACTCATCAGGAGGATCACCCCCCCTCCTGCCATGAGTCGCAGTCGCTGCCCCGGCGGCCTAGCCTGCCAGGCCCCGAGGAGCCGTTCAGCGGTCGGCGTCATGCTTGGCCCCCTCCATTGCCCTGCCAGGCCTGCAGGTCGATATCGATCGACAGGCGTCCACTCTCCCGGTGCCATACGACCTCGGCCGAACTGCCGAGGCTGGCGAAAGGCGCCGCGTCGCGGGTGCCCTCGGGGAGTTGCCAGGTGATGGAGAGGTGCTGCCCCTCGACGGCATAGCGAACCACTTCGGCACCTTGACCCATGAGTGTCTCCTCCATGCCAGCGAGGATCTCCCGCAGGCGCTGATTGCGTTCCCGGAACGTCTCTCCCGTCATCTGGCCGGCGGCCTGCCGCGGCTCGCCGGCGTGCAGCGTCCCGGCCAGCCATGGCCAGGCCGACAATCCCAGGTGGGCGGCCAGCAGTAGCGCCAGGGCCACGCCCGACCCACCGGTGACCCGGAGGGGTGAGGCACGATGGCCCGGCAGGGCAGGCAGCCGTGTCGGCAGGTGACGGGCATAGAGGGAGAGCCGTGCCGCCGGTGACGGCACGGCGTCCTCCGCGAGGCCGGCCGGGACCTGTCGCGTCCTCTCGCGCAGTCCCGGGGGCAGCAGGGCCTCCCACTCCCGTGGCCAGAGCAGCCACTCCACGCTTGCGGGCTCGGCGGCCTCCCCGGGAAGTGCCTTGATCATCCAGTGGTCGGTGTCACCCAGAACGCTCAGGGTCTCGGGCGCCGGCGGGTCCGGCAGGCCCATGAACTCACTTGCCCAGTGGGTCACGGTCACGCCACGAGCCTCCAGCCACGCCTGCCACTCGCGGAGCCGCCGGCGCTCCACGGCGATCAGCTCGAGATGCCCCGCCGACCGGTTCAGGGCCGCGAGCTCGAGATCGGCCACCTCGCCGGCGACCTGCTCCTCGATCAGCAGCGGCCACTCTCGCTCCCGGATGCCCCTGGGGGCTGCCGGATGGAAGTGGCTGACCGCCTCGGGATGGAGCAGCAGGACCGTGGCGTGGAGGCGGCTGAGCGCGGCGACCCTGTCCACTGCCATGCTCTCCTCCGGCCCCCCCAGGGTGCCGCTTTCGAGGACACCCTCCCGGTCGGGGAGAGTGACATCGACAACGGCCCAGTCCAGCCGGGCGTGGTCGGCCTCCCCGGGCGGGGTCCGGGTCCGGCAGCGGAGGATCAGGCGTGGGGGCGGCCGCCTGGCGGACGGGCCCGGCAGGCGAAATCGGAAGTTCATGGTGTCTCGTCCTCGGGGCGGATCCGCCCGGTCTCTGCTGTCGTCGGGATCATGCCCTCGCTGCGCCTGGCCAGGGTGCGGACCCTGGCTGCCGCCACTCGCGGCGACCAGTTGCTGACGCCCTCGGCCTGGAGCAGGCGCTGGAAGCGATACGGCGTATCACCGATGCTGACGGTGATGCCCAGCTCGAGGTAGTCGGGAGCGAGGGTCATGCGGTTTCCCAGCTCGCGGAGCCAGTCTGCCTGGTTCCCCAGCACCGCCTGGACCTCGTCGATGCCGGTGTAGCCCGCGGGTGGCCGGGCGGCGATCAGCCGGGCGAGCTGGGGCCCCGGCACCCGGTCCTCGAGGAGGGCCTCGAGCATCGGCAGCTGGTCCTCTCGCAGGCTGTTGAGGTTGAGGCGCCATGGCCCCGTGTCGGGCATGACGCAGAGCGACGGATGGCGCCGGTAGCGCTCGGGGTCCAGTGGCGCCACCCAGTTGAGTTCGCTGAGGTCCACCAGGGGCGCGTCGGCGGTGGTGCGAGGCGGGTCCAGCAAGGCGTAGTCGAGGCCATCCAGGCTGTCGGGGCGCGGCTGGCTGTCCGCATCGATCCAGTCGGCGAGCCGTGCCACCAGGCGGTGGGGGGGGAGCCCCCGTTCGGCCGACCCTGGCAGGACCCGCTGCAGCTGACGCTCGGCGAGCGCTGCGTCAGGACCGGCCAGCGAATTGAGGTTGAAGCAGGTCCGCAGGTCGCGGATCCGCACCTCCACGTGGCCTTCCGGCGTCTCCAGCCGCTGGGGCTCGCCCGCCAGCCGACGCCACCACGCGGGCGCCAGGCGTGCCGCCGGGTCGGTCAGGGCCCGCTCGACGAGCAGTTCGGCTCCCCTGGCATGGAAGCGCGCCTGGGTCTCGGCCTGGAGGAGGGACAGTCGCCGCAGGTCGCGCCGCCCCTCTTCCGCCAGGCCGGCCAGCAGCAGGCTGCTCAGCGCCAGGCAGAGCAGGACCATGAGCAGGGCGACGCCCCCCTGTCGTGACATCGTCATCGCTCCCTGACCTCCGGCAACGGGGCCGTCAGGCGAGTGACCTGGCCGTGACGCACCCACTCGACCCGGATGCCGCGCGGCAGGGGGCGGCCGGCCGGGGCGGACTGCCAGCGGGATCCGTCGTGGAACGCCAGGCGCACTGCCTCGATCCCGTCCAGTTCCGCAACGGTCTGCCAGCCGGGCTCGCCGGCGGCGTCCAGTTCCCCGCTTGACGCCAGGCGGAGCCGCCCCTCCTCGTACCAGCTGAGTCGCTGCCGCCGCACCCGGGTGTAGTGATCGTCGACGGAAAGGGGAGTGCCGCTGGCGGACACCCACTCCAGCCGCTGAAGGTTGTCCCGGTAGTCCAGTGGCGGGTTGAGCAGCGGCCGGCCCCGGACATGCAGGGGGCGCACCACCAGGCTCTCCAGGCGGCGCTCGAGCAGCTGCGAGAAGTGCAGGTCGCGGAGCCCGGCCGGTGGCGATGCCAGCGCCTCGCGCGCATCGATCAGGCGATTCACCAGGCTGGCGATGGCGAGGCCCAGCATGGCCGTGAGGGCCAGGGCGACCAGCACCTCCAGCAGGGTGAAGCCGCGTTCGTGTCGAGTGGCGGTGGGGGAGGTCATGGTGCCAGGAAGACCGTGAACCGAAGGGGGCGGGGGTCCGGCGGAGCCGACACCTGCAGGGTGCCTCGCCGCACCTCGGGGAGCCCGGTCTCCTCCACCTCGAGCTGCCAGTGGCATTCCGAAGCCTGCCCGGCGTGTGGCCCTTCATGGTGGCCGACGTCCGGCCAGTAGCGCTCGATGGCGAACTCGCTCTCCAGGCTCCTGGCGCAGAGGATCAGGGGCAGGCGCTGCTGCTGGGTCAGCGAGATGGCGGTGCGCTGGTAGAGGCTCTGGCTGACGGTCACCGCCAGGATGGCCAGGATGAACAGCGCCACCATGACCTCGAGGAGGGTGAAGCCCGACGACTCGGCCGTCGGGAGGACGCGGCGGGCGACGCTCATCGCATCACCTGCGGCCCGGCGGGGGCGCCCGGGCCCAGGGTGGGGGGCGCGATCCTTGCCGCGCCGGTCCCCAGGCGAAGGGTGATCTCGCTGCCCGCGATCTCGCCATCGGGCCACCAGATCCATGCCGGCATCACGTCTGCCTCGCGCGCCCGGGGAGCCTCCAGGGTCAGGCCCTCGGGCCAGTGCACCGGTCGCAGGGTGCGCTCCCCCAGGGGGATCCACCGGCCCTGGTGCAGGGCCATGAACCGATAGCCTGTCGCGTCCGGCCGCCAGCCGATGACTCGCCCGCCCAGCCAGGCCTGCTCCCCGGCGCTGGCCAGGTCGCGCTGGAGCCTCTCGGTGGCGACCTCCAGCGGCTGGCCAAGGCTCCGGTCGAGCCAGGCCACGGCCAGTGAGGCGGCCACGCCCATGATCCCCAGGACCACCATGAGCTCCAGGAGGGTGAAGCCGGCGTGCGCTGCCGCTGGCCTCGGGCTCATAGCATCCAGTTGCCGATGTCGGCATCCAGCCCCTTGCCGCCGGGGCGGGCGTCGGCCCCCAGGCTGTAGACGTCGATGTCGCCGTGCTGCCCGGGCTGGCGGTACTGGTAGGGGTTCCCCCAGGGGTCGGTGGGCAGGCGGCGGACATACCCGCCCTGGCGGTACTGGCGAGGCAGGGGCTCCTGGGTCGGGGCCTTCTGCAGGGCCTCGAGCCCCTGGGCTGTCGTCGGATAGCGGAGATTGTCGAGCCGGTACATGTCCAGGGCCTGTTCCAGCGTCGCGAGGTCGGCGCGAACCTTCTGGCGCATGGCATCGTCCTGATTGCTGAGGACATTGGGCGCCACGATGGCGACCAGCAGGCCGATGATGAAGATCACGACCATGATCTCGAGGAGGGTGAAGCCTTGTTGCCGGCAGGAGCGGGAGAGTCGATGGGACATCCGGGGGCCTCGCAGGGGGTCAGAGGGAAAGGGAGCCGTTGAGGCTCATGATCGGTAGCAGGATCGCCAGGACGATGACCAGCACGACCCCGCCCATGGCGAGGATGAGCAGTGGCTCGAAGAGCCCCATGGCCAGGTCGACCCGCCGGGCGAAGGTGGCCTCACGGGACTCGGCGATCCGTTCCAGCAGGATGTCGAGCCGGCCGCTCGCTTCCCCGCTGGCGACCATGTGCAGCAGGGTCGGGGGGAAACGCCCGGTCCGGGCCATGGCGCGGTTGAGGCTGATGCCGGCGCCGACGTCATCGGCGATGGCCTCCACGGCCTCGCGCATCAGCGTGTTGCCCAGGGTGTCGCGGCTGACCCGCAGGGCGTCGAGGAGCGGGATGCCGCTGCCGGTCAGGATGGCCAGGGTGCGCGTCAGCCGCGCGGTGTCCTGCAGCAGCAGCAGTTCACCGATCCGCGGAATGCCCAGGAGCATGGCATGCCAGCGCCGCCGGATCGCCGGGCGTCGGTAGAGCCGCTCGGCGACGATCATCAGCAGGCCGACAAGGCCCAGCAGCCAGATGCCCCAGGCCTGCAGGCCATGGGACAGGGCGATCAGCGCCTGGGTCAGCCAGGGCAGGGTCATGCTGGAATGCTCGAACTGTGCGGCCAGCCGCGGCACCACGTGCGTCATGAGGCCCGTGACGACCGCGATGGAGACCAGAATCAGCACGCAGGGGTAGATCAGGGCGGTGCGGGCCTTGTTGCGCAGTGCCTCGGCCCGCTCGAGATGGTCGGCGAGCCGCTCCAGCACGCTGGCCAGGCGACCGGCGCGCTCGCCGGCGGCGACCAGGGTGCGATAGAGCGCGTCGAAACTGGCCGGGTGGGCGGCCAGGCTCTCGGCCAGGGAGTGGCCCTCGCGCACCCGGCGCAGGACGTCGAGCAGCAGCCCCCGCGACTTGGGCTCCTCGGATTGCCTGGTCAGGGCATCCAGGGCATCGCCGATGGGGATGCCGGCATCCACCAGGGTGGCGAGCTGGCGCGTCAGCAGGGCCAGGCTCTCGTTGTCGAGCCGTTGGCGGCGGAGCAGGCCGGGACGCTGCGCCACCGGATTCAGGCGCCGGGGAAACAGCCCCTGGTCGCGCAGCAGCTGCCTGGCATGCTGCTCGCTGTCGGCCTGCAGCACGTTGCGGGCTCGCGAACCGTCTCGCTTGAGGGCCAGGTAGCGGTAGGTGGGCATCCAGGATCCACGTGGTGAGAAGTCAGCGTCATGTTGCCGTCGGGATGTTGCAGTTTGTTGTCGCGGCTCAGTGGTGCAGTGCCCTGACCACCTCCTCGACGCTGGTCTCCCCCGACGTCAAGGGCGCCAGGGCGGCGGCATTCAGCGAGGCGTGTCGTGCGAAGGCATGCCGCGCCAGTTCGGGCTCCGGCAGGCGGTCATGGATCATGCCCGCCAGGGTCTCGTCGATCGCGATGAACTCGTAGAGCCCGAGGCGTCCCCGGTAGCCGGCCTGCTCGCAGTGCTCGCAGCCCACGGCATCCGCGACCTGGTCCAGGC
Organism: Halomonas campaniensis; assembly: GCF_014193375.1. Classification (GTDB taxonomy): domain Bacteria; phylum Pseudomonadota; class Gammaproteobacteria; order Pseudomonadales; family Halomonadaceae; genus Halomonas; species Halomonas campaniensis. The sequence continues at coordinate 54,010 of NZ_JACHZF010000009.1, forward strand.
CCTCCACCCCGGGAATCCAGCGGGCCTCGGCGGCGGTCGGTGCCCGCCAGCGCCGGCAGGCGGGGCAGAGCCGGCGTACCAGGCGCTGGGCCATCACGCCCTTGAGGCTGTTGGCCAGCAGATAGGGCTCGATACCCATGTCGCGCAGCCGGACGATGGCGCCGAGCGCGCTGTTGGTGTGCAGGGTCGACAGCACCAGATGGCCGGTCAGGCTGGCCTGGACGGCGATCGCGGCCGTCTCCACGTCGCGGATCTCGCCGATCATGATCACGTCGGGGTCCTGGCGGAGGATGGCCCTCAGGCCATGGGCGAAGGTCAGGCCCGCCTGGGGGTTGACCGGGGTCTGGCCGATGCCCGGAATGGCATATTCGACGGGGTCCTCCACGGTCAGGATGCTGCGGCGGCTGTCGTTGAGGTGGGCGAGGCTGGCGTAGAGCGTGGTGGTCTTGCCCGAGCCGGTGGGGCCGGTGTTGAGCAGGATGCCGTTGGGACGGGCCAGGGCGTCACGGTAGTCGGCCAGCACCCCGGCGGGCATGCCGATCCGCTCGAGCTCGAGCAGCGAGGCCTGCTTGTCGAGCAGGCGCATCACGACCCGCTCGCCGTGGATGCCGGGCAGGGTCGAGACCCGGATATCCACGGCGCGGCCGGCGACCCGCGCGCCGATGCGTCCATCCTGGGGCTGGCGCTTCTCGGCGATGTCCAGCTTGGCCATGACCTTGATTCGCGAGATCAGCATCGGGGCCAGCACCCGCGGCGGACCCAGGGCGACCCGCAGCGTGCCATCCACCCGCAGCCTGATGGTGAGCGCATTCTCGAAGGGCTCGATATGGATGTCCGAGGCCCCGAGCCGCAGGGCCTCCGAGAAGATGGCATTGATCAGGCGAATGACCGGGGCCTCGCTCTCGGTGTCCAGCAGGTCCTCCGTCGCCGGGAGGTCGTGCATCAGGCTGTCCAGGTCCACCTTCTCGGCGAGGCCGTCGATCAGGGTCTCGGTGGTGGCCCGGCGGTCGTCGTGGAGTCGCCCCAGCCGGCCCTCGAACTCGCCCGACGTCAGCCACTCGACGCTCAGGGGCGGGCCGTGCCGACGCTGCACCTCGAGCAGGGAGGCGATGTCGGCATCTTCACGGCACACCAGGCCATAGCCGCCCGGGTGCCATTCGATGGCCACCCCGCTGTGGCGCGACAGCCGATAGGGGAGCAGCGCTCCAGGGAGCGAGGGGGCGGCAGGCGCCTCCGGCGGCATCGAGGTCCCTTGCTGGCTCATGGTGCCAGTTCCCCCAGGCGACCCCGGGCCGAGGGGTAGAGGGTGTTCAGCGACAGCGAGGCCTCCTCCCACGGCGGCAGGGTCTGCTCCTCGTCGAGCTGGTGCAGCAGCTGCTGGGCGCGCATGAAGCGATACTTCTCGGCGCTGGCGGCATCCAGGGCCTGGTCGTCCCGGACGACCCGGGCACGGATGAAGACCATCAGGTTCTGCTTCTCGCTGGCTCGGTCGGAGTAGCGGAAGAGGTTGCCGACCAGCGGGATATCCCCCAGCAGCGGCACCTGCTGGCGGGAGTTGCGCCCCTGGTTGCTGATCAGGCCACCCAGCACGACGATGCCGCCATCCCGGGCCGTCACAGCGGTCTCGATCTCGCGCTTGTTGGTGACCACGTCGCTGGCGGAGACGTTGCTGGCGATGGAGGAGACCTCTTGGGTGATCGACAGGCGAATGGTGTTGTCGGCGCTGATCTGGGGGCGGATTCGCAGCTTGATGCCCACGTCCTCGCGCTGGATGGTCTGGAAGGGGTTGGTGTTGTCGACGGTGGTCGAGCCGGTCACGAACGGGACCTCCTGGCCGACCAGGATATAGGCCTCGGCATTGTCCAGGGTCATCAGCGATGGGGTCGACAGCAGGTTGGTCTCGGCATCGCTCTGCAGGGCGTTGAGCAGGGCCGCGAAGCTCACGCCCCCGCTGTCGAGGCGCCCCACGCCGGTGGTGATGCCGTTGATGCCGCCGAGCAGTCCCCCCAGGGTGGACGTGTCACCAGCGGCCCCCGCCGCTGCCAGCTCGGTGATGCCCGTCGAGGACGAGGTGGCGAAGTTGATGCCGCCCACCGGGACCGTGCTGCCCGACCCGGTATCGGCGAACAGCCACTGCATGCCCAGCTGCCGTGCCCGGGATTCGGTGATCTCGGCGATGATGGCCTCCACGGCGACCTGGGCCCGACGGATATCGAGCTGGGCCACGATGCTCAGGTAGGCCTCCAGCTGCTCCGGCGGTCCGCTGAGGATCAGCGCATTGGTCGAGGGGTGGACGGCCAGGGCGACATCGGCAGCGGAGGCCGATGGCCGGCCGGCCGGCAGGGCCCTGCCCACCGGCGATTCGGGCGCGGTGGCCGGGGCGGTGTCCGGCACCACGCCATTCGCGCGCAGCGACTCCAGCACCGCCATCACCTCCTCGGCCGCGGCATGGTTCAGGTAGACGACCCGGGTGCGGGCATGCCGCTCCACCGGGGTGTCGAGCCCCTCCGCCAATGCCCTGGCACGCTGACGGTCACTGCGGTCACCGAATACCACCAGGGCACCGGCGTTGGGCGCGGCGATCACCCTGGCGTTCCCGGCCCCGCCCGACTGCAGGATGCCGTCCAGGGTCTCGCTGAGGTCCTCCGGACGGGCGTGCCGGAGCGGAATGATCTCGGCGCGCGCCTCCTGTCGGGAGTCGATCAGCCTGGCCAGCCGTGTCAGGCGCTCCAGGTTGTCCTGCCAGTCGGTGATCACCACCAGCCGACTCTCCGGGTAGGGCGTGATGGTGCCGGTGCGGGCATCCACCAGGGGTTCGAGGATGGTCGCCAGCGTGGCGGCGTCCAGCTGACGGGTCTCGATCACCGTGGTGGCGATCGTGTGGCCGTCTCGCGCCTCGTCGAGGAGCGGCAGTGGCTGCGTCCTGGCGAGCTCGTCCGGTACGACCCGCACCTGGCCGTCGGGGAGCGGCACGGTGGCGAAGCCGTTCACCTGCAGCTCGTCCTGGAAGACCCGGTAGAGCTCCTCGGCATCGAGGCTGCGCTGGCTGGTCAGGCTGATGGTGCCCTGGACCCTGGGGTCGACCACGAAGCGGCGCTGGGTGATGCGCCCGATGCTCTCGATGAACTCCCCGATGCTGACATTCCGGAAGTCGACGTCGTAGCGATCCGCGCCCGTTTCGGGCAAGGCGGGCTGGGCCAGTGCCGTGGAGGCCAGGGTCGCCAGGCAGAGGACGGCAATCAGGTGGCGGGGATTCATGCAAGGGACTCCAGTGGCGGCATCAGGGGGCGTCTGCAGGGCAGCATGAAGGGGCCGTGGTGAGGGTGATGACACCCGGCCCGGGCAGCGGACCCGTGGGCCAGGGGATCTGCTCCTGTCGTCCGGCGTGGCGCACGACGGCTCCTTCGGAAGTGAGGGCATGCAGGTGGACGTCGTCCAGGATCGGCTCGCCGAGTGCCACGACGCGCTGGCCCTCGGGGGTCTCCATCACGAGTATCGTGTCGCTCTCCTCGCGGCCGCGTAGCGTGCCGACGATGGAGAGAGGCAGTCGGGCCGCGGCCGGGGCGTCGCCAGGCGGTGAGGCAGGGAGATGCCAGTTCGCCGTCGGCAGCGGGGGCAGGGCATCCGCCGGCAGCTGCGTGCCGGTGACCGGTGGCGGGGCGGGTGCCAGGAGGCGCATGGCGATCCGGGCCGACAGCCCGAGCAGCAGGGCGATCACCAGCCAGCGGCCGAGCCACGGCGAGCGGATCAGCGCGCGGCTCATCCCCGCCGCCCCTCCGGATGCCATCCCGGATGGCCATCGACGAAGCGCAGGGTGGGCCCCGGCAGGGCGGGCAGCGACCACGCCTCGGGCTGGTCGGCCAGGAAGGCTTCCATGACCTGCCACAGCGAATCCCCGCCTGCGGCCTCGGGGCGGTGGCTCCAGGTGGCGAGCCGATTCCCCGTGACCCGCGCCAGGTCGATGCGCCGGCCGGTATCGGAGGTGTAGCGGCAGGTCCACTCCACGCCCTTCAGGCGTGGCAGGTCGAGGGCGTCATCGAGCAGCAGCGGCGTGCCGAAGCAGTGGTCGGCGGCGCGCTCCAGCAGGGCGTGGAGGTCGCCCTGGTCGGTCGATAGCTCGACGATCCGTGCCTCATGGCTGCCGGTCAGCGTGATCAGGTGGTCCCGGGTGATGGGCGACCCCGGGGGCAGCACCACGTCATGTCGCCAACCCGGTGACAGCGCGACCTCCGCCCCGGTGTGTCGCTGCATGGCGTCGAGCAGCAGGCCATCCCAGCTTCCCCCCACCGTGTCGCGTCGCCATAGCCATGCCGGTGCACTGGCGAGAGGGGCATCCAGCCATCCTGCATAGGGGGTCCTGGCGCGATCCAGCACTGGCTGAAGGCGAGCGGCCTGTTGCCGGGTGGCGGCATCGATGCTGTCGGGAGCGATGGGGTGGAAGCGCGCGGCGATCTCCCAGCGCTGGCTGCCACCGCGGCAGGTGATCTGGAAGATGCCGCTGCCACGACAGCCCGGCAGGCATACCGGCAGGGGGCGGCCGCTGGCCTGGCGAACCTCGATCAGGCTCGGCCAGAAATCCTGCCCCCGGGCGCAGAGCAGCAGGTCGGCATCCTCGAGGCGTTCGGCCAGCCAGAGGCCGGGGCCGGTGCCGGTATCGGCGAGCAGCACCACCAGATCCGCCTGCTGGCGGGCCTCCGCGGCCCGCTGTCTCACCTCGTCGAACCAGGTGTCGAGCGTCCGCCGTTCATCGAAGGCGTGGGGGTCGGTCACGCCGACGACGGCAATCCGGGCGCCACCCCGGTCGAAGAGAGCCAGTGGCTTGATGATGCTGCCCGGGTTGCGCTCGCCGTCGAGGGTTCCCAGGACCTGCCCGGGGAAATCGCGGTAGAGGCCAGCCGCCCGGGTGGGCCAGAGGAGTCGCTCGTCACTGCTGACACGCGCCTCGGCGCCCATCAGCTGACTGGCCGCCAGGCCGGCAGCTCCTCGGGTGAGGTGGCAGAGCCCGCTGCCGTTCCAGCACTGCCCGTTCTCCAGGGTCAGGGTCCGCGCCTCGCCCAGCGACGCCCGCAAGGTGGCCAGGCGGGCTGCCATCAGGGCCAGCCCGCCGACCGGCGGCTCCTCGCCTGACGCCGCGCCGGTCACCAGCCTGCGCACGGCCGGCTCCAGCGGGCCAGCGACGGTGTTCGCCGACGCTGACGTCAGCCAGGGCGGGTGCCCCGGGTAGCCGGCCGGGCCCAGGTGCGTGGCGCGCCTGATCGCCGGGGAGGGGGATCGCGCATCCAGGGTGTCGGCGAAGTAGAGCAGGTCGACACTGGCAGTGGCGGGAGGACGCGGGGAGGAGGGGGCGGTGGAGGGCGTGATGGCGCACCCGCCCAGCAGCGCCAGCATGCCGGAACCCGAGGCCGAGAGCAGGGAGCGTCGGGAGAGAGCGGGACCCGGGCAGGGGCGGGACTCGTCGGGGGCGGATCTGCGCTTGGGCATCATGTGGCGACTGGCCTGGCTGGTGGGTCCATGGAGGCTGTACAGGCACCTGCGTCGCCCGTCATGAAGCCGGCGGGGAGCGCCAGGGTGGCCTTGAGGAGCGCATGATAGTGAATGAATCATGACGGTAGTGTGACGGCGATGTCTGCCGATAGAGGTGGTCTTGGCCGGTCACTTTCCGTCTTTTTTTGTTAACCGCCCTGTCACTATTCCCCGCTAGCTTGCATGGGCACCAGGACGCAAGTCGGGTGCCAAGATTCTGGTCCATTGCATGTGAGGAGGGGAAAATGAGCAAGGCGATCGAAGATCATCGGATTCACAACAACAGCGGCAATGAGCCGTTCGCGTCGATTCTCGACAAGCATGTCACCCGGCGCGGGATCATGCGCGGAAGCCTCGGGCTGGCCGCCATGTCGGTGATGGGGTTCGGGATGTCCGGCGGTGCACTGGCGGCCCCCGACGCGCGGACGGGAATGCGCGGGGCGGCCGCGCCGGGAAGCAAGAAGCCGCTGACGCTGGCCTTCGAGTCCATTCTGGGTTCGAAGACGGATGCCGTGGTGGTGCCGGAGGGCTACAAGGCCCAGGTGTTGATTCCCTGGGGTGAGCGCCTCAACAGCAGCGTGGTGGAGTGGAGCGAAGGGCTGGAGATGACGCCGGAGATCCAGGCGAACTCTCTGGGGATGAACCATGACGGGATGTACCATTTTCCCCTGAATCCGGGCAGCGAATCCCGGGAATTTCTGCTCGCTATCAACCATGAGTATATCGAGCAGTCCGCCCTGTGGGCCCCGCAGGGTGGCCCGACCAATGCCCGTTCCGGCAACCGTCCCGCCGACGAGGTTCGCACCGAAATCAATGCCCATGGCGTGGCCGTGGTGCATGTGAAGAAGCAGGAAGATGGCACCTGGTCGACCGTGCTCGACTCCCGCTACAACCGTCGCTACACCAATGCGACCGAGATGGAGCTGGCGGGCCCGGTGGCCGGCAGCGACTACGCCAAGACCCGGTTCTCTCCCGACGGTCGCCTGGCGCGCGGTACCACCAACAACTGCGGCAACGGCTATACCCCCTGGGGTACCTACCTGGCCTGTGAGGAGAACTGGCCGGGTTACTTCGTGCGCAACAGCGACCGGCAGCTGGACGACGATCGCCTGGGGGTCTCCACCGGTCGTGGTCGCTACGGCTGGGAAACCGCCGCGGGTGACCCCTCCGAGCAGGACGACGAGTTCGCTCGCTTCGACACCACGCCCTACGCCGCCGACGCCACCGGTGACTACCGCAACGAGGCACGCGCCTACGGCTACCAGGTCGAGATCGACCCCTACACGGGCCGGCGCGCCGTCAAGCGTACCGCCATGGGCCGCTTCCGCCACGAGGGTTGCTGGCCGGGCAAGCTGGAGCCGGGCAAGCCGGTGGTCTTCTACTCCGGCCATGATGCCCGCAACGAGTACATCTACAAGTACGTCTCCCGGGCCGCCTGGAGCCCGGCGGATGCCAACCGGCCGGGTGCCAACATCGACCGCCTGGCGATCGGTGCCAAGTACCTGGATGACGGCATCCTCCATGTGGCGCGGTTCGACGAGGATGGCCGTGGCGAGTGGCTGCCGCTCACCCCGGATGCCATCACCAGGGACGGCCGTCGCCTCCACGAGGCCCTGGGACTGGCCGCCGATGACCAGGCGGGCATCATCATCCATACCTGTGATGCCGCCGACCTGATGGGCGGGACGCCCATGGATCGCCCCGAGTGGGGGGCCGTGGACCCGACATCGGGTGACGTCTACATGACGATGACCAACAACACCCAGCGCACCGCCGAGGGCACCGCGCCGACCTATACCAACGGCGGCAGCGACGTCGACGAACTGGGGGTAGGCTTCCGCACGGCGCCGGTGAATGGCCCCAACCCCCGCGAGTCCAACCGCGCCGGCCAGGTGATTCGCTGGCGCGAGGGGGCCGACGGGGTCCACTTCGACTGGGAGGTGTTCGTCTTCGGTGCCGCGGCGTCGGATACCGACAACCTCTCCGGCCTGACCGAACTGAACCAGTTCGCCAGCCCCGATGGCCTGTGGTTCGACGATCGCGGCAACGGTGATGGCATCCTGTGGATCCAGACCGACAATGGCTACTCCAACGTCACCAGCTACACCAACGATCAGGTGCTGGCGGTGGTGCCTGCCGCGCTGGAGCGTGGCGACGGCGATACCGCCGTGGTGAACGCCAGCAACCAGCAGCAGCTGAAGCGCTTCGCGGTGGGTCCCAACGGCTGCGAGGTGACCGGTATCTTCGCCACGCCGGACAAGACTGCGCTGTTCATCAATATCCAGCACCCGGGCAACTGGCCGGCCGCCGTGGATGCTTCCCGGGAAACCGAGGGCAGCGTGCGTCCCCGGGCTGCCACGGTGGTGATCCAGCGGGAAGATGGCGGGCCGATCGCCGTCTGACGCTCCCTGCCGGACCCGTTACCGCCACACGAGGGCCCTCCTGCAGGGCCCTCGCTTCGTCATGGTGTCGCGGTGGGAAGCGGGTGCAGGACGCCCGCCGCCGCGGCGGTGGAGGTGCAAGAGAGGGCGTCAGGCCCGAGCGGCGTAGGCGTAGAGCAGCGTCTCCTGGGCGCTGATCGGCGCGGCGTCCCCGGGGGTCTGCTTGACGTAGGTGCCGTCCGCCTGGAGGCGCCAGCTCTGGCAGTTGTCCACCAGGTAGGTCTCCAGGTCCTTGCGCACCCGGGCGGCCAGCTTGCGGTCGCGCAGCGGGAAGCAGGTCTCGACCCGGTGGAACATGTTGCGGGACATGAAGTCGGCGCTGGAGCCCCACACCTCGGGCTTGCCGTTGTTATGGAAGTAGAAGACCCGGGTGTGCTCCAGGAAGCGGCCGATGATCGAGCGCACGCGGATGGTCTCCGAGACCCCCGGCACGCCGGGCCGCAGGCAGCACATGCCGCGGATGATCAGGTCGCACTCCACGCCGGCGCGCGAGGCGCGGTAGAGGGCCTGGATCAGCTTGGGCTCGGTCAGCGAGTTGCACTTGATGATCAGGTGGGCGCGGCGCCCGCGGCGAGCATGCTCCGCCTCGCGGTCGATCATCGCCACCAGCCGCTCGTGGAGCGTGAAGGGGGCGTGCAGCAGGGTCTCGATGTGCCGGGCGCGGCCCATCCCCGACAGCTGCTGGAACACCTGGTGGACGTCCTCGCAGAGCACCTCGTCGGCGGTGAGCAGGCTGTAGTCGGTGTAGAGCTTGGCCGTCCGGGAGTGGTAGTTGCCGGTGCCCAGGTGGGCGTAGTGGCTAAGCCGCCCCCTCTCGCGGCGCACGATGTGCACCATCTTGGCGTGGGTCTTGTAGGCCATCACCCCGTAGATGACGATGGCTCCGGCCTCCTGCAGGCGCGAGGCCAGCGCCAGGTTGTCGGCCTCGTCGAAGCGCGCGCGCAGCTCGATGACCACCGTCACCTCCTTGCCGCCGCGCGCCGCCTCCACCAGCGAGTTGACGATCGGCGAGTCGGCCCCGGTGCGGTAGAGGGTCTGCTTGATGGCCAGCACCGAGGGGTCGCGGGCCGCCTCGGCGAGCAGCTCCTCCACCGGGGCGAAGGACTGGAAGGGGTGGTGCAGCAGGATGTCGCCGGCGGCGATGGCATCGAACAGGCTGCCGCCCTTCTTCAGGTTCTTCGGCAGCCCCGGGGTGAAGGGGCGATAGACGAGGTCCGGGCGTTCCACCTCGGCGATCAGCGACATCATCCTCGTCAGGTTGACCGGCCCGTTGACCCGGTAGAGGTCCTCCTGTCCCAGGGCGAACTCCCTGAGCAGGAAGCCGGCCAGCTCGTCGGGGCAGGTATCGACCACCTCCAGGCGCACGCCGCTGCCGTAGCGGCGGGCCAGCAGTTCACCGCGCAGCGCCGAGGCCAGGTCGGAGACCTCCTCAGGGTCGACGGTCATGTCCGCGTTGCGGGTCAGCCGGAACTGGTAGCAGCCGCGCACCGTCATCCCCGGGAAGAGCTCCTCGGCGTGGGCGTGGATCATCGAGGAGAGGAACACCGCCTCCCTGAAGCCCGCCTCGCACAGCTCGGGGGGCAGGCTGATCACCCGGGGCAGCGAGCGCGGCGCCGGCAGGATGGCCAGCCCCCCCTCGCGGCCGAAGGCGTCCTTGCCCTCGAGCTGGACGATGAAGTTGAGGCTCTTGTTGACCAGCCGCGGGAAGGGGTGGGAGGGGTCCAGCCCGATGGGGCTGATCACCGGCATGATCTCGTCATCGAAGTACTCGTGCACCCAGTCGCGCTGGGCGTCGGTCCACTCGCTGCGGCGCCGGAAGCGCAGCCCCTTCTCCTTCAGGGCCGGCAGCAGGATCTCGTTGAGGATGCGGTACTGGCGCTCGATCTGCTCGTGGGCGATCTGCGAGATCTCGCCGAGCACCGAGCTCGGCGAGCGGCCGTCGAAGCCGGTGGCATCGTCCCCCAGGGCCACCCGGTGCTTGAGGCCGGCCACCCGGATCTCGAAGAACTCGTCCAGGTTGGAGGAGAAGATCAGCAGGAACATCAGCCGGTCGAGCAGCGGATGGGCCTCGTCCAGGGCCTGTTCCAGCACCCGGATGTTGAACTGCAAGTGCGAGAGCTCGCGGTTGAAGTAGAGCGACGGGTCGCTCAGGTCGGCCTCGGCCTCGGGCAGGGCCTTGGGCTTGATGCCGGTGCGCGTCTGGTTGAGGCGCGGTGCGGGGAGCTCGGCCGGCGTCTCCTCCCCCCGGGCGGCCGGCCCGCTGTCGGCCGGGGCGGGGGAGGTGGGGTCCGAAGGGGGGCGGGGACTGCGGTCTTCCATGGTCACACTCTCGATGGCAGGAGGCTCGACGGGATGCAGGAAAGGCGCGCAGTCCCGTTCGTCACTTCGCGAGCAGCCGGGCGGCCCGCTTGGCAAAGTAGGTCAGCACGCCATCGGCACCGGCGCGCTTGAAGCAGAGCAGCGACTCGAGGATCACGCTGTCGGCCTCCAGCCAGCCGTTCTCGAAGGCCGCCATGTGCATGGCGTACTCGCCGCTGACCTGATAGGCGTAGGTGGGCACCCGGAGCTCGTCCTTCACCCGGCGCACCACGTCGAGGTAGGGCATGCCCGGCTTGATCATCACCATGTCGGCGCCCTCGGCCAGGTCCAGTGCCACCTCGTGCAGCGCCTCGTCGCCGTTGGCCGGGTCCATCTGGTAGGTGCGCTTGTCCGCCTTGCCCAGGTTGGCGGCAGAGCCCACGGCATCGCGGAACGGGCCGTAGTAGCGCGAGGCATACTTGGCGCTATAGGCCATGATGCGGGTGTTGACCAGGTGCTCCTGCTCCAGCACCCGGCGGATCTCGCCGATGCGGCCATCCATCATGTCCGAGGGGGCCACCACGTCGGCGCCGGCCTCGGCGTGGGAGAGCGCCTGCTTGAGCAGGGTCTCCACGGTGCGGTCGTTGAGCACGTAGCCCTGCGCGTCGATGATCCCGTCCTGGCCGTGGCTGGTGTAGGGGTCCAGCGCCACGTCGGTGATGATGCCGAGCTCGGGCAGGGCCTCCTTGAGGGCCCGCACGCTGCGCTGGACGAGTCCCGAGGCGCTGTAGGCCTCCTCGGCCAGCTCGCTCTTCAGCGAGGCGTCGACCACCGGGAACAGGGCCAGGGCGGGGATGCCCAGCGCGACGGCCTCGCGGGCCTCCTCGATCAGCAGGTCCAGCGACAGCCGTTCGACGCCGGGCATCGAGGGCACGGCCTCGCGCTGTCCCTCGCCCTCCAGCACGAACACCGGCCAGATGAGGTCGGCCGGGGTCAGGGTGTTCTCCTGCATCAGGCGGCGCGAGAAGTCGTCGCGACGCATGCGACGCAGGCGGGTCGCGGGAAACTGGCGTGTGGTCATGAAGCTCAAGGGTTCTCTCCAGCGGTGGACGCCGCCACGGGGGGCAGTGTGGCGGCCGATGATGACAGACGCATGACAGCGGCACTCGGCTGACTCCGAGTATATCAGCGCCTCCGTGCGCCGAAAGTCTCGCCTTGTCGCACCCGGGCGATGGCTCTAGAGTGATGGGTTCGATCAGTGGTCCTGCCCGGCGGCAGGCGGATACCTTCAAGGAGACAGGCATGAGCAAACAGGTGGCGGTCATCCTCTCGGGCTGTGGCGTCTATGATGGCTCCGAGATCTACGAGACCACCCTGACCCTGCTGCGGCTGGACCAGCTCGGCATCGGCTATCGCTGCTTCGCCCCGGACATCGACCAGCACCATGTCATCGACCATCGCAGCGGCGAGGTGGCCGAGGGCGAGGCCCGCAACGTGCTCACCGAGTCCGCCCGCCTGGCCCGCGGGGAGATCTCGACCCTGACCGAGCTCGCGGCCGACGACTTCGATGCGGTGATCCTGCCCGGCGGCTTCGGCGCCGCCAAGAACCTCTCGAACTTCGCCGAGGCCGGCGCCGACATGCGGGTGCACGAACCCCTGGCCGAGGTGCTCAAGGGGTTCCGCGAGCAGCGCAAGCCCATCGGCCTGATGTGCATCGCGCCGGTGATGGTGCCGCGCCTGCTCGGCGACGGCATCGCGGTGACCGTCGGCCACGACCCGGGGGTCTCCGGCGCCATCAGCGCCATGGGGGGGCTGCATCGCAGCTGTGGCGTGGAGGAGATCGTGGTGGACTTCGAGAATCGCGTGGTGACCACCCCCGCCTACATGCTGGCGACCCGTATCAGCGAGGCCGCCACCGGCATCTTCAAGCTGGTCGACCGCATCGACGAGCTGATGGATCTGTAAGCGCCAGGCCCTACGGGCAGCGCCGAGCTGCTCAGCAACGGACGGTGCGTGTTGAGGCAGATAGCGAGAGCCCCCGTCGGGTGAAACCTGCCGGGGGCTCTGGTGTTTACGGTGGGAGGCCGGCTTTGCCGGGCGAACAGCGGTGTTGCTCACGTCGGCAGGTTCCGCCGAGGAGTCCTTCGGCCTCCATTCGCCTGGCAGAGCCAGCCTCCTACAGTATCTTGCGGTGCTCGGCGCTACTCTTCCTCCTCCTCGCGCTGCTGCTTCTTGCGGCGTGCCAGGCGACCGAACAGCAGGCCCACCTCGTAGAGCAGGTACATGGGCACGGCCAGCAGGCTCTGGGAGATCACGTCCGGCGGGGTGAGCAGCATGCCCACCACGAAGCAGCCGAGGATGATGTAGGGCCGCTTCTTCGACAGGCTCTCCACGGTGGTGGCGCCCGAGGCGATCAGCAGGAAGGTGGCGATAGGGATCTCGAAGGCCACGCCGAAGGCGAAGAACAGCTTGAGGACGAAGTTCAGGTAGGCGTTGATGTCGGTCATCACCGCAACGTTCTCGGGCCCGGTCTGGGTGAAGAACTGGAACAGCAGCGGGAAGACCACGTAGTAGGCGAAGGCGGCCCCGGCGTAGAAGAGCATCACGCTGGAGGCCAGTATCGGCAGTGCCAGCGCCTTCTCGTTGTCGTAGAGGCCCGGGGCGACGAAGGCCCAGGCCTGATGCAGCACGTAGGGCACGGCGATGAAGACCGCCACCACCAGGGTCAGCTTGAAGGGGGCCAGGAACGGCGAGGCCACCTCGGTGGCGATCATCTGGGAGCCTTCCGGCAGCAGCGCCATCAGCGGCTGGGCCACGAAGGTATAGATGTCGTTGGCGAAGGCATAGAGGCCGAGGAAGATCACCAGGATCGCTACCACGGCTCTCAGCAGTCGCGAGCGCAGTTCGATCAGGTGTTCTATCAGCGGGGCCTGGGGCTGTTCCGGGGCGTCACCGGTCTTGCTCATCGTGAGGAGGCGTCCTTGTCGGCAACGGAGGGCTCGGGGCCTTCATCGGCCCCCTGGTCCAGTCGAGCCCGGGCGAGGGCGTCGTCCAGGCGCTGCTCGGGCGGTGCGCTCTCCCGGGGGGCGGCCTCCTGGCGCGCGGCATCGCCGTCACCCGCCCGGAAGGTGCCGCGGGCGCTGTCGCCCGGCGAGTCATCCTCGGCGATGCTCTCCACCCCGCGCTTGACCTGGCGGACGCTCTCGTCGAGCTTCTGCTGCTGCTCGTTGAGCTTCTGGCGCAGCTCCTCGGCCTCCAGCTGGGCGCTGATCTCGCGCTGCATGCCGGAGACGCTGCGCTTGATCTTGCCGATCCACAGCCCGAGGGTGCGCGCCGCCTTGGGCAGCCGCTCGGGGCCGAGCACCAGCAGGCCGACCACGCCGATGAACAGCAGTTCTAGGAAGCCGATGTCGAACATGGTGGCTTACTTGCGCTCTTCCTGTTCCTCGGGTTTCCGCTCGGCCTGGACGTCGTAGGTGTTGGTCTCGTCCTCGTGGCTGACGCGGGCCTGGGGCTCCTCAGTCTTCTCCTCGCCCTTCTCCTCCTCGTTCATGGCCTTCTTGAAGCCCTTCACGGCGCCGCCCAGGTCAGTGCCGACGTTGCGCAGCTTCTTGGTGCCGAAGATCAGGATGATGATGCCGAGTACGATCAGCAGCTGCCAGATACTGATACCACCTAACATGTGTGCTTCCTCTGATTGGGGTTCCGGCGCATCCGGAACGGCCAGTGATCTTGTGGGGTGATCTATTGCGGCCTCGCGGCCTTCTCGTCGTGTCCCGAGACGCCGAAGCGGCGCGCCAGCTCGTCGAGCACGTCGCGATGGTCGAGGTCGAGATGTGACAGCATCACCAGGCTATGAAACCACAGGTCTGCCGTTTCGGCGATCAACGCTTGCCGCTCGGCCTCTCCCCCGTGCTCGGCGTCCTTGGCCGCCAGCAGGGTCTCGGTGGCTTCCTCGCCCACCTTCTCGAGTATCTTGTTCAGGCCCTTGTGATGCAAGGCGGCCACGTAGGATTCCTGCGGTGCCGCCTGGCGGCGTTGATCCAGGACAGCTTGCAGACGGTCGAGAATATCGCTCATGGATGAAGGTTCCGTTGCAGTGGGGCGTGGGGCTCGGCATCAGTGCCAGGCCAGCAGCAGCAGGCCGAGGGCGGCGGCGACCAGTACCGGCCATGGCTGTCCGCCGGCCCACCCGGCCAGCGGCTGCCAGGCGACGGCCAGGGCCACCAGCAGCAGCCCCAGGCGCAGCCGACGGCTGCGGCGGCCCTGGCGTGTCAGCTGCTGGTGAATGCCGGCGACGGCCGCGCTCTGGCGACGCTGCTGGCGCTGGTCCTGCTCGGCCTGGGCGAGGGCCCGGTGGGCCAGCGCCGGCAGTTCGGGGAGCTGGCGCGAGAGCTCCGGGGCCTGGCGCTTCAGGGATTCCCAGAAGCCCAGGGCGCCGGCCCGCTCCTTCATCCAGCGCTCCAGGAAGGGCTTGGCGGTCTTCCACAGGTCGAGGTCCGGATAGAGCTGGCGGCCCAGCCCCTCGATGTTGAGCAGGGTCTTCTGCAGCAGCACCAGCTGGGGCTGCACCTCCATGTCGAAGCGCCGCGCCGTCTGGAACAGGCCCAGCAGCACCTGGCCGAAGGAGATGTCCTTGAGGGGCTTCTCGAGGATCGGCTCGCACACCGTGCGGATCGCCGCGGCGAACTCGTTGGCCCGGGTATGCTCGCCGACCCAGCCCGACTCGATGTGCAGGGCCGCCACCTCGTAGTAGTCCTGGTGGAAGAAGGCCAGCAGGTTACGGGCCAGGTAGTCCTGGTCCTCGCGGGTCAGGCTGCCGACGATGCCGCAGTCGATGGCGATGTACTGGGGGTCGTGGGGGTGCTCCCGGGCGACGAAGATGTTGCCGGGGTGCATGTCGGCATGGAAGAAGTTGTCCCGGAACACCTGGGTGAAGAAGATCTCCACGCCGCGCTCGGCGAGCTTCTTCAGGTCGGTGCCCTGGGCCTGCAGGGCCGCCACGTCGGCCACCGGCACGCCGTAGATGCGCTCCTGGACCATGACCCGCTGGCGGGTCAGTTCCCAGTGGATGGCCGGCACGTAGAGCAGCGGCGAATCCTTGAAGTTGCGCTTGAGCTGGGAGGTGTTGGCGGCCTCCTTGTGCAGGTCGAGCTCGTCGAACAGCGTCGCCTCGTAGTCGCGCACCACCTCCACCGGGCGCAGCCGCCGCGTTTCGGGCACCAGCGTCAGGATGCGGGCGAAGCGGTACATCAGCGCCATGTCCTGGCGCATCACCCGCTCGATGCCGGGGCGGATGATCTTGACCACCACCTCCTCGCCGGTATGCAGCCGGGCGCCGTGCACCTGGGCGATGGAAGCCGAGGCGAGCGGATCGGCGTCGAAGCGGGCGAAGGCCAGCGCCACCGGCACGCCGAGCTCCGACTCGACCACGGCGCGGGCCTCGGGGCCGGGGAAGGGCGGCACCTGGTCCTGGAGCCGCTTGAGCTCGTCGGCGATGTCCTCGGGCAGCAGGTCGCGGCGGGTGGAGAGCACCTGGCCGAACTTGACGAAGATCGGGCCCAGGGCCTCCAGCGCCAGGCGCAGCCGTGCCCCGCGGGAACGCTCGCCGATCGGCACCAGGCGCAGCGGCGAGAGTCGGAACAGCGTCCGCAGCGCCCAGGGGAGCCGCTCCAGCGGCAGCAGGGTGTCGAGCCGGAAGCGGGTGATCACCCAGACGATGCGCAGCAGCCGCAGCAGCATCATCATGGTGCCACCCTCGCGTCCCGCTGCGCCGCCAGGTGGCGGTGCAGCCGGGCCAGGCGCGCCTCGAGACGGTCGGCGGCCACCTCCAGCTCGGTGAGGTGGTCACGCAGTACCTCGAGCTGGTGGCGTCCCGGGAGCAGGCGGGCCTCCTCGAAGAGATATTCGGAGAGATCGGCACAGAACTCGTCGCGGGTGCGCAGCCCGAAGCGGCCCAGGCGACGCAGTCCCTCGGCCAGGCTGTGGGCGGGGAGGTCGCCCAGCCAGCGGGCCAGTTCGCCTTCCCAGTCCAGGTCGAGGTCGAGCAGCAGGTCGCGGGTCTGCTCCAGCAGGTGGATCCGGCCGCGCACCGCCAGGCGGCCCTGGAACATCAGCCGCTCCAGGTCGGCGCCGCCGAGCAGGGCGCCGGCGGTCTCGGCGTCCAGTTCCACCACGGCATCGAAGGCCTCCTCCGCCAGGTCATCGGGACGCAGCAGGTCGAGGCCGCGGGGGTGGAAGTGGACGGCCAGGGCCAGCTCGGGCCGCTCGAGGCGCAGCAGGAGTCGGTGCCCGGCGAGCCGCGCCAGCCGTGCCGGCGCCGCGGGGTCCCGGGCGAGCAGGGTGTTCAGGGTGCGCTCGAGGCCAGCCAGCAACAACATTACAACTTGATGCCGCGGTGCAGGGCGACGATGCCCCCGGTGAGGTTGGTGTACTCCACGCGCTCCAGGCCGGCGGCTTCCATCATCCCCTTGAGGGTCTCCTGGTCGGGGTGCATGCGGATCGACTCCGCCAGGTAGCGGTAGCTGTCGGCATCGTTGGCCACCACTTGGCCGATCCTCGGCAGCAGCCGGAATGAGTATTCGTCATAGACCTTCGAGAGCAGGGCGCTGGGCGGCTTCGAGAACTCCAGCACCAGCAGGCGTCCGCCGGGCTTGAGCACCCGGGCCATGGAGCGCAGGGCGGCGTCCTTGTCGGTGACGTTGCGCAGGCCGAAGGCGATGGTGATGCAGTCGAAGGTGTTGTCCGGGAAGGGCAGGCACTCGGCGTTGGCCTGGACATACTCGACGTTGCCGCCGACGCCGCGGTCGAGGAGCTTGTCGCGGCCCACGCGCAGCATCGACTCGTTGATGTCGGCCAGCACCACGCGCCCGCGGTGACCCACCAGGCGCGAGAACTTCAGGGTCAGGTCGCCGGTGCCGCCGGCGATGTCGAGCACGCTGTGCCCGGGGCGCACCCCGGCGCGCTCGATGGTCAGGCGCTTCCACAGGCGGTGGATACCCATCGACATCAGGTCGTTCATGACGTCGTAGCGGGCCGCCACGGAGTGGAAGACGTCGGCCACTCGGGAGGCCTTCTCCTCGACGGGGACTTCCTGGTAGCCGAAGTGGGTCGTCTGCTGGTCCCTGGAGCTGGGGTTGGCGCTCATGCGATGGGGCTCCCGAATCGCTGCATGGGCGAGGCCGCTGCCTCGGATGGGCGCCATTGTAGCCTTCCGCGGCGGCGATTGTCTTGACGCGAGGCCGACTACAGCTGCTTCACCTCGATGCCCAGCGGCTCGCGGCTGGCGCCGGCTTCTTCCAGGCGCTTCAGGTAGTCCGCCCAGTTGGCCTCGCGGCGCTCGATCAGCCACCACAGGTAGTCCCAGCTGAACAGGCCGCTGTCGTGGCCGTCGTCGAAGTGCAGCTTCAGCGCATAGCGCCCGGACGGGGTGATGTCCTTGAGGCCGACGAACTTCTTGCCCACCTGGAGGGTGGCGGTATCGCGGCCGTGGCCGCGCACCTCGGCGGAAGGGGAGAAGACCCGCAGGTACTCCACCGCCAGCCGGTGGCTCTCGCCGTTCCCGTAGCCGAGCTCGAGCTCGCGGGCCTTGCGGTGGTAGTGCACTCGGGTGGGGATCGGGGCGCTCATAGGATATACCGCGACAGGTCCTCGTCCATGGCCAGCTCGCCGAGCTGGGAGTCCACGTAGGCGGCGTCGATGGTCAGCGGGCTGCCGATGTCGCTGCCGCGGAAGGAGGCCTCCTCCAGCAGGCGCTCCATCACGGTGTGCAGGCGTCGTGCACCGATGTTCTCGGTGCCCTCGTTGACCTGCCAGGCGATCTGGGCGATGCGCTCGATGCCGTCGTCGGTGAAGGCGATCTCGAGCCCCTCGGTGGCCAGCAGCGCCTGGTACTGCTTGGTCAGCGCCGCGGAGGGCTCGGTGAGGATGCGCTTGAAGTCCTCCGGCGTCAGGGCGTTGAGCTCCACGCGGATCGGCAGGCGGCCCTGCAGCTCGGGAATCAGGTCCGAGGGGCGCGACAGGTGGAAGGCGCCGGAGGCGATGAACAGGATGTGGTCGGTCTTGACCATGCCGTACTTGGTGGAGACCGTGGAGCCCTCGATCAGCGGCAGCAGGTCGCGCTGCACGCCCTCCCGGGAGACCTCGCCGCCGCTGCTCTGGCCACTGCCCTTGGCCACCTTGTCGATCTCGTCGAGGAAGACGATGCCGTGCTGCTCCACCGCCTCGATGGCGCGGCTCTTGATCTCCTCCTCGTTGACCAGCTTGCCGGCCTCCTCGTCACGCAGCAGGGCGAAGGCATCCTTCACCGCCACCCGCCGGGTCTCGGTCTTCTGCTTGCCCATGCCGGAGAAGAGGCTGGAGAGCTGCTGGGTCATCTCCTCCATGCCCGGCGGGGTCATGATGTCGACGTTGGGCCCCTGCTGGGTCAGCTCGATGTCGATCTCCTTGTCGTCGAGCTGACCCTCGCGCAGCTTCTTGCGGAAGATCTGGCGAGTCGAGCTGTCCTGGCGGGGCTCATCCTCCTGGCCGCGGGGCGGCGGCAGCAGGGCGTCGAGGATGCGGTCCTCGGCGGCGTCCTCGGCGCGGTGGCCGACCTCCTCCTTGGCCTGCTCGCGCACCAGCTTGATGGCGGCCTCGGTCAGGTCGCGGATGATCGAGTCGACGTCGCGGCCCACATAGCCCACCTCGGTGAACTTGGTGGCCTCCACCTTGATGAAGGGGGCGCGGGCCAGCTTGGCCAGGCGCCGGGCGATCTCGGTCTTGCCCACCCCGGTGGGGCCGATCATCAGGATGTTCTTGGGGGTCACCTCGTGGCGCAGGTCGGTGTCGAGCTGCATGCGCCGCCAGCGGTTGCGCAGGGCGATGGCCACGGCGCGCTTGGCGTCCTGCTGGCCGATGATGAACTGGTCCAGGGCGTGGACGATCTCGCGGGGGGTCATCTGGGTCATGGGGGCGGCCTTCAGAGCGTTTCGAGGGTGACGTGGTGGTTGGTGAACACGCAGATGTCACCGGCGATCTCCAGCGACTTCTCGGTGATCTCCTTCGCCGAGAGGTCGGTGTTCTCCAGCAGGGCGCGGGCGGCGGCCAGGGCATAGTTGCCGCCGGAGCCGATGGCGATGATGCCGCGCTCCGGTTCCACCACGTCGCCGTTGCCGGTGATGATCAGCGAGGCGTCCTTGTTGGCCACGGCCAGCAGCGCCTCCAGGCGGCGCAGGGCACGGTCGGTGCGCCAGTCCTTGGCCAGCTCCACGGCGGCCTTCACCAGGTTGCCCTGGTACTTCTCGAGCTGTGCCTCGAAGCGCTCGAAGAGGGTGAAGGCGTCGGCGGTGCCGCCGGCGAAGCCGGCCAGCACCTCGCCGCGATAGAGGCGGCGCACCTTGCTGGCATTGCCCTTCATCACGGTGTTGCCCAGGGATACCTGGCCATCGCCGGCCAGGGCTACCTGGTCACCGCGGCGCACGGAAACGATCGTGGTCATGGAGGGGACTCCTTGGGGGAGCGGGTGGCTCCCGATGACTGTCGGCGCCTCGGGGGTGGCCCAGGCGCCGTGAGTGGGCTTTCAGGGGAGGTGCGGGCGGGGCGTCGGGAATTCAAGCTTGCCCGCCCGGGGGCGCTCAGTTGTTGAGCCGGATCAGCAGCGGCTCGATGCCCTGGGTCACCATCAGGTCCTGGGCGCGACTGAGCTCGCGGTCGTCCTCGTAGGGGCCGACCTGCACGCGGTGCCAGGTCTCTCCGCCGCCCGCCTTGACCTCGCTGATCTGGGCCAGCAGGCCGAAGTCACGCAGGCGGCCGCGCAGCTGCTGGGCATCGCCGGGCTCGCGGAAGGAGGCGGCCTGCAGCATGTAGCGATGGCCGGCAGCGCTGGCGGGGGCGGGCTCGGCGGCCGCCGGTGCCGGCTCGTTGCGCTCCACGGCAAGGTTGGCGGCGATGACCTGGGCGATGGGGTCCTCGCCGGCCTCGGCCACCGCCGGCTCCTCGGGGGGCGCCGGGGGGCGCGCCGTGGAGGCGGGCATCTCCCCCCGCGGGGCGATGACCTCGGACTCCGGCAGCAGGGTGTAGAACTCGAAGGTCGGCATCCTCGGCTCGCTGGGAGCCGCCGGCGCCGCGGGCTCGGACGGCGGGGCCGAGCGGGGCAGCACGGTGGCCAGCGGCGAGTCCTCCACCTGCCAGGGGGCGACGCCGTGCTGGTGCTGGGAGAGCAGGAAGCCGGCCACCAGGCCGGCCAGGCCCCATAGCCAGCCCGGCAGGCGCCACTCCCGGCGCGGGGCGCTGCGGGTCGTTCGACGGCTGGTGGTGGCGCCGCGTCGCTTCGGCGGCTGCTTGCGGGTGGCCATGGCTACATCTCCTCCGGCGCGCCGACTCCCATCAGGTCGAGGCCGTTGCGCAGCACCTGGCGAGTGGCCAGGCCCAGGGCCAGGCGGGCGTTGCGCCGGGCATCGTCCTCGACCATCACCTTTACCGCGTTGTAGCAGGTATGGAACTCGGCGGCGAGGTCGAGCAGGTACTGGGCGATCTGCTGGGGTTCCCGGGAGGCGGCGGCGTGCTCGACCACCTCGGGGAAGCGGGCCAGGCGATTCATCACCGCCTTCTCCTGGTCCTCCTCGAGCAGCGCCAGGCTCTGCATGGCCAGGCCGTGGTCGAAGGGCATCCCGTCGGCCTCGGCGCGGCGCAGCATGCTGCAGACCCGGGCGTGGGCATACTGCACGTAGTAGACCGGGTTGTCGTTGGACTGGGAGCGGGCCAGGTCGATGTCGAAGGTGAGCTGGGAGTCCGCCCGCCGGGCGGCCAGGAAGAAGCGCGTGGCGTCGCGGCCCACCTCGTCGATCAGGTCGCGCACGGTCACGTAGCTCCCGGCGCGCTTGGAGAGCTTCACCTCGACCCCGGAGCGGGTGACCATCACCATCTGGTGCAGCACGTAGTCGGGCCATCCGGTCGGGATGCCGGCCTCGAGGGCCTGGAGCCCCGCACGCACCCGGGTCACCGTGGAGTGGTGGTCGGCCCCCTGCTCGTTGATCACCGTCTCGAAGCCGCGCTGCCACTTGTCCAGGTGGTAGGCCACGTCCGGCAGGAAGTAGGTGTACTGGCCGTCGGACTTGCGCATCACCCGGTCCTTGTCGTCACCGAAGTCGGTGGTGCGCAGCCACAGGGCGCCATCCTGTTCAAAGGTGTGGCCCTTCTCGATCAGCCGCTCGACGGTGGCCTCGACCTTGCCGTCCTGGTAGAGCGAGGACTCCAGGAAGTAGACGTCGAAGTGGACGCCGAAGGCCTTGAGGTCGAGGTCCTGCTCGCGGCGCAGGTAGGCCACGGCGAACTCCTGGATGGCGTCGAGGTCCTCCGGGTCGGCCTTGGCCGTGACGTGGCGGTCATCGGCATGCACGGTCTCGCCGGCCAGGTAGGCATTGGCCACGTCGATGATGTAGCCGCCGCGATAGCCGTCGGCCGGCCAGCCAGCGTCGTCCGGGTCGAGGCCCCGGACCCGGGCCTGCACCGACAGCGCCAGGTTGCTGATCTGGGCGCCGGCGTCGTTGTAGTAGAACTCGCGGGTCACATCGAAGCCGGTGGCCTCGAGCAGGCGGCAGATGCAGTCGCCGATCGCCGCGCCACGGCCGTGGCCCACATGCAGCGGGCCGGTGGGGTTGGCGGAGACGAACTCCACCTGCACCTTGCGGCCCTGGCCGGTAAGGCTGCGGCCGAAGGCGTCGCCCGAATCGAGCACCTGGCGAATCACCTGGGCGGCGGCGTCGGTGGCGGCGAAGAAGTTGACGAAGCCGGGCCCGGCGATCTCCACCTTCTGCACCGCATCGCTCGCCGGCAGGGCGCCCACCAGCGCCTCGGCCAGGTCGCGGGGCTTGCGCCCGGCGGGCTTGGCCAGCATCAGCGCCAGGTTGGTGGCGTAGTCGCCATGGGACTTGTCGCGGGTCGGATCGACCTTGATGGTCGGGGCCAGGTCGGCGGGCACGATGCCTTGCTGCTTGAGGCTGTCGAGGGCGTCCTCGAGCAGCGCAACGATGGTCTCTTTCATGGAGCGTCGGATGTCCTGTGGCGCCGGACGGGGCGAGCGGCCGATGAGCCGGCGGTGACGAGCGCTCGCCCGCGGCGCGGGCATGAAACGGAGCCTGGATGGGCACGGCCGGCCATTATCGGCAATTGTGGCGCGGCTTTAAAGGGCGGGCTTCAGCTGAGCGTCTGGGGATCGATATCCAGCGACCAGCGGGTACGGCGCGCCTCGGGGGTCGCCTCCAGCCAGCCGGTCAGCCAGGCGCCGGCCTCGTGGAGGTGGCTGCGGCGCTCGCTGGCCAGCATCAGCTGCAGGTGGTAACGATTCTGGCGGCGCTCCATGGGGGCCGGCACCGGACCCAGGCAGTCCACCGGCAGCTCGCGTTCGGCCAGCCAGCCGCGCAGGGCGCCGGCGGCGCGCCCGGCCAGGGCCGCCACCGCCTCCTCCCGGGGGCTCTCCAGGCGCAGCAGGGCCAGGAAGCGGAAGGGCGGCAGACCGGCGGCGCGGCGCTCCTCCAGCAGCCGCTCGGCCAGGGCGGCATAGCCGCGCTCGGCCAGCAGGCGCAGGTGCGGGTCGTCGCCGTGGAGGGTCTGCACCAGCACTCGGCCGGGGTGGGCGGCGCGCCCGGCTCGCCCGGCCACCTGGACCAGCAGCTGGGCGCTCTGCTCCAGGGCGCGGAAGTCGCTGGCATAGAGGCCCGCGTCGGCGTTGACCACCACCACCAGGGTGACATGGGGCAGGTGGTGTCCCTTGGCCAGCATCTGGGTGCCGACCAGCAGGCAGGGCTCACCGCGGTGGACCTCGCCGAGCACGCGTTCGAAGGCGTCGCGGCGCCGGGTGCTGTCGCGATCGATGCGGTGCACCGGGACCTCGGGGAAGAGTGCCGCCAGGGTCTCCTCGGTGCGTTCGGTGCCGCTGCCCAGCGGGCGCAGGTCGATGCTGCCGCACTCGGGGCAGGCGTCCGGCAGGGCGCGGCGCCGATCGCAGTGGTGGCAGGCCAGCAGTGGCGGCTGGCGATGCAGGGTCATACGGGCGTCGCAGTGGTCGCACTCGGCCAGCCAGCCGCAGGCGTGGCAGGCCAGGGTCGGGGCGAAGCCGCGGCGATTGATGAAGACCAGCACCTGGTGGCCGGCGGCCAGAGTCTCGCGGACGGCCTCGATCACCGGGGGAATCAGGCCGCCCTGGCGGGGGCGGCCGCGCAGGTCGACGAGCTCGAGCCTGGCCGGGGGGTGGCGGCTGGCGCGCCGGGTCAGGTGGAGGTGACGCCAGTCGCCGCTGCGGGCCCGGGCCAGGCTCTCCAGCGACGGCGTGGCGCTGCCCAGCAGCACCGGGATGCCGTGGCGATGGGCGCGGGCCACGGCCAGGTCCCGGGCGTGATAGCGCAGGCCGTCCTGCTGCTTGTAGGAGCCGTCGTGCTCCTCGTCGACGATGATCGCGCCGGGACTCGCCAGGGGCGTGAAGATCGCCGAGCGGGTGCCGATCACGATGGGGGCACGGCCGCTGGCGGCGGCCTCCCAGGCATCCAGGCGTTCGTGGTCGGTGAGCCCCGAGTGCAGGGCCACCACCGGCACCCGGAAGCGCTGGCGGAAGCGGGCCAGGGTCTGGGGGGTGAGGCCGATCTCCGGCACCAGCACCAGGGCCTGCCGGCCCCGGCCCACCACCGCCTCGATCAGCTGCAGGTAGACCTCGGTCTTGCCGCTGCCGGTGACGCCCTCCAGCAGGCAGGGGTGGTAGGCATCGAGGTGCTCGTGGAGGGCGGCCAGGGCCACGGCCTGCTCGCGGTTGAGGGGCAGGGCCGGTTCGGCCAGCAGGTGGTCGGGGTCGCCCTGCCAGCGGGCGGTGCGGGGTTCCTCGAGGCGCTCGACGAGTCCCTTGTCGGCCAGGGCGCGGAGCTGCTCGCGGGTAAAGGACTGGGCGAGCACGGCCTGGCTCCCCAGGCCGTGGGGGTGCTGGCACAGCATGGCCAGCAGCTCGGCCTGGCGTGGGGCCCGAGCCACCGCCGGCGGCGCTTCTCCCCGGCCGGCCGGCGTGACCCGCCAGCGCTCCCGGGTGCGGGCCTCCAGCGGGCGGCCCTGGCGCAGCAGCACCGGCATGGCCTGCTGCAGGGTGTCGCCCAGGGAGTGCTGGTAGTAGCGGGCGGTGAAGCGGCACAGCCACAGCCAGTCCTCGGGCAGCGGCAGGCTGTCGAGGCAGGCCGATACCGGCTTGAGCTCGGCGAGCGGCAGTTCGCTGCTCTCCCGGCAGGCCATCACCACGCCGACGACCTGGCGCCGGCCGAAGGGCACGCGCACCCGCAGGCCGGGTAGCCAGCCGTCGGGCGGCCCCTCCCGGCAGGGGCGATAGTCGAACAGTCGGCGCAGGGGTGAGGGGATCGCGATGCCCAGCACTCGGGGGGCGGGTGGCAGGGATGTGGGCAATTGGCCTCCGGCGTCGGAACTGCTAGAATGCTGCGCCTCCCCGCCATGTCGAGCGTGGCCGGGAGCCAGACCGGTTTGCATGTTACGGTTCACAGTCAACCGATAGACAACCCGTATGCGGTGCCTGGCAGACGATCAGGTGGCGGCATACAGCATCATGAGGCTCAAGATGAAACAAGGTATCCATCCGGAATACAAGACGGTCAACGCGACCTGCTCCTGTGGCGCCAGCTTCGAGGTCGGCACCACCTCGGGCCATGACTTCTCTCTGGACGTCTGCTCCCAGTGCCACCCCTTCTACACCGGCAAGCAGAAGCAGGCGACCACCGGTGGCCGCGTCGAGCGCTTCAACAAGCGCTTCGGTGCCGCCATGAAGCGGGGCTGATCACCGCCCGCTCCGCGTCGCCCGCGACCGTCGACTCTCGTCGCTAGCGACCGTCGAAGAGACCCGCCCACCATGGCGGGTCTCTTTTTGTCCGGGCTTTGTTGTCCGGGCTTTGTTGTCCGGGCTTTCGGCCCGGGTTCATCACGGTGGTATCGGGTGATGCCGGCGGGTCGATAAGCAATGCATTATGGCTGGCGCCTCATGCATAAGTTGCAGCAAATGTCGACGAACGGCGTCAAACGAGCGTACAACAGGCGGGAAGTGGTGCGCAGTTGAGATATGGAAGTTTTTTCTATATTCTGGAGGGACTCCCTTCACTCTGACCCGGAACTTCAGCATGACTGATGCACGACAGGCGGCGCTGGACTATCACGCGAAACCCATCCCCGGAAAGCTGTCGGTGGAGCTGACCAAGCCCACCGCCACGGCGAAGGATCTCGCCCTGGCCTACAGCCCGGGCGTCGCGGAGCCGTGTCGTGAGATCGCGCGGGACCCCGAGAACGCCTACCGCTACACCGGCAAGGGCAACCTGGTCGCCGTGATCTCCGACGGCTCGGCGATCCTGGGGCTGGGCAACCTAGGTGCCCTGGCCAGCAAGCCGGTCATGGAGGGCAAGGGCGTGCTCTTCAAGCGTTTCGCCGGCATCAACTCGGTGGACATCGAGGTGAACGCCGAGAGCCCCCAGGCCTTCATCGACACCGTGGCGCGCATCGCCGACACCTGGGGCGGCATCAACCTCGAGGACATCAAGGCCCCGGAGTGCTTCGAGATCGAGCAGGCGCTCATCGAGCAGTGCAGCATCCCGGTGTTCCATGACGACCAGCACGGTACCGCCATCGTCACCGCGGCGGGCATGCTCAACGCCCTGGAGATTGCCGGCAAGGCGCTGGACGAGGCCCGCATCGTCTGCATGGGCGCCGGTGCCGCGGCCATTGCCTGCATGAAGCTGCTGGTCACCTGCGGCGCCCGCGCCGAGAACATCGTGATGCTCGACCGCAAGGGCGTGATCCATACCGGTCGCGAGGACCTCAACCAGTACAAGGCGATGTTCGCCGCGGACACCGACAGGCGCACCCTCGATGATGCCATCGACGGTGCCGACGTGTTCGTCGGGCTCTCCGGCCCGGGCCTGATGACGGCCGACCACATTCGCAAGATGGCCCCCAATCCGGTGGTCTTCGCCTGCACCAACCCGGACCCCGAGATCCATCCGGACCTGGCCCGCGAGACCCGTCCCGACGTGATCATGGCCACCGGGCGCTCCGACTACCCGAACCAGGTCAACAACGTGCTGGGCTTTCCCTTCATCTTCCGCGGGGCCCTGGACGTCCGTGCCACCCGCATCAACGAGGAGATGAAGGTGGCGGCGGTGCATGCCCTCAAGGACCTGGCCCGCGAGCCGGTGCCCCAGGAGGTGCTGGATGCCTACGAGATGGAGTCGATGGCCTTCGGTCGCGACTACATCATCCCGACCCCGGTGGACGTGCGCCTGCTCGAGCGCATCACCTCGGCGGTGGCCCAGGCGGCGGTGGACTCCGGCGTGGCACGCCGCCCCTACCCGTCCCACTACCCGCTGAAGAGCGTGGATGACGTCTACGGCGTGTAACGACGGCGTGTAACGACACGGATCACCACCCTTCGCGACGCCGGCCTTCGGGCCGGCGTCGTCGTGTCCGGGGCGTGGGTCGAGGAGAGTGAGCTACCAGCGGTAGAGCAGCGAGGCGCTGGTGGTGTGGTCGGTGCGCGCCTCGGCGCTATCGGGCGGCTGGGAGTTGCGCTTGATCTCGTGGGAGAGGCGCAGGGCGAGGCGTGAGTTGAGGCGTGCGGTGAGCGATGACAGCGAGCGAGACGTGGTGTTGTCGTCGGTGGCCTCCACCGACAGCTCCTGGGCCAGGGTGGTGGTATCGGTGGCCTCCAGCTCCCAGGCCAGGGCGCCATAGGCGACCGCCAGTGACAGGTTCTCCTCCTGGTCGATGCGGTCATGGCGATAGCCCGGGCCGGCCTCCAGGGAGAGCCGCTGGGCCTCGCTGTCGATCAGGTCGCGGCCATAGCCGGCGATGGTGGTGAACTGCTGGTCATAGCCGCCGAAGCGGTCCTTCTCCCAGCGGGCGAAGCCGAACAGGTAGTGGGGCCCCTCCAGGTCGTAGCGCTCTCTCCCGGCCAGCAGGTACTGCTCGGCGCTGGTCTCGCCGTCCCGGGCCACGTGGCGGACCTCGCCGCGCAGGGTGTGGGTCCAGTGGCCGGTCAGCCAGGTGAGGCGGCCCTTGGCGATCAGGGTCTGGCTGTCGGTGTTGCCGCTGAGCTGGGTGAAGCCCAGTTCGGTGTCGCCGCTGAAGGTGCTGGCATCCTCGGCCGGCGGCGGCGGGGCATAGAACGGGCTCGCCTGGGCGCCGCCGGTCAGCAGGGCCAGCCCGACCAGCAGGGATCGGAGTGACGGGGCGAAATGGTGCATGTCTCGCTTCCTGGAGTTGCCGGTTGACGGTGGCCGCCGGAGCGGCCGTCGCGGTTGGCAGACGAGACGGGCGGCGTCCCTGCCGCCCGGGATGCCGGGGCGCTAGAAGATCGCCTCGTAGGAGCCGGTGCCCTGGGAGCCACTGCGCTGCTCCACCTCGGTATCGACGCGGCGGGGCTGGACGCTGGGCAGGTGGTCCGGGTGGAAGATCTCGCTGATGCCGCCGCCCTGGCCGTCGGAGAGCCGGCGGCCGGTGTCCGGATCGACCCGGGCGGTCACCAGGTTGGCAGGGGCGTCGGGGCGCGCCTCGGGCCGCCCGTCGAGGGCGTCGCGCATGAAGCCGATCCAGATCGGCAGGGCGGCGTTGGCGCCGTACTCCGCCGTGGTCTCGTTGTTGTCCTTGCCCACCCAGACGGTGGCGACCAGGTCGCTGTTGTAGCCGGCGAACCAGGCGTCGCGCTGCCCGTTGGTGGTGCCGGTCTTGCCGACGATGTCCTCGCGGCCCAGCTCCAGGGCGGCGCGGCCGGTGCCGCTCTCGATCACGTCACGCAGCATGTCACGCAGGATGTAGACGGCGGTCGGGTCGGCGACCCGCGGCGCCACGGGGTGCCGGCGTCCGTCGATCTCCACCTCGGTCTGGCCCTCGCGGCACTCGCGACAGGCCACCGCCGGCAGGGCCTCCTCCAGCACGTTGGCATCGTCGCCGCGGGTGATCCGCTCGATGAACCAGGGGGCCACCTGGAAGCCGCCGTTGGCCAGCACCGCGTAGGCATTGGTCATCTCCAGCGGCGTCAGGTCGGCGCTGCCCAGGGCCAGCGACAGGCCGCGGGGAAGGCGGCTCTCGGCGAAGCCGAAGCCCTCCAGGAAGTCGATGGTGGCATCCAGGCCCACCTGCTGCAGCACCCGGATGGTCACCAGGTTGCGCGAGCGTGCCAGGGCCACGCGCAGGCGGGTCGGGCCGAGAAAGTCGCCGCTGGAGTTGACCGGGCGCCAGATCTCGCTGCTGCCGTCCTGCAGCACCACGGGGGCGTCGTTGACCACGCTGGCCGCCGTCATCAGGCCGCTGTCCAGCGCGGCGAGGTAGACGAAGGGCTTGAAGATCGAGCCGGACTGGCGCTGGGCCTGCACGGCCCGGTTGAACTTGCTGGCCTGGAAGCTGAAGCCTCCCTGCAGGGCCAGGATGGCGCCGGTGTCGGGGTGCATCACCACCAGCGAGCCCTCGGCATCGGGGCGCTGGGCCAGCCGCAGGCTGCCGTCCTCGCGCTCCAGCACACGGACCAGGTCGCCGGGGGTGGCGATCTCGGCCGCGGAGCCGGGTTCGGGGCCGCGCGAGCGCGGGCTGCGATAGGCGCGGGCCCAGCTGAGGCCGTCCCAGGCGAGGGTGTGCAGCTCGCCACCCCGGGTCATGACGCGCATCTCGCGGCCCTCGCTCGCCACCACGATGGCCGGCTGGAGCGGGCCGAAGCCGGGCGTGCGCTCCAGCACCTGGAGCCAGTTGCTGACGTCGCCGTCGATCCCCTCGACCTCGGTCTGGCTGCGCTCGGCGGCGCGACGGGCGGTCTCGAGCACCTCGGGGGACTCGTCCAGCTCCTCCTCCAGGCCGCGACGCTCGGTGCGCTCCTGGGCCTCCACCAGGCTCGGCGGGATGTCGCGCTGCTCGGCCCCGCGCCAGCCGTGTCGGGTGTCGTAGGCAACCAGGCCATCGGCCAGGGCGCGACGGGCGAAGGGCTGCAGCTCGCTGTCCAGGGTGGTGTGGATGCGATAGCCGCCGGTATAGGCCTCGTCGCCGAATCGCTCCACGGCGAACTGGCGGGCCATCTCGGCCACGTAGTCGGCATCCACCTCGGTCTGGGCGATGTAGCGGCGGGCGGTGATCGGCGCCTGTACGGCCTCCTCGTAGGCGGCCTGGTCGATATGGCCCAGCTCCCGCATGCGGTAGAGGATCCAGTTGCGGCGGATCAGCGAGCGCTCCGGGTTGGCCAGCGGGTTGAAGGCCGAGGGGGCCTTGGGCAGGCCGGCGATCATCGCCTTCTCGGCCAGGGTCAGCTCGGCCAGCGGGCGGTTGTAGTAGATCTCGGCAGCGGCCGCGATGCCGTAGGCCCGGTTGCCGAGGAAGATCTTGTTGACGTAGAGCTCGAGAATCTCCTCCTTGCTGAGCAGCTGCTCCATCTGCAGGGCGAGCAGGATCTCGCGGATCTTGCGGGTGAAGGTGCGGTCCAGGGTCAGCAGGTAGTTGCGCGCCACCTGCATGGTGATGGTGGAGCCGCCCGACTGGATGTCGCCGCCGCTGGCGACCAGTTCGAGGCCGGCACGGGCCAGGCCACGGGGGTCGACGCCGCGATGCTCGAAGTAGCCGGCGTCCTCGGCGGCCAGCAGGGCCTGGATGAACTCCTCGGGAATCTCGTCATAGTCCACCGGCATGCGGCGCTCCTCGCCGAACTCGCCGATCAACTTGCCGTCGCGGGTGAACACGCGCAGCGGTGAGTGCAGTTCGAAATCCTGCAGCTGGCGGACATCGGGCAGGCCGGGGGCGAAGTAGAGGGCGGCACCCACCACCCCCAGCGCCGTGGCCGCCGTCAACGAGACCAGCAGCCAGGCGATGGAAAAGAGGAGTGTTCTGAGAAACGTCATGAAATCGCGGTATCCATGCAGGGAACTGGAGCGGAACGGGGGCGATGGAGGTCACGTCCGGTTGCGCCGCCATTATAGGAAGCCCGGCGGGTGGTCACCAGCGTTGACCGTGCAGGTATGAGGATTGCCGTGTGAGATCCAGCAATATCATGTAACCTCTGCTTACAGGGTGGGGATCAACCCCGAGGCTCAGGCTCCTCGGTCGAGGAGGATGGGCGATATAACAAGCGGCAAGCCGCATGGATCAGGCAGGGGCATGACCGAGATGCGACTCAGGGCATCCAGCAAGGGACTGATCGGTGTCGATATCACCTCGGCCACCGTCAAGCTCGTGGAACTCCGGCGCGCTGGCGCCAGCTACCAGGTCGAGAGCTACGCCGTCCGGCCGCTGCGCGAGGGCGCCGTGGTCGAGCGGCGCATCCATGACATGGGCGAGGTGGTCGACGCCATTTCCCGCGCCGTGCAGCAGGCCAAGCCACACTCCAGGCGCGTGGTGGTGGCGGTGCCGGCCAGCGCGGCCATCACCAAGACCCTTACGCTGCCCGCCTCGCTTACCGACGACGAGATCGAGGCGCGCATTCAACTCGACTCCGACAAGCACATCCCGTTTCCGTTCAACGAGGTCGCCTTCGACTTCCAGCGACTGGGCCTCAACGCGCGCTATGCCGACCAGCAGGATGTGCTGCTGGTGGCCTGCCGGCAGCAGGACGTCAGCCAGCTGACCGACGCGGTCCTGCAGGCCGGGCTGTCGCCCGAGGCCGTCGACGTGGAGACCTTCGCCATGGAGCGGGCCTTCACCGAGGTGCGCCATCAGCTGCCGCCGCTCAGCGACGAGCAGGACTGCGTGGCCCTGGTGGATATCGGGGCCACCATGAACACCTTCCACGTGCTGAGGGAAGGGCGCGTGGTCTACAGCCGCGACACCGTCTTCGGCGGGCGCCAGCTCACCGATGAGATCCGCAACCGCTACGGGCTGAGCCTCGACGAGGCGGGCCTGGCCAAGAAGCGCGGCGGGCTGCCCGAGGACTACCAGCGCAGCGTGCTCGACCCCTTCCTCGATACCCTGGTGCAGCAGGTGGGACGCTCGCTGCAGCTCTACTATACGGCCGGTCGCAAGCAGGAGGTGCGGCACATGGTGCTGGCCGGCGGCTCCAGCGTCATCCCCGGCCTGGCAGAGCGCCTGGCCCGGGAGAGCGGCATGGAGGTGTCGATCGCCAACCCCCTGCAGCGCATGAAGGTCAATACCCGCATCGACGTGCAGACGCTGTCCGGTGACGCGCCGGCCATGCTCACGGCCTGCGGCCTGGCAATGAGGTCCCGCTCATGACGATCGAGATCAACCTGCTGCCCTGGCGAGAGGAGCTGCGGGCACGTCGCAGCAAGCGCTTCTACCTGGCCCTGGCCCTGGCCGCCGTGGTCGGCCTGGGCGGCGGCTACGGGATGACCTGGTACTACGAGCAGGAGCGCGAGGCGCAGCAGCAGCGCAACGCCCATATCCAGGCCCAGAGCCGCCAACTCGATGCGGCGATCCGCGAGATCAGCGAGCTCGAGGCGATCCGCGAGCAGATGCTCGAGCAGGTCCGGATCTTCACCGAGCTGCAGATGGGGCGGACCCAGACCGTCCACGTGTTCAGCGATCTCACCACCAGCTTGGTCGACGGCGTGCACTACACCCAGTTCAGCCGTCAGGGCGACAGCCTGCGCCTGGCCGGACAGGCGGAGGACAACCGCCAGGTCTCCGACCAGCTGCGGGCGCTGGCCGCGGCGGGGTCGTTCACGGTGCCGGTGCTCTCCGAGGTGGAGGCCGAAGGCGGCGGCGAGCGTCGCCGGTTCAGCCTGAGCATGAGCCAGCGGCTGCCGGAGAGCGTCGAGGAGAACGCGTCGGGGAGCGAGTCGGCAGGGGAGGGAACATGAGTCTCAAGGGAGAGATGCGCCGCCTGCGCGAGCTGGACTGGCGCGAGCTGGATATCAAGGAGGCGGGCGGCTGGCCCTGGTCACTGCAGCTGTTCAGCTGCCTGCTGGTGCTGGGGCTGACCTTCGCCGGGATGCACTGGTACCTGGCTGCCCCGGCCAAGGAGGAGCTGGACCGGGTGCGGGGCCAGGAGGACGGGCTGGTCCGTGACTACCGCAGCAAGGCCGCCCAGGCCGCCAACCTGGAGGTGATGCGCGAGCAGATGAGCGTGCTGGAGGGTCGCATGGGCGAGCTGCGCGAGATGCTGCCCACCGGTGCCGAGGTGCCGTCGCTGATCGACAACATCAGCGAGACCGCCATCGACAACCAGCTCTCCATCGACTTCATCCGGCTGCGCAGCCCGGCGACCCGCGAGCACTATATCGAGCAGCCCTTCGATATCCAGGTCCAGGGGGACTACCACCGCATTGCCGCCTTCCTGGCCGGGGTGGCCGGGCTGCCACGCATCGTCACCCTGCATGACATGACCCTGTCGCCCGAGGGCGGCAGCGGCCAGCGGCTGCGTCTGTCGATGCTGGCGCGGACCTACAGCTACCGGCCGAGCGAGGAGGGCGTGCCATGATGCCGACACGCAGGACTCTCGGCATGGCCGGTGCTGCGCTGCTGCTGGGGCTGGCCGGCTGTGCCGATCCGCAGCTGGGGGCGCTGGACCGAGAGCTGGCCTCGATCCGCAGCAACCCGGGGCCGACGCCCAGCGTCGAGCTCCCCGACATTCCGGAGTACCAGCCGGTGCCCTACGACGAGGCCGACCGGCGCAGCCCGTTCATCGCCCGGCTGCCCGAGACCGAGCAGCCGCCGCAGGGCTCGGAGGAGCTGGCGCCGGATCTGACCCGCCCGCGTGAGACGCTCGAGGCCTTCGGGCTCGGCCAGCTCGACCTGGTGGGGACTCTCACCCACGGCGGACAGCCCTCGGCGCTGGTGCGCTCGCCGGATGGCCAGGTGCACCGGCTGCGGGTCGGCAATCACATGGGAACGGATTTCGGCCGCATCGTCAGCATCACCGCGTCGTCGGTGCAGCTGGTCGAGGTGGTGCCCACCGGGCGAGGCGGCTGGATCGAACGCACGACGCAGCTGACGCTGGACGACTAGAAAGCGAATCGCCGTGCCGTCGGCAGGGGCGGCGCGGCGTCAAGCGGGGGAAGGGAACAATGCTACCGATCATGAAGCGTGGAATCGCGACACTCTTGCTGCTGGCCGTCTCGTCGGCGGCCCTGGCGGCGTCGAGCCTCGACGAGCTGAGCTTCCGCCAGGGCAGCGGCGGCGAGCTGGAGGTGGACCTGGGCTTCGATGGCCCGGTGCCGGAGGTGAGGGGCTATCGCATGGATGACCCGGCGCGGCTGACCATCGACCTGATGGAGACCGCCAACCGCCTCGACCAGCGGCGCTACGCGCTGGGCATCGGCGGCGTCCAGCAGGTGACCGCCCTGGAGGCCGGCTCGCGCACCCGCCTGGTCTTCGACCTCGAGGGGCCGCTGCCCTACAACACCCGTGAACAGGGCAACCGCCTGCGCCTGGCCATCGGCGGCGGCGCCGCCGATACCGGAGTGGCTCAGGCCGCCCAGGCCGCCCCGGCGGCGACCTCCCCGGCAGCGCAGCCGGCCCCGACCCGGGTGGCCAGCAGCGGTCCCAGCGTCGAGAACATCGACTTCCGCCGCGGCGAGGCGGGCGCCGGGCGGCTGGTGGTCACCTTCGACCGCGCCGGCGTGGATGCCCGGGTGCGCGAGAGCGGCCGCAACCGCATCACCGCCGAGCTGCGCGGCGTGGAACTCCCCGCCTCCCTGGACCAGGTCTACGACGTCAGCGACTTCGGCACCCCGCTGCGGCGCGTCACCCCGCGGCTGGGTCGAGACGGCGTGACCCTGGACATCGAAGGCGCCGGCGAGTACGCGATGGTCTCCACCCAGAGCGGTCGCCAGCTGACCATCGAGGCCCAGCCGGTGACCCAGCAGGAGCGCGAGCAGCGGGTCCGCGAACAGTTCCCCTACACCGGCGAGCGCATCACCCTCAACTTCCAGGACATCGAGGTGCGCTCGGTGCTGGCGATCATCGCCGACTTCACCGGGCTCAACCTGGTCGCCAGCGACAGCGTCCAGGGGCGGGTGACCCTCAACCTCGAGGACGTTCCCTGGGACCAGGCGCTGGACCTGGTGCTCAAGAGCCACGGCCTGGCCAGCCGCCAGGAGGGCAACGTGATCGTGGTGGCGCCCGCCAGCGAGCTGGCCAACATCGAGCGCCAGGAGCTCGAGGCCCGCGAGCAGATGGAGACCCTGGCCCCGCTGGTCACGGAGTACATCCAGGTGCGCTATGCGCGGGCCTCGGACCTGGCGGCCCTGCTGCGCGGCGGCCAGGGGTTCGGCCTGCTCTCCGATCGCGGCCGGGTGGCCATCGACCAGCGCACCAACACCCTGCTGATCCAGGACACCGCCGACCAGATCGACGAGATCATGCGCACCCTGGAGCGCCTCGACGTGGCGGTGCGCCAGGTGCAGATCGAGGCGCGCATCGTCATTGCCAGCGACAGCGCCTCCCGCGAGCTGGGGGTCAACTGGGGGGTCTCCTCGCCGGATCGTCGTGCCGGCGGGCGCCTGGATCTCGGCGGCGCCTCGGACGGGACCCCCATCTCCGGGCTGGGCGGCCTGGCGGTGGACTTCGGCTCCACCGACCGCGGCGTGGGCGGCATGACCAGCTTCGCCTTCGGCTACCTCTCCGGCGACGTGCTGCTGGACCTGGAGCTGCGCGCCATGGAGAGCGAGGGCAAGAGCTATACCATCTCCCAGCCGCGGGTGATCACCGCCAACCAGCGCACCGCGGTGATCAAGCAGGGCCAGGAGCGCGCCTTCCGCGAGGCGGCGGCCAGCGGTGCCTCGGCCGTCGACTTCAAGGAGGCGGTGCTGTCGCTGGAGGTGACCCCGCAGATCACCCCGGACAACCGCATCATCATGGACGTGGCCATCACCAACGACACCTTCGGCGAATTCAACCCGGGCGAGGAGCCGCCGATCAACAAGAACGAGATCGAGACCCAGGTGCTGGTGGACAACGGCGAGACCGTGGTGCTGGGCGGTATCCTGCAGACCGAGGAGCTGCAGAACCTGGTCAAGACCCCCTTCCTGGGTGACCTGCCTGTGCTCGGCCACCTCTTCCGCTATACCCAACAGAGCAACGAGAAGGTAGAGTTGCTGGTATTCATCACTCCCCGAATACTGGACGACGGCGTGGCCCTTCGCTGATGCAGGCACTACCCAACCTGATACTGATCGGCCCCATGGGGGCCGGCAAGAGCACCATCGGCCGCCTCCTGGCGGCCGAGCTTTCTCGTGACTTCTTTGATAGCGACCACGAGATCCAGGCGCGCTGCGGCGCCGACATTCCCTGGATCTTCGACGTCGAGGGCGAGGCGGGCTTCCGCGATCGCGAGACCCAGATGATCGACGAGCTGACCCGCCGCGAGGGCGTGGTGATCGCCACCGGTGGCGGCGCCGTGCTGCGTGAGGAGAACCGCCGCATGCTGCGCGAGCGCGGCACCGTCATCTACCTCTACACTACCGTCGAGCAGCAGCTCAGGCGCACCGCCAAGGATCGCAACCGGCCGCTTTTGCAGCGGCCGGACAGGGAGGCGGTGCTGCGCGAGATGTTCGGCGTGCGCGACCCCCTCTATCGGGCCACTGCCGACGTCACCGTGCGCACCGATCGCCGCGGCCCGCGGGCCGTGGTCAACGATATCGTGCGGCGCGTCACCCGGCTGGTCGACCCCCTGCAATGCAAGGCATGAGGCCCATGAGCGAGACTCTGACAGACCCGCGCTCCCTCGAGGTGGCGCTGGGCAGCCGCAGCTATCCCATCCATATCGGCCCCGGCCTGCTGGGAGATCCCGGCCGGCTGACGCCCTACCTGGCCGGTCAGCAGGTGATGATCGTCACCAACGAGACGGTGGCGCCGCTCTACCTCGAGCGCTGCCGGGCCGGCCTGCCGGCCGGCCTCGAGGTGCGCGAGCTGGTGCTGCCGGACGGCGAGGCCACCAAGAGCCTGGCCAGCGTCGAGCGGATCTGGGATGCCCTGCTCGAGGCCGGCTTCAATCGCCGCTGTACCCTGATCGCCCTGGGGGGCGGGGTGATCGGCGACATGGTCGGCTTCGCCGCGGCCTGCTACCAGCGCGGCGTGGCCTTCATCCAGGTGCCCACCACCCTGCTCGCCCAGGTGGACTCCTCGGTGGGCGGCAAGACCGGGGTCAATCACCCGCTGGGCAAGAACATGATCGGGGCCTTCTGGCAGCCCCGTGCGGTGCTGGTGGATACCGATACGCTGGCCACCCTGCCACCCCGTGAGCTCTCGGCGGGGCTTGCCGAGGTGATCAAGTACGGGCTGATCCGCGATGCCGAGTTCCTGGCCTGGCTGGAAGAATCGATGCCCGCCCTACGCGCCCTGGAGACCCCGTCGTTGACCCGCGCCATCGAACGCAGCTGCGCGCTCAAGGCCGAGATCGTCGCCGAGGACGAAACCGAGCAGGGGGTGCGGGCGCTGCTCAACCTGGGCCACACCTTCGGGCATGCCATCGAGGCCCACCAGGGCTACGGGATCTGGCTGCACGGCGAGGCGGTGGGCGCCGGGATGCTGATGGCCGCCGAACTCTCCGCCCGGCTGGGCTGGCTGAGTGCCGAGCAGGTGGCGCGCACCCGGGCGATCATCGAGGCCGCGGCGCTGCCGCTGACTGCCCCGGCCGACATGTCGGCGGAGGACTTCCTGGTTCGCATGCGCCTGGACAAGAAGAACATCAACAGCCGTCTGCGCCTGATCCTGCTGCGCGAGCTGGGAGAGGCCTGCGTCCATGACGCCACCCCTCCCGAGCTGCTAGGTGACCTGCTGGCCAGCTTCCCGCGAGCCTGACCCTGCCCGCCGCGCTCCCGGCTTCCGACGCCCGCACCCTGGTGCGGGCGTCGTCGTTGGTGGGGATGTGGCACCGGGGGTCTGGCGCGAGGCCCTCTTGTCCGGGCAATTTGCATGTCCCATGCCGTATCGGCATGGGGTGCTGGCATGTTTATAGACCAAGGTCTAGTACTCGACGGGGTTCGTTGAACCACCGTCAATGCGGTGTGCAAGTCGTTGAGTTACGGGCTTTTTTTGCCGCGGAAGATTTTGCAAGTCACGGATTTGACGAGGGTTTTTGTTTCGATGGGCAGGAGTGGCGTTGCGTGATACCGGGGGGCTGGCTATGCTGGGCGGCCTTTTGTCGCGCAGCCGAGCCGCCCCGTCGGGTGATCCATAAAAATAAGTAAACCGACTAAAATAACATGAATCGGCTGCAGAAAAAATACCCCACATTTCGAGGCACGCCCATGAACAGAGGTCTCCACCAGCCCGGCGAGTTCCGTGACAACTGTGGCTTCGGCCTGATTGCCCACATGGAGGGGCGGGCCAGCCACGAGCTGCTCAAGACCGCGATCGAGTCGCTCACCTGCATGACCCACCGCGGCGGCATCGCCGCCGATGGCAAGACCGGCGACGGCTGCGGCCTG
The DNA here is from genome assembly GCF_014193375.1 of Halomonas campaniensis. Lineage (GTDB taxonomy): Bacteria > Pseudomonadota > Gammaproteobacteria > Pseudomonadales > Halomonadaceae > Halomonas > Halomonas campaniensis. Next base: position 91,640 of record NZ_JACHZF010000009.1, read on the forward strand.
CTGCTGAAGATGCCCGAGGCCTTTATGCGTCAGGTGGCCGAGGAGGCGCTGGGCGTCAGCCTGGGCGAGCGCTTCGCGGTGGGGGCGGTGTTCCTGCCCGACGACGATGCTCGTGCCGGCAAGGCGTGCGACACCCTCGAGGGCGAGCTGCGCGCCCGCGGCCTGGTGATCCGCGGCTGGCGCGACGTGCCGGTGGACCCGAGTGTCTGCGGGCCCATGGCGCTGGCATGCCTGCCGCGGATCCGTCACCTGTTCGTCGAGCCGGGCAAGAACGGCAGCGTCGAGACCTTCGAGGTCGACCTGTTCATGGCGCGTCGCCTGGCCGAGCAGGCCCTGCGCGACGAGGAGGACTTCTACGTCTGCTCGCTCTCCGAGAAGGTGATCTCCTACAAGGGGCTGGTGATGCCGGTGGACCTGCCGGCCTTCTACCGGGACCTGGGTGACGAGCGCCTGGAGACCGCCATCTGCGTCTTCCACCAGCGCTTCTCCACCAACACCGCGCCGCGCTGGCCGCTGGCCCAGCCGTTCCGGCTGCTGGCCCACAACGGCGAGATCAATACCATCGAGGCCAACCGCGGCTGGGCCAACTCGCGCAAGGAGAACTTCGTCTGCGAGCGCCTGCCCGAGATCGTCGAGCTCGACGAGATCGTCAACACCGTGGGCTCCGACTCCTCGAGCATGGACAACATGCTCGAGGTGCTGCTCACCGGGGGCATGGAGCTGCATCGCGCCGTGCGCATGATGGTGCCGCCGGCCTGGCAGAACGTGGAGCTGATGGATGGCGACCTGCGCGCCTTCTACGAATACAACTCCATGCACATGGAGCCCTGGGATGGCCCCGCCGGCGTGGTGATGACCGACGGCCGCCAGGCGCTCTGCATGCTCGACCGCAACGGCCTGCGCCCGGCGCGCTGGGTGATCACCAAGAACGGCTTCATCACCCTCGCCTCGGAGATCGGCACCTATGCCTACCAGCCCGAGGACGTGGTGGCCAAGGGTCGCGTCGGCCCGGGCCAGGTGCTGGCCGTCGACACCGAGACCGGCGAGGTGCTGCATACCGGTGACATCGACGAGCGGCTCAAGTCCGCCTACCCCTACAAGCGCTGGCTGAAGCAGGAGGCCCACTACCTGGAGTCGGCGCTTACGGAGCTGGCCAGCTTCCACAACATGGACGCCGACGACCTGGCGGTGGCCCAGAAGATGTTCCAGGTTAGCTTCGAGGAGCGCGACCAGCTGCTGCGCCCGCTGGCCGAGAGCGGCCAGGAGGCGGTGGGCTCCATGGGTGACGATACCCCCATGGCGGTGCTCTCCGGCAAGCAGCGCCTGCTGACCGACTATTTCCGCCAGAAGTTCGCCCAGGTCACCAACCCGGCCATCGATCCGCTGCGCGAGGCGATCGTGATGTCGCTGGAGACCTGTATCGGCGCCGAGCGCAATGTCTTCAAGGCGACCCCGGAGCACGCCCACCGCATCATCCTCACCACGCCGGTGCTTTCTCCGCGAAAGTTCACCGCCCTGGTGGAGCAGGAGGATCCGGCCTTCGCGTCCCATCGCCTGCGCATGGCCTACGACCCGGAGAGCCTGGGGCTCCAGGCGGCGATCCGTGAGCTCTGCCGCCAGGCCGAGCAGGCCGTGAACGACGGCAAGGTGGTGCTGGTGCTGTCGGATGCCGACCTCGAACGGGGCGAGCTGCCGATCCACGCTGCCCTGGCCGTGGGCGCCGTGCACCACCACCTGGGCAGGCTGGCGCTGCGCCCCCGGGCCAATATCGTGGTGGAGACCGGCTACGCTCGCGACGCCCACCAGATGGCGGTGCTGTTCGGCGTGGGGGCCACCGCGGTCTTCCCGTGGCTCGCCTACCAGGTGATGGCCGACATGCACCACACCGGCGAGCTGGTCGGCAACCCGGCCGACGCCCGCGAGAACTACCGCAAGGGCCTGCAGAAGGGGCTCTTCAAGATCCTCTCCAAGATGGGGATCTCGACCCTGGCCTCCTACCGTGGCTCCCAGCTGTTCGAGGCGGTGGGCCTGGCCGACGAGGTGATGGAGCTCTGCTTCACCGGCATGGCCTCGCGCATCCAGGGCACCGGCTTCAGCGAGCTTCAGCTGCAGCAGGAGTGGCTGGCCCGCGACGCCTGGACCCCCCGCAAGGGCATCAGCCAGGGCGGCCTGGTCAAGTACGTGCACGGTCACGAGTACCACGCCTACAACCCCGACGTGGTCATGGCGCTGCAGGAGGCCGTGCAGGAGGGCGACTACGCCAAGTGGAAGAAGCTTGCGGCGCTGGTCAACGAGCGTCCGCCGGCCACCATCCGCGACCTGCTCAGGCTCAAGCCCGCCGCCGAGCCGCTGCCGATGGAGGAGATCGAGGCGGTCGAGGACCTGATCCCGCGCTTCGACAGCGCCGGCATGTCGCTGGGGGCGCTGTCGCCGGAGGCCCACGAGGCCCTTGCTCAGGCCATGAACGAGGCCGGTGGGCGCTCCAACTCGGGCGAGGGCGGCGAGGATCCCGCCCGCTACGGGACCATCCGCTCCTCCAAGATCAAGCAGATCGCCTCGGGGCGCTTCGGCGTGACCCCGGCCTACCTGGTCAACGCCGAGGTGCTGCAGATCAAGGTCGCCCAGGGCGCCAAGCCCGGCGAGGGCGGCCAGCTGCCCGGCGGCAAGGTCAACGAGCTGATCGCCCGGCTGCGCTACTCGGTGCCCGGCGTGACCCTGATCTCGCCGCCGCCGCACCACGACATCTACTCCATCGAGGACCTGGCCCAGCTGATCTTCGACCTCAAGCAGGTCAACCCGGACGCCCAGGTCTCGGTGAAGCTGGTCTCGGAGCCCGGCATCGGCACCATCGCCACCGGCGTGGCCAAGGCCTATGCCGACCTGATCACCGTCTCCGGCTATGACGGCGGCACCGCGGCGAGCCCCATCACCTCCATCAAGCATGCCGGCAGCCCCTGGGAACTGGGCCTGCCTGAGGTGCACCAGGCGCTGCGTATCAACGGTCTGCGCGACAAGATCCGCCTGCAGACCGACGGCGGCCTGAAGACCGGCCTCGACGTGGTCAAGGCGGCGATCCTCGGTGCCGAGAGCTTCGGCTTCGGTACCGCGCCGATGGTCGCCCTGGGCTGCAAGTACCTGCGCATCTGTCACCTCAACAACTGTGCCACCGGGGTCGCTACCCAGGATGACTACCTGCGGGGCGAGCACTTCCGCGGCACCGTGGACATGGTCAAGCACTACTTCCGCTTCATCGCCGAGGAGGTGCGCGAGCTGATGGCCATGCTGGGCGTGCGCCAGCTCACCGACCTGATCGGCCGCACCGACCTGCTCGAGGTGCTCGAGGGCGTCACCGCCTCCCAGCGCAGGCTCGACCTCACCCCGCTGCTGGCCAACGACTTCGTGCCGGCGGACGCGCCGCAGTTCTGCCAGGTGAGCCGCAACGTGCCCCACGACCCGGGCGCCAAGAACCAGGAGGTGCTGGCGGCGCTGGCGGATGCCATCGAGGCGAAGTCCGGCGGGGAGTTCGCCTTCACCATCACCAACTGCGACCGCAGCGTGGGCGCGCTGACCTCCGGCGCCATCGCCAAGCGCTACGGCGAGGCGGGGCTCGAGGACGCCCCGGTGACGGCGCGGTTTACCGGCGTGGCGGGCCAGAGCTTCGGCGTGTGGAACGCCCGCGGCCTGCACCTCTACCTGGAGGGCGACGCCAACGACTACGTCGGCAAGGGCATGAACGGCGGCAAGGTGGTGATCACGCCGCCCAGGGCCAGCCGCTTCGCCAGCCACGAGACCGCCATCGTCGGCAACACCTGCCTCTACGGCGCCACCGGCGGCAAGCTTTTTGCCGCGGGCACCGCCGGCGAGCGCTTCGGGGTGCGCAACTCCGGCGCCCACGCGGTGATCGAGGGCGCCGGCGACCACTGCTGCGAGTACATGACCGGCGGCATGGTCTGCGTGCTCGGCGAGACCGGCGTCAACTTCGGGGCGGGCATGACCGGCGGCTTCGCCTACGTGCTCGACGAGGACCGCTCCTTCGTCGACAAGTACAACCACGAGCTGGTGGAGATCCACCGGGTGAACACCGAATCCATGGAGGCCTACCGGCGCCACCTGCGCGAGGTCATCGAGGAGTTCGTCGCCGAGACCGACTCCCCGCGTGGCCACGCGATTCTCGAGGACTTCAGCGACTTCATTCGCCACTTCTGGCTGGTGAAGCCCAAGGCGGCAAGCCTGAACAGCCTGTTGGCCCAATCCCGGCGTCAGCCGGAATAAGAGGCGGCGTCAGCCGGAATAGAGACAGCGGCGGCGTCAGCCGGAAGGAGTGAGCCCCGGCGGCAGCCGGACTGACGCCCTCGACAACAGGTGAGCATCGCCCCGGCGGATCCCGGCCCGCACCGGGGCCGCCAACAGGATTCCAGGAGAGACACCATGGCCAACCGTCTGAGCAACGACTTCCAGTTCATCGACGTGGGTCGCCAGGACCCGCAGAAGAAGGACGCCCGCACCCGTGCGCGGCAGTTCGCCGAGATCTACGAGCCCTACAAGCCCCAGGAGGCGGCCAGCCAGGCGCACCGCTGCCTGCACTGCGGCAACCCCTACTGCGAGTGGAAGTGCCCGGTCCACAACTACATTCCCAACTGGCTGCAGCTGGTCAGCGAGGGCAACATCCTCGAGGCCGCCGAGCTTTCCCACAAGACCAACTCGCTGCCCGAGGTGTGCGGGCGGGTCTGTCCCCAGGACCGCCTCTGCGAGGGCGACTGCACCCTCAACGACGGCTTCGGGGCCGTCACCATCGGCTCGGTGGAGAAGTACATCACCGATACCGCCTTCGCCATGGGCTGGCGCCCGGACATGTCCCGGGTCACCTGGACCGACAGGAAGGTGGCCGTCATCGGGGCCGGCCCGGCGGGCCTGGGCTGCGCGGACATCCTGGTGCGCAACGGCGTGAAGCCGGTGGTGTTCGATCGCAATCCGGAGATCGGCGGCCTGCTGACCTTCGGCATCCCCGAGTTCAAGCTCGAGAAGACCGTCATGGAACGCCGTCGCGCGGTCTTCGAGGAGATGGGCGTGGAGTTCCGCCTCAACGTGGAGATCGGTCGCGACATCGACTTCGAGCGCCTGCTCGAGGAGTACGATGCGGTCTTCATGGGCATGGGCACCTACAAGTACATGGAGGGCGGCTTCCCCGGCGAGAACCTCCCGGGAGTTCACAAGGCCCTCGACTACCTGATCGCCAACGTCAACCACTGCCTGGGCTTCGAGAAGGATCCCGGCGACTACATCTCCTTCAAGGGGCAGCGCGTGGTGGTGCTGGGCGGCGGTGATACCGCCATGGACTGCAACCGCACCGCGATCCGCCAGGGGGCGACCGGTGTGACCTGCGCCTACCGCCGCGACGAGGAGAACATGCCGGGCTCGCGCCGCGAGGTGGCCAACGCCCGGGAGGAGGGCGTGGAGTTCCTGTTCAACCGCCAGCCGGTGGCCGTGGTGGGCGAGGGCAAGGTCGAGGGGGTGAAGGTGGTGCGCACCCGCCTGGGCGAGCCCGACGACAACGGCCGCCGCCGCCCCGAGGTGGTGCCGGGCTCCGAGGAGGTGATTCCGGCCGATGCCGTGGTGGTGGCCTTCGGCTTCCAGCCGAGCCCGGCCCCCTGGTTTGCCGATGCCGGCATCGAGCTCGACGAGCGCGACCGGGTCAAGGCGCCGGATCAGGGCGATTTCCCCTTCCAGACCAGCCACGAGAAGATCTTCGCCGGCGGCGACATGGTGCGCGGCTCCGACCTGGTGGTCACCGCCATCTACGAGGGTCGCCAGGCCGCCGAGGGAATCCTCGATTACCTGGGGGTGTAAGGACGGGGGACGCTGAGAGCCAGTAGGAGGGCAGCTCTGCTGCGCGACTGGCGCCGTCAGGCGCCCGGCGGTGTTGTCCTGGTTGGGCTGCCGATGGGAGGCCTTCGGCCTCCAGTCGCGAGGCAGAGCCTCCCTCCTACAGTGGCCCGGGTTAGAGCGTCGTCAACGTTGAACTTACCGAACAGGCCTGTCGCCGGGTAGGCCGCGGATCAGGCCGCCGACCTGAAATTGAGCCATTGGTCGTATTCTGCTAGTCTGTCGTCCCATCCTGGCGCGGCTTCCTGCCGAGCCTCATGATCACGTTTCGACAGGTTCTCCATGACACGATATATCTTCGTGACCGGCGGCGTTGTGTCCTCCCTCGGCAAGGGCATCGCGTCGGCCTCGCTGGCGGCGATTCTCGAGGCGCGCGGCCTCAAGGTCACCATGCTCAAGCTCGACCCGTACATCAACGTGGACCCGGGAACCATGAGCCCCTTCCAGCATGGCGAGGTGTTCGTCACCGAAGATGGCGCCGAGACCGACCTCGACCTGGGCCACTACGAGCGTTTCATCCGCACCAAGATGACCCAGGGCAACAACTTCACCACCGGCCGGGTCTACGAGCACGTGCTGCGCAAGGAGCGCCGCGGCGACTACCTGGGCGGCACCGTGCAGGTGATCCCGCACATCACCGACGAGATCAAGCGCCGGGTCTATGCCGGTGGCGAGGGCTTCGACGTGGCCCTGGTGGAGATCGGCGGCACCGTGGGCGACATCGAGTCGCTGCCCTTCCTGGAGTCGATCCGCCAGATCAGGAGCGAGCTCGGGGCCAACCGGGCGATCTTCATGCACCTGACGCTGGTGCCCTATATCAAGACCGCCGGCGAGACCAAGACCAAGCCGACCCAGCACAGCGTCAAGGAGCTGCGCTCCATCGGCATCCAGCCGGACATCCTGATCTGCCGCAGCGAGGTGGAACTCGAGGAGACCGAGCGCCGCAAGATTGCCCTGTTCACCAACGTGGAAGAGCGCGCGGTCATTCCGCTGCAGGATGCCGACACCATCTATCGCATTCCGCTGATGCTCCACGAGCACGGCCTGGACGAGATCGTCTGCGACAAGCTGCGCCTCACGGCCGACGAGGCCGACCTCTCGGAGTGGGTCAAGGTGCTCGATGCCAAGCTCAACCCGCTCAAGTCGATCAACATCGCCATGGTCGGCAAGTACATGGAGCTGCTCGACGCCTACAAGTCCCTCAACGAGGCGCTGATCCATGCCGGCATCCAGACCCGGGTCAAGGTCAACGTCGACTACATCGACTCCGAGGACATCGAGCGCCACGGCACCGAGCGGCTGGCCGGCAAGGACGCCATCCTGGTCCCCGGCGGCTTCGGCGAGCGCGGCGTGGAGGGCAAGATCGCCACCGCGCGCTTCGCCCGCGAGAACGGCATTCCGTATCTCGGCATCTGCCTCGGTATGCAGGTCGCGGTGATCGAGTTCGCCCGCCACGTGGCCGGCTGGGAGGACGCCGACTCCACCGAGTTCACCCACGACACCCAGCACCCGGTGGTGGGCCTGATCACCGAGTGGATCACCCCCGAGGGCAAGATCGAGCTGCGCGATGCGGCCTCAGACCTGGGCGGCACCATGCGCCTGGGTGGCCAGGTCTGCCAGCTGAAGGCCGGCAGCAAGGCCCGCGAGGCCTACGGCAGCGACGAGATCGTCGAGCGCCACCGCCACCGCTACGAGGTCAACGACCAGTTCGTCGAGCAGCTCGAGCAGGCGGGCCTGGTGGTCTCCGGCCGCAGCGTCGACAACTCCCTGGTGGAGATGATCGAGCTGCCCGACCACCCCTGGTACGTGGCCTGCCAGTTCCACCCGGAGTTCACCTCCACGCCCCGTGACGGCCACCCGCTGTTCACCGGCTTCGTCAACGCGGCGCTGGAGCACAAGGCGGCGCGCACCCGCGCGCAGTCCTCCCACCAGGAGTGAGGCCCATGTCAGCCACGACCCCGACCGTGCCCGAGCGCTATATCGAGGTGGCCGACCTCACCATCGGCAACTCGCTGCCCCTGGTGCTGTTCGGCGGCATGAACGTGCTGGAGTCCCGCGAGATGGCCCTCGAGGTCGCCGAGGCCTACGTCGAGGTGACCGGCCGCCTCGGCATGCCCTATGTCTTCAAGGCGAGCTTCGACAAGGCCAACCGCAGCTCCATCCACTCGTTCCGCGGCCCGGGGCTGGAGAAGGGGCTCGAGATCCTGGCCGAGGTGAAGTCGCGCCTCAACGTGCCGATCATCACCGACGTCCACGAGCCCTGGCAGGCCGCCCCGGTGGCCGAGGTGGCCGACGTGATCCAGCTGCCGGCCTTCCTGGCGCGCCAGACCGACCTGGTGGTGGCCATGGCCCGCACCGGTGCGGTGATCAACATCAAGAAGCCGCAGTTCCTGGCCCCCCACGAGATGCGCCACATCATCCGCAAGTGCGAGGAGGCCGGCAACGACCGCCTGATCCTCTGCGAGCGGGGCGCAAGCTTCGGCTACAACAATCTGGTGGTGGACATGCTCGGCTTCGGCGAGATGAAGCAGACCGGCTATCCGCTGTTCTTCGACGTCACCCACTCGCTGCAGCGCCCGGGCGGACGCTCCGACAGCGCCGACGGTCGGCGCGCCCAGGTGGCCGAGCTGGCCCGGGCCGGCGTGGCCGTGGGGCTGGCGGGCCTCTTCCTGGAGGCCCACCCGGACCCGGATGCCGCCCTGTGCGACGGCCCCTGCGCGCTGCCCCTTGACCGGCTCGAGCCCTTCCTGGCGCAGCTCCAGGCCATCGACCGGCTGGTCAAGGGCTTCGCGCCGCTCGAGATCCAATAACGACTCTTCACGCTGACACGACAAAAGGAAACTCGCATGACCAAGATCGTCGACATTCGCGCCCTCGAGGTGCTCGACTCCCGCGGCAACCCGACCGTGCAGGCCGAGGTGCGTCTGGAGAGTGGTGCGGTGGGCGTGGCCTGCGCGCCCAGCGGAGCCTCCACCGGCTCCCGCGAGGCCCTGGAGCTGCGCGATGGCGACAAGAGCCGCTATCTCGGCAAGGGCGTGCTGAAGGCCGTCGAGGCCGTCAACGGCGCCATTCGCGAGCGCCTGGTCGGCATGGATGCCCGCGACCAGCGGGGCCTCGACGACGCCATGCTGGCGCTCGACGGCACCGACAACAAGGCCAAGCTCGGCGCCAATGCCATCCTGGCGGTGTCCCTGGCCGCCGCCAAGGCCGCGGCCAATGCCAAGGGCATGCCGCTCTACGCCCATATCGCCGAGCTCTATGGCCAGCCGGGCCAGTACCGCATGCCGGTGCCGATGATGAACATCCTCAACGGTGGCGAGCATGCCGACAACAACGTCGACATCCAGGAGTTCATGGTCCAGCCGGTGGGCGCGCCGAACTTCCGCGAGGGCCTGCGCATGGGGGCGGAGATCTTCCACGCCCTGAAGAAGGTGCTCTCCGCCCGCGGCCTCTCCACCTCGGTGGGCGACGAGGGGGGCTTCGCGCCCAACCTCGAGTCCAACGCCGAGGCCCTGGCGGTGATCAAGCAGGCCGTGTCGGATGCCGGCTACCAGCTGGGCAGCGACGTGACCCTGGCCCTGGACTGCGCCTCCTCGGAGTTCTTCAAGGATGGCCAGTACGACCTCGCCGGCGAGGGCAAGCAGTATGACGCCGCCGGCTTCGCCGACTACCTGGCCGGCCTGTGCGACGACTATCCCATCGTCTCCATCGAGGACGGCATGGACGAGTCCGACTGGGACGGCTGGAAGGCGCTGACCGACAAGCTGGGCGACCGCGTGCAGCTGGTCGGCGACGACCTCTTCGTCACCAATACCCGGATCCTCAAGCGCGGCATCGACGAGCAGATCGGCAACTCGATCCTGATCAAGTTCAACCAGATCGGTTCGCTCTCCGAGACCCTCGATGCCATCCGCATGGCCCAGGATGCCGGCTTCACCGCGGTGATCTCCCACCGCAGCGGCGAGACCGAGGACACGACCATTGCCGACCTCGCGGTGGGCACCTGTGCCGGCCAGATCAAGACCGGCTCGCTCTGCCGCTCCGACCGGGTCGCGAAGTACAACCGCCTGCTGGTGATCGAGCAGGAGCTGGGTGACCGCGTGGCCTATCCGGGGCTCTCGGCCATCAAGGGCCAGTAAGCGAACACTGTTGTCTTTCGCGGGAACCCTTGTAGGAAATTGCTGACATCTGGCCGACGATATTGGCTCGTGTCAGCCGAGAAGACCGATGCTTATGGCGTCGGTCTTTTTTTATATCATTGTTTTTAAAGTGTTTTATTTTATTTCTTCCATGCGACCTGAAGGGGCGACTGACGACGACTCGCCGCGTGGCGCGCTTGTGTTGCAATGCAGCTCTGCCACAATGGACTCGGGACAAGGAGGTGCAGCGATGGACCTCCGGCAGGATGCAACGGGATGCTTGAAGTGATGCGTCCGGTGCGGCAGGAGGCCGCTTCCGGGCAGGGAAGACATCACGGGAGTCGGGCGGAAGGATCCGCTCAAGGAATGGCTGGGAGCGGGCGGCCTGCGGGCCGCCTTTTTTGACCCGGTGTTCTCCTTCTTCGCACGGTCAGAAACGACAGCGCCGAATGTCTCTCGACATTCGGCGCTGTCGTTTGCCCGTGGGTGAAGTCGCTTCAGCGCTCGAGCTGTTCCAGCTTGCCCGGCTTGCCATCCCACTCCTCGGCGTCGGGCAGCGGATCCTTCTTCTCGCTGATATTGGGCCACACCTCGGCGAGCTCCGCGTTGATCTCGATGAAGGGCTCCTGGCCCTCGGGCAGCTCGTCCTCCGAGAAGATCGCCTCGGCGGGGCACTCCGGCTCGCAGAGGGCGCAGTCGATGCACTCGTCGGGGTGGATGACCAGGAAGTTGGGGCCCTCGTAGAAGCAGTCCACCGGGCAGACCTCGACACAGTCGGTGTACTTGCACTTGATGCAGTTCTCGGTGACGACGAACGTCATGCCACTCTCCCTTCCTCGGGCCGGCGTCGCTCGGCCACTGTGGATAGTTGATGAAACGGTTATAAAAGCCGAGTTTCTTATGCTAAGGCGGCGGTGAATCAGACCATTCTAGTCGTGGCCCCATGGCCCCGCAAGCGGTGCTGGGCTCCGTCTCGGCGCTGATCCGTCGGCAGGCCTGCGAGGAGGCGCTGTGGACCCATCCCTGGGCGCTACCGATGCCATCCCTGGCATAGTACCTCCTCTTCAGCCTGCCCCCGGAGCGCCTCGTGATACGCCTAACTATAAGGATTCCCGCCAGCGGTAGAGCAGCGCCAGGGCCTGGCGCGGGGTCAGGTCGTCCAGGGCCAGGCCGCCGAGCTCCTCCACCAGCGGGTGGGGAGCGCTGGCGAAGAGGTCGCTCTGCAGCGGTGCCGGGGCGGCGCCCGAGGCCGGTCGGCTGCCCTGGTCGATCTCCTGCTGCTCCAGCTGGGCGAGTTTCTCCCGGGCCCGGGCGATCACCCCCTGGGGCACGCCGGCCAGCTGCGCCACCTGCAGGCCATAGCTCTGGCTGGCCGGGCCTTCTTCCACCCGGTGCATGAAGACGATGCCGTCGCGGTGCTCGGCGGCCGTCAGGTGCACGTTGGCCACCCCCTCGGCCTGTTCGGCCAGGGCGGTCATCTCGAAGTAGTGGGTGGCGAACAGCGTGAAGGCACGGCTACGGGTCAGGTGCTCGGCGCTGGCCCAGGCCAGCGAGAGGCCGTCGAAGGTGCTGGTGCCGCGGCCGATCTCGTCCATCAGCACCAGGCTGTGGTCGGTGGCGTTGTGCAGGATGTTGGCGGTCTCGGTCATCTCCACCATGAAGGTGGAGCGCCCGCCGGCCAGGTCGTCCGAGGAGCCGATGCGGGTGAAGATGCGGTCCACCGGCCCGATCTCGGCCTCGTCCGCCGGCACGAAGCAGCCGGTGTGGGCGAGCAGGGTGATCAGTGCCGCCTGGCGCATGTAGGTGGACTTGCCGCCCATGTTGGGGCCGGTGATCACCAGCATGCGCCGCTCATCGCCCATGACCAGGTCGTTGGGCACGAAGGGAGCATCGGAGACCCGCTCCACCACCGGATGACGGCCGCCGCGGATGGCGATGCCCGGCGCCTCGGCCAGCCGCGGACGCACGAAGTCCAGGGCCTGGGCGCGCTCGGCGAAGGCGCACAGCACGTCCAGCGCCGCCAGCGCCCGGCCGGTGGCCTGCAGCGCCGGAAGCTCGGCATTCAGGGTGTCGAGCAGCCCGTCGTAGAGCAGCTTCTCCCGGGCGAGGGCTCGCGACCTGGCGGACAGCGCCTTGTCCTCGAACTCCTTGAGTTCGGGAATGATGAAGCGTTCGGCGTTCTTCAGGGTCTGGCGGCGGACGTAGTCCACCGGTGCGTCCCGTGCCTGGGCGCGGGGGATCTCGATGTAGTAGCCGTGGACCCGGTTGTAGCCCACCTTCAGGCCGGGCAGGCCGGTGCGCTCGCGCTCCCGGGCCTCCAGCTTCACCAGGTAGTCGCCGGCGTGCTCGGCGAGCCCGCGGTGCTCGTCCAGCTCGGCGTCGAATCCCTCGGCGATCACGCCGCCGTCGCGGATCACCACCGGCGGGTTCTCCACCAGGGCGCGGGTCAGGGTATCCGCGAGTGCCGGATAGGGGCGGACATGGCGGCGCAGCTCGTCCAGCGTCGTCCCTGCGGGGTAGGGGGCGATCGCGGCCTCGAGCTCGGGCAGGGCATTGAAGGCATCGCGCAGCCGGGCCAGGTCCCGCGGACGGGCGCTGTAGAGGGCCACCCGGGCCAGGATGCGCTCCACGTCGCCGATCGCCTTGAGCGCGTCGCGCAGTGCCGCGAAACCCTCGTCCTCCAGCAGCAGGGCCACGGCGGCCTGACGGGCCCCGACCTGCTCGCGGTCGCGCAGCGGCCGGTTGAGCCAGCGCTTGAGCAGCCGCGAGCCCATGGCCGTCGCGGTGGTGTCGAGGACGCTGGCCAGGGTGTTGTCCCCCGTGCCGCCGAGGTTGACGTCGATCTCCAGGTTGCGGCGGCTGGCGGCGTCGATCACCACGGCGTCGTCGCGGCTCTCCACGCCGATGGCGGTGACATGGGGCAGCCGCGAGCGCTGGGTGTCCCGGGCGTACTCGACCAGCACCCCGGCGGCGGTGATGGCGACGGTGAGGTGGGCGCAGCCGAAGCCGCGCAGGTCCTGGACCTCGAACTGGTCGCACAGCAGGCGCGTGGCGGTTTCCAGATCGAACAGCCAGTCGCTCTGGCGGCGCAGTCCGCGCCGGCCCTCCAGGGGGGCCGGCAGGGCCAGGCTCTCGGGGACCAGCAGCTCGGCGGGGTCGAGGCGCTGGAGCTCGGCGAGCATCTCGCTCTCGCCCTCGACCTCGAGCACGCTGAAGCGGCCGCTGGAGAGCTCCAGCCAGGCCAGTCCCCAGCGCTCCGCGGTCGGGTGGATCGCCACCAGCAGGTTGTCGCGCCGGGCATCGAGCAGCGCCTCGTCATAGAGGGTGCCCGGGGTGACGATGCGCACCACGCGCCGCTCCACCGGCCCCTTGCTGGTGGCCGGGTCGCCGATCTGCTCGCAGATCGCCACCGACTCGCCGGCGGCCACCAGGCGCGCCAGGTACCCCTCGGCGCTGTGATAGGGCACGCCGGCCATGGGAATCGGCTTGCCGGCGGACTGGCCGCGCTGGGTCAGGGTGATGTCGAGCAGCGCCGCGGCGCGCCTGGCATCGTCGAAGAACAGCTCGTAGAAGTCGCCCATGCGATAGAAGAGCAGCACCTCGGGGTGCTCGCGCTTGATCGTCAGGTACTGGGCCATCATCGGCGTGTGTTGGGGGCTGGCGGCCTGTGACATCGGGGATCCTGTTGGGGCTCTGCACTCGCTGGCAAAAGCCAGTATTCTAGCGTCCAGGCAGCGGCTCCGTCAGGAGCGATTGCAGATGACTCAGGAGGTCTTGCCCATGCCCCATTCCCCCGCCAGCCTTGCCAACCTCGACCTGGCCACCCTGGCCGAGCGCCTGGGACGCCGCTGCCGCGAGCAGGGCGTGACGATCACCTGCGCCGAATCCTGCACCGGCGGCGGGGTGGCCAGCGCCATCACCGCGGTGGCCGGCAGCTCCGACTACTTCGAGACCGGCTATGTCACCTACTCCGACGCCGCCAAGCGCCGCCTGCTGGGCGTGCCCGAGGCGCTGCTCGAGGCCCATGGCGCGGTGAGTCGCGAGGTCGTCGAGGCCATGGTGGCCGGCGCCTGCCGCGACAGCGGTGCCGGGCTCGGCGTGGCCATCAGCGGCGTGGCCGGCCCGGGCGGCGGCAGTGCCGAGAAGCCGGTCGGCACCGTGTGGCTCGCCTGGGGCGATGCCGAGGGCCAGCAGGCGGAGCGCCACCGCTATCCGGGGGACCGCCGCGCCGTGCGCGAGCAGGCGGTGCGCGAGGCCCTGGTGGGGCTGCTGCGCCGGCTCGAGGCGCACTGACCCGGGGGGGGGGCGGTGACTTTCCTCTCTTCTCCCTAGGCGAGCGCGATTTTTTTCGCCATACTACTGTGCAGTCATACAGTACATAGACACCCCAACGACCTGATCAGGAGGCCCGTGATGGCTCAGGACGACAACCGCTCCAAGGCGCTGAGCGCCGCGCTTTCCCAGATCGAGCGCCAGTTCGGCAAGGGCACCGTGATGCGCCTCGGCGATGCGCCGCGGGTGGTCATGCCCTCGGTCTCCACCGGCTCGCTGGGGCTCGACATCGCGCTGGGCATCGGCGGCCTGCCCTTCGGCCGGGTGGTCGAGATATTCGGCCCGGAGTCCTCGGGCAAGACGACGCTGACCCTGTCGGTGATCGCCCAGGCCCAGAAGCAGGGCAAGACCTGCGCCTTCATCGACGCCGAGCATGCCCTGGACCCCAGCTACGCCGAGAAGCTCGGCGTCAACCTCGACGACCTGCTGGTCTCCCAGCCGGACACCGGCGAGCAGGCCCTGGAGATCTGCGACATGCTGGTGCGCTCCGGCGGCGTCGACGTGATCATCATCGACTCGGTGGCGGCGCTGACGCCCAGGGCCGAGATCGAGGGCGAGATGGGCGACTCCCACGTCGGCCTGCAGGCGCGCCTGATGTCCCAGGCGCTGCGCAAGATCACCGGCCACATCAAGAACGCCAACTGCCTGGTGGTGTTCATCAACCAGATTCGCATGAAGATCGGCGTGATGTTCGGCAGCCCGGAGACCACCACCGGCGGCAACGCCCTCAAGTTCTACTCCAGCGTGCGCCTGGACATCCGCCGCACCGGCTCGGTCAAGCAGGGCGACGAGGTCACCGGCAACGAGACCCGCGTCAAGGTGGTCAAGAACAAGGTGGCCCCGCCGTTCCGCCAGGCCGAGTTCCAGATCCTCTACGGCAAGGGCATCTACCACGCCGGCGAGGTGATCGACCTGGGCGTGCAGTGCAACCTGGTCGACAAGGCGGGCGCCTGGTACAGCTACCAGGGCAACAAGATCGGCCAGGGCAAGGCCAACGCCGCCCAGTTCCTCGAGGACAACCCGGCCATCATGGAAGAGATCGAGAGCCAGATCCGCGCCCAGCTGCTCGCCGCCCCGGCCCCGAAGGAGGAGGCCGAGGAAGCGGTCCCCGCCGGGAGCGACCGCGAGGACGACCTGCTGTAAGCCATGTTCGACAGGGTCGCCAACCACGATGCCACGCCGCGGGATGACGCCATTCGCCTGCTGGCCCGGCGCGAGTACTCCCGCGCCGAGCTGGCCGCCCGGCTCGCGGCAAGGGGGCACGAGGCGGCGGCCATCGCCGAGTGCCTCGATGCCCTGGCCGACCAGGGCCTGCAGTCCGACGCCCGCTTCGCCGAGGGCTTCCTGCGCTCGCGCCTCCTGCGCGGCCAGGGGCCGCTGAAGATCCGTGCCGAGCTCGAGCGGCGCGGCATCGACCGCGAGCTCATCCGCGCCGCCCTCGACGAGGCCGCCGCGGCGCCCGAGGCGGCGGGCGAGGCCGACTGGCACGCCCTGGCCTGTGAGACCCTCGCCCGGCGCTTCTCCGGCCCCGGCGACACCCCCCGCGAGCGCGCCCGCCGCGAGCGCTTCCTGGCCGGTCGCGGCTTCGACTTCGAGCAGGTGCGCCACGCCCTGGATCACGCCTGGGACTCGGCGCCGGATCTCGGCTAGTTGCACGATCCGCCCCGTTCTTGCGGGTGTTGCCTCTTCAGTCCCTTGACAGCTGCGCTATAATGGGTCCCTTTGCGGACGCCCCGGGTGGCCTCGTTGCGACGGCCACCCCGCCCATCGCCACGGATACCCCATGAAAAGCGCAGACATCAGACAGGCCTTTCTGAGTTACTTCGAGGAGCACGGCCACACCGTCGTGCCCTCCAGCTCCCTGGTACCGGGCAACGACCCGACCCTGCTGTTCACCAACGCCGGCATGGTGCCGTTCAAGGACGTCTTCCTGGGCCGTGACCCGCGTCCCTACGTGCGGGCAACCTCGTCCCAGCGCTGCGTGCGCGCCGGCGGCAAGCACAACGACCTGGACAACGTCGGCTACACCGCCCGCCACCACACCTTCTTCGAGATGCTGGGCAACTTCAGCTTCGGCGACTACTTCAAGCGCGACGCCATCCGCTTCGCCTGGACCTTCCTCACCGAGACCCTGGGCCTGCCCAGGGAGAAGCTGTGGGTCACGGTCCACGTCAGCGACGACGAGGCCGAGGCGATCTGGAAGGAGGAGATGGGCATTGACCCGGCGCGCTTCTCGAAGCTCGACGAGGACAACTTCTGGCAGATGGGCGACACCGGCCCCTGCGGCCCGAGCTCCGAGATCTTCTATGACCACGGCCCCGAGGTGTGGGGCGGTCCTCCGGGCAGCCCCGAGGAGGACGGCGATCGCTACATCGAGATCTGGAACCTGGTGTTCATGCAGTTCGATCGCGATGCCGCAGGCACCCTGCATCCGCTGCCCAAGCCCTCCATCGATACCGGCATGGGCCTGGAGCGCATCGCCGCGGTGATGCAGGGTGTGCACTCGAACTACGAGATCGACCTGTTCCAGAACCTGCTCGAGGCCGCGGCGCGTCATACCGGCCACGCCGACACCCGCAACCCGTCGCTGCGGGTCATCGCCGACCATATCCGCTCCTGCGCCTTCCTGGTTGCCGATGGCGTACTGCCCTCCAACGAGGGGCGCGGCTACGTGCTGCGCCGGATCATCCGCCGCGCCATCCGGCACGGCCACAAGCTGGGCGCCCAGGGCAACTTCTTCCACCGGCTGGTGGGGGCCCTGGACGCCGAGATGGGCGCCGCCTATCCCGAGCTGCGCGAGGCGCGCCAGCAGATCGAGCGGGTGCTGCTCAAGGAGGAGGAGCAGTTCGCCCGCACCCTGGAGCACGGCATGGGCCTGCTCGAGGAGGCCCTGGCCGGCCTGGATGGCGAGGTGCTGCCCGGCGAGACGGTGTTCAAGCTCTACGACACCTACGGCTTCCCCTATGACCTGACCGCCGACGTCTGCCGCGAACGCGGCGTGACCCTTGACGAGATCGGCTTCGAGCGTGCCCTGGAGGCCCAGCGCGAGCGTGCCCGGGCCGCCAGCCAGTTCGGCGCCGACTACGGGGCGGCACTCGAGCTCGAGGGCGAGACCACCTTCACCGGCTACGACCGCCTCGAGGACCGTGCCAGCGTGACGGCCCTCGTCGACCGCGACGGCCACGCCCTGGAGGGGCTGGCGCCCGAGCAGCGCGGCATCGTGGTGCTCGACCGCACCCCCTTCTATGGCGAGTCCGGCGGCCAGGTGGGCGACACCGGCTACCTGCACCTGTCGGGCGGTGGCCGCTTCCTGGTCACTGACACCCAGAAGCAGTCCGGGCACCACCTGCACCACGGCGTGCTGCTCGAGGGCACGCTTGCCATGGGCGACGAGGTGCGTCCCGAGGTCAACGCCGAGCTGCGCGGTGCCACCATCCGCAATCACTCCGCCACCCACCTGATGCACAAGGCGCTGCGCCTGGTGCTGGGCGACCACGTGGCCCAGAAGGGCTCGCTGGTGACCCCGGAGCGCCTGCGCTTCGACTTCAGCCACTTCGAGCCGATGACCCCGGAGCAGCTCGCCGAGGTGGAGCGCCTGGTCAACGAGCAGATCCTGGCCAATGCGGCCACGAAGATCGAGCAGATGAGCCTGGACCAGGCCAAGGCCAAGGGAGCGGCGGCCCTCTTCGAGGCCAAGTACGCCGACAATGTGCGAGTGCTGACCATCGGCGCCGACGACTTCTCCATCGAGCTGTGCGGCGGCACCCACGTGGCTCGCAGCGGCGACATCGGCTGCTTCCATATCGTCAGCGAGCAGGGCATCGCCTCCGGCGTGCGTCGCGTCGAGGCGATCACCGGCGAGGGGGCGCTGGCCTGGTTCCGCGAGCAGGAGGCCCGGCTCGCCCGCATCGGCGAGCGCCTCAAGGCCAAGCCCGAGCAGGTCGAGGAGCGCGTCGAGTCGCTGGTGGAGCGCAACCGCGGCCTGGAGAAGGAGCTCGAGCGGCTCAAGGCCAAGCTGGCCAGCGCCGCCGGCAGCGACATGCTGAGCCAGGCCCGCGAGGTCGCCGGGGTCAAGGTGCTGGCCACCCGCCTGGAGGGCGTCTCCGGCAAGGAACTGCGCAACGTCCTGGACCAGCTCAAGAACAAGCTGGGCTCCGGCATCGTGGTGCTCGGCGTGGCGGACGCCGAGGCCGGCAAGGTCAGCCTGATCGCCGGCGTCACCGACGACCTCACCGGCCGGGTCAAGGCCGGCGAGCTGGTCAACCACGTGGCCTCCCAGGTCGGCGGCAAGGGCGGCGGCCGTGCCGACATGGCCCAGGCCGGTGGCAGCGACGTGGCGGCCCTGCCGGGGGCCCTGGAGAGCGTTCCCGGCTGGGTCGAGGAGCGCCTCGCGTAAGAGATGTTGCAGGGCCGGTCGCCGCAGGGCGCCGGCCCTGTTCGTAGAGAGTCACCTTTCACTCATCCGGGCGCACGCGCCCGACTCACGAGGGAAAAATCGCAGATGGCACTATACGTACAGAAATTCGGCGGCACCTCGGTGGGCTCCGTGGAGCGCATCAAGGCCGTGGCCGAGAAGGTCAAGGGCTTCCGCGACAACGGCCACCAGGTCGTGGTCGTGGTCTCCGCCATGAGCGGCGAGACCAACCGCCTGATCGGCATGGCCAACGAGATCAACGACGAGCCGACGCCGCGGGAGATGGACATGCTGGTCTCTACCGGCGAGCAGGTCACCATCTCGCTGCTGGCCATGGCCCTGCACAAGCTCGGCGTGCCGGCTACCTCCTATACCGGTTCCCAGGTGGGCATCCTCACCGACAGCGCCCACACCAAGGCGCGTATCCAGCGTATCGAGACCGACGAGATGCGCGAGGACCTGGACGAGGGCAAGGTGGTGGTGGTGGCCGGCTTCCAGGGGGTGGATGAGGAGGGCAACATCACCACCCTCGGCCGTGGCGGTTCCGATACCACCGGCGTGGCCCTGGCCGCGGCCCTGGGCGCCGACGAGTGCCAGATCTACACCGATGTGGATGGCGTCTACACCACCGACCCCCGCGTCTGCTCCAAGGCCCAGCGCCTCGACACCATCACCGTCGAGGAGATGCTGGAGCTGGCGAGCCTGGGCTCCAAGGTCCTGCAGATTCGCGCCGTCGAATTTGCCGGCAAGTACAATGTCGCGCTGCGCGTGCTGTCCAGCTTCGAGGATGGCCCCGGCACCCTGATCGTTGCAGACTCCGACCAAGACGAGGACTCCATGGAAGAACCGCTGATCTCCGGCATCGCCTTCACCGCCAACGAAGCCAAGCTGACCCTGCTCAACACCCCCGACGTGCCGGGCGTGGCCTCGCGCATCCTCGGGCCGATCGCCGATGCCAACATCGAGATCGACATGATCGTCCAGAACGTGGCGCCGGCCGGTGACTACACCGACTTCACCTTCACCGTCGCCAAGGGCGACTACAAGCAGACCATGAAGATCCTCCAGGAGCAGGTGATTCCCGACCTGGGCGGCGGCGAACTGCGTGGCGACGACAACATCGCCAAGGTCTCCCTGGTGGGGGTGGGCATGCGTTCCCATGCCGGGGTCGCCTCGAAGTTCTTCCGCGTGCTGGCCGACGAGAACATCAACATCCGCATGGTCTCCACCTCCGAGATCAAGATCTCCGTGGTGATCGACGAGAAGCACATGGAGCTGGCGGTCAAGGCGCTGCACAAGGCCTTCGGCCTCGACAAGAGCGATATCGAAAGCGAATAAGGCCTGCCCCGGGGCGCCGGCACCATCTACGCTGACAGGGAAACCCGTGACGCGCCGTGCACGGCGCTTCCCTTCTGCAGGGGCGCCGGTGTGTCATGGCTCCGATGCATTGGTCACGGAGGACGTCATGCCACATAATGAGGCGGCGCGGTTCCATCGGCGTGTATCCCGTTGCCGGAAAGCCTTAGAACAAGCCTGAGAAGGAGATCAGCCATGCTCATCCTGACCCGCCGAGTCGGCGAGACCCTGATGATCGGAGATGACATCACCGTTACGGTCCTGGGTGTGAAGGGAAACCAGGTCCGTATCGGCGTCAACGCCCCCAAGGACGTCGCCGTGCATCGCGAGGAGATCTACCAGCGCATCCAGCGCGAGAAGGCCGAGGAGGGCAGCGGCGGCCAGGAAGGGTGAATGTCCTGCCGGCGCAACGGCCCTGCTGAAAAAAGACGCCGGGGTCGCTGGACAAAGGCCTTCAGAAACGGTAAGATATGCGCCGTGTCGATGAGGGAGAGGTGGCCGAGTGGCTGAAGGCGCTCCCCTGCTAAGGGAGTATGGGGTTTATAGCCTCATCGAGGGTTCGAATCCCTCCCTCTCCGCCATTTTCGACGCATGAAGATCAAGCGCCCGTAGCTCAGCTGGATAGAGTACCTGACTACGAATCAGGTGGTCGGAGGTTCGAATCCTCCCGGGCGCGCCATCTTCCTCCAGGTTCCACGTGATGGCGATTCACGCTAACCCTCGCTCTACGCGCCCGTAGCTCAGCTGGATAGAGTACCTGACTACGAATCAGGTGGTCGGAGGTTCGAATCCTCCCGGGCGCGCCAGATTTCGACCCGTCCTCCTCGCGAGGGCGGGTCTTCTGCTTTCGGGCTCGAGCCGGGCCCACCCCTTTCTGCTAGCTGGATCGACGGCGTGCGAGCGCACGGGTCGATTCCGCGATCGTTTGAGGCGCCGTCACTTCCGTGACGTGCGCCTCTTTTTTTTCTTCATCGTCTCCCAGCGCCCCGGCTCAGGCGGGCTGCGCAGCGTTTGCCTGGCGCGCGTCATCGGCCGCCAGGCCGAGCAGCAGGTCGTCCAGCCGGGTGAGACGCTTCAGCGAGGCGAAGCGGCGTGCCGCCTCGGCATCCCGGGCGCGCATCTGGTTGAGCCACTGCTTGACCAGCGAGGCGACCACGCGCTCGGGAAGTGTGCTACGCTGCAATGCAGCAAAGCGGGCGAGGATCTCGGCCCGTGCCCGCCAGGGCGTCGCGGGCAGGGTCTCGCCGGTGGCCTGCCAGTGGCGGATGCGGTGGGCGAGCCAGGGGTCGGCCAGGGCCCCGCGCCCCAGCATCACGTCGTCGCACCCCGAGAGGGTGCGGGCACGCCAGTAGTCCTCCAGGCTCCAGATATCGCCATTGGCGACGACCGGAATCGAGAGGCGCCGGCGGATGCGGCCGATCCACTCCCAGTGGGCGGGCGGGCGGTAGCCCTCGTCGCGGGTGCGCCCATGCACGACCAGCTGACGGGCGCCGGCCTCCTGGGCCGCCAGGGCGCAGGCCAGCGCCAGGCGGCGATCCGCGAAGCCCAGGCGAACCTTGGCCGTCACCGGGATCGCCTGGCCCACGGCGTCATGGACCGCTGCCACGGCGTCATGCACGCGGCCAGGGTCGCGCAGCAGCGAGGCGCCGCCGTCGTGGCGGTTGACCAGCTTGGCGGGGCAGCCGAAGTTGAGGTCGAGGCTCACGGCGCCCAGGCGCAGCGCCTGGCGGGCGTTGGCGGCCAGCGCCTCGGGGTCGGAGCCGAGCAGCTGCAGGTGCACCGGCACGCCGCTGGGGGTGGCGACTTCGGGCAGTGTCAGCTCGGGGCAGTGCTTGTGGAAGACGCGGGGCGGCAGCCGGGCATCGACGACGCGCACGAACTCGGTGACCGCCCAGTCGAAGCCCGGCAGGCGGGTCAGCAGCGCCCGGGTATGGGCGTCGATGACCCCCTCCATCGGGGCGAGGCCGATGCGACCCGGTGCTCCTTGTAGTAAATTAACAACTCTGACTTCCACCATGTCCCCATTGCAATCTGTCGTGAATGTGGCAGGTTATACCATCCGAAAAAATGCGCAATCCACCCTGTTGCTGAACGATCGGCGCAAGGTGGCGACAAGAATCAGGAGACCGCTGGATGCAGGATATCGAGCTTCTACACGAGGGCCTGGCCCTGATGGGTCTCGGCATGGGGTTTGTTTTTGTTTTTCTTACCGTGCTGGTGATCACCACGACCCTCATGTCGCTGACCCTCCGGCGCTTCGCGCCCGAGCCGGCCAAGCCCGCCAGCGGCAGCGCCCGTCCTCCGGCCCCGCGCCAGGAGGACGAGGAGCTGATGGTGGTGATTGGCGCCGCCCTGCATCGCTACCGTCAGCGCCATCGCCGCTGACGGTCTCCCCCCTTTCGCCTTTCCGACTCCCTAAAATGACAAGGTCACTCCCATGACTGACAACGCTCGCCCGCTCGGCATCACCGACGTCGTCCTGCGTGATGCCCACCAGTCGCTCTTCGCCACGCGCCTGCGCCTGGATGACATGCTGCCCATCGCCGAGAAGCTCGACCGCGTCGGCTTCTGGTCGCTCGAGTCCTGGGGGGGCGCCACCTTCGACGCCTGCATCCGCTACCTGGGCGAGGATCCCTGGGAGCGCATCCGCGAGCTCAAGGCGGCCATGCCCAACACCCCCCAGCAGATGCTGCTGCGCGGACAGAACCTGCTGGGCTATCGCCACTACGCCGATGACGTGGTGGACCGCTTCGTCGAGCGCGCGAAGACCAACGGCGTCGACGTGTTCCGCGTCTTCGACGCCATGAACGACCCGCGCAACCTGGAGCGCGCCATCCAGGCGGTGCGCGACGTCGAGGGCCACGCCCAGGGCACGCTCTCCTATACCGTGAGCCCGGTGCATACCCTGGACGGCTGGGTCGAGCTCGGCAAGACCATCGCCGGCATGGGCGCCGATTCCCTGTGCATCAAGGACATGGCCGGCCTGCTCAAGCCCTACGATGCCTATGAGCTGGTGACCAAGCTCAAGGCCGCGGTGGACATCCCGATCCACATGCAGTGCCACGCCACCACCGGCCTCTCCACCTCCACCATCGTCAAGGCCGCCGAGGCCGGCATCGACAATGTCGACACCGCCATCTCCTCGATGTCCATGACCTACGGCCACAGCCCCACCGAGTCGGTGGTGGCGATCCTCCAGGGCACCGAGCGCGACACCGGCCTGGACCTCGAGCTGCTCGAGGAGATCGCCGCCTACTTCCGCGAGGTGCGCAAGAAGTACGCCGCCTTCGAGGGCTCGCTGAAGGGCATCGACTCGCGCATCCTGATCGCCCAGGTGCCGGGCGGCATGCTCACCAACATGGAAGGCCAGCTCAAGGAGCAGGGCGCCGGCGACAAGCTCGACGACGTGCTCCAGGAGATCCCGCGGGTCCGCGAGGACCTGGGCTTCATCCCGCTGGTCACCCCTACCTCGCAGATCGTCGGCACCCAGGCGGTGATGAACGTGATGATGGGCAGCCGCTACAAGTCGATCTCCAAGGAGGTCCAGGCGCTGCTCAAGGGCGAGTATGGCGCCGCGCCGGCCGAATTCAACCGGGAGCTGCAGGCCCGCGTGCTGGAGGGCAAGGCACCCATCACCTGCCGTCCCGCCGACCTGCTCGAGGCGGAGATGGACAAGCTGACCAAGGAGCTCAAGGAGAAGGCCAAGGCCGACGGCATCCGCCTGGCCGAGGGCGAGCGCACGATCGACGATGTGCTCACCTATGCGCTGTTCCCGCAGATCGGCCTGAAGTTCCTGAAGAACCGTGACAACCCCGACGCCTTCGAGCCGGCGCCCCAGGCCCCGGAGGCCGGCGCCAACCTGCCGGCCGCTTCGCCGCAGGCCGAGGCCAAGGCGCCTGCCGTCAGCGGCGGCGCGCCGGCCGGCCCCGAGACCTACACCGTCAAGGTCAACGGCAAGCAGTACGTGGTCGAGGTAGCCGAGGGCGGCGAGATCGGCCAGGTGGCCGAGAAGGACGCGGCCGCCACGCCCGCCGAGAGCGCCCCGGCGGCCCCGACCGGCGAGGCCATCACCGCGCCGCTGGCGGGCAATATCTTCAAGGTCAACGTGCGCGAGGGCGACAGCGTCGCCGAGGGCGACGTGGTGATCATCCTCGAGGCCATGAAGATGGAGACCGAGGTGCGTGCGGCGAGCGCCGGCACCGTGTCGGCCATCAAGGTCAGCGAGGGCGACAGCGTCGCCGTCGGTGACGTCCTGATCGAGCTCTGAGGGGCCTTCCCATGGATAAGCTGGTAACCCTCTGGTACGGCTCGGGGGCCTACAACCTGACCCCCGGCCAGGCCGTGATGATCCTGGTCGGGCTGGGGCTGCTGTATCTCGCCATCGCCAAGAAGTTCGAGCCGCTGCTGCTGGTGCCGATCGGCTTCGCCGGCATCCTCGCCAATATCCCCGAGGCGGGTCTTGCCATCTCGGCGCTGGACCAGGCCATCGAGGTGGCGCGCCCCGCGGTGCTGCAGCAGATCGCCGCCGCCCTCGGGGCCACCCTCGACCCGCTGGCCGGTGAGGAGGCCTGGCGCAGCACCCTGAAGCTGATCGTCGATGGCGGCGCCTCGCCGGACCAGCTGCGGGCCGCCAAGGACGTGGCCATGAACGTCGGCTACGGCGACGGCCTGCTCTACGTCTTCTACAAGGTCGCCGTGGAGTCCGGCATCGCCCCGCTGATCATCTTCATGGGCGTGGGCGCGATGACCGACTTCGGCCCGCTGCTGGCCAACCCGCGGACCCTGTTCCTGGGCGCGGCCGCGCAGTTCGGCATCTTCGCCACCCTGTTCGGCGCGGTGGGCATGTCGGCCATGGGCTGGATGGACTTCTCGCTCAACCAGGCCGCCGCCATCGGCATCATCGGCGGCGCCGACGGCCCCACCTCGATCTACGTGTCGAGCGTGCTGGCGCCGGAGCTGCTGGGTGCCATCGCGGTGGCCGCCTACGCCTACATGGCGCTGGTGCCGATGATCCAGCCGCCGATCATGAAGCTCTTGACCAGCAGGAAGGAGCGCGAGATCACCATGACGCAGCTGCGTCCGGTGTCGAAGCTCGAGAAGATCGTCTTCCCGCTGGCCCTGCTGGTGCTGGTGGCGCTGTTCCTGCCGGATGCCTCGCCGCTGCTGGGGATGTTCTGCTTCGGCAACCTGATGCGCGAGTGTGGCGTGGTGGAACGTCTGACCGACACCGCCCAGAACGCCCTGATCAACATCGTCACCATCGTGCTGGGCCTGGCCGTAGGCTCCAAGCTGATGGCCGAGAGCTTCCTGGCGGTGGAGACCCTGGGCATCATGGGGCTGGGCATGGTGGCCTTCGCCATCGGCACCGCGGCCGGGGTGCTGATGGCCAAGCTGATGAACCTGGTCAGCAAGATGCCGATCAACCCCCTGATCGGCGCCGCCGGCGTCTCCGCGGTGCCCATGGCAGCCCGGGTCGCCAACAAGGTGGGGCTGGAATCCAACCCGCACAACTTCCTGCTGATGCACGCCATGGGGCCCAACGTGGCCGGGGTGATCGGCTCGGCGGTGGCCGCGGGGGTGATGATCAAGTACCTGGGCTGAGGCCCACCGGTACCCCATGCGGTACCTCCATGCCAACGCCAACGGCGCCCCTCGGGGCGCCGTTGGCGTATCCGGGCCGGCGGTTACCTCACCAGGGCAGCACGGCTCCGTCGGTGCGGGGTTCGGTGCCGCCACAGAGCACCCCGGTCTCCGGGTCGCGCAGGATCACCTGGCCGCGGCCGAAGCTCAGGCTGTCGGCCACCTTGACGATGTGGTGGCCGCGGCGCGCCAGGGCCTGGGCCAGGTGGTCGGGGAAGTGCGGCTCGACCTCGACGGTCCTGCCCCGGGTCCACTTCCAGCGGGGCATGTCGAGGGCCGCCTGGGGGTTGAGGTGGTCGTCGAGCATCCCGGTGATCACCTGGACATGCCCCTGGGGCTGCATGAAGCCGCCCATCACCCCGAATGGCCCCACGGCCTCGCCGTCTCGGGTGATGAAGCCGGGGATGATGGTGTGGTAGGTGCGCTTGCCGGGCGCCAGGACATTGGGATGCTCGGGGTCCAGCGAGAAGGACCAGCCGCGGTTCTGCAGGCTGATGCCGGTGCCCGGGACCACGATCCCGGAGCCGAAGCCTTTGAAGTTGCTCTGGATGAACGACACCATGTTGCCGTCGGCATCGGCGGTGGCCAGGTAGACGGTGCCGCCCATGATCGGGTTGCCATGTACCGGGTCCAGCGCGGTGTCGCCGATCAGGCTGGCGCGGGCCTTGAGGTAGTCGTCGGCAAGCATCTGCTCGACGCTCGGCCCCATGGCGTCCGCCTCGGTGATGTAGCGCAGGCCATCCACGTAGCCCAGCTTGGTGGCCTCGATGCGGCGATGCAGGGTCTCCACCGGGTCGCGTCCCTCCTCGCCCATGCGCTCGAGCATGCCGAGCGCCTGCAGCGCGATCATGCCGCTGCCGTTGGGGGGAATCTCCCAGATGTCGTGGCCGCGGTAGCGGGTGCTGATTGGCTCGACCCACTCGGGGCTGAAGTCGGCCAGGTCCTCGCGGCGCAGCAGGCCGCCATGCTCGCGGAAGAAGGCATCGATCCGGTCCGCCAGTTCCCCCTCATAGAAGTCTCGGGCGTGGCTCCCGGCAATGGCGCGCAGCGTGCGGGCGTGGTCCGGCGACGACCAGAGCTCGCCGGGACGCGGGGCATGGCCCTTCGGCGCGAAGGTGGCGAACCAGGGCAGGAAGGCCGGATCGTCGTAGCGGGAATAGCTCTCGTGGGCGTCCTCCCACATCTGGTTGACGATCGGCGAGACCGGGAAGCCCTCCTCGGCCAGGGCGATGGCCGGGGCCAGCAGGTCGGCAAACGGCAGCTTGCCGAAGCGCTCGGAGAGGGCGGCCCAGGCGGCCGGTGCGCCCGGCACGGTCACCGGCAGCAGGCCGTGCTCGGGCACGCGCTCATGGCCCAGGGCCTGGATCGCCTCGGGGGTCGCGGCCCGGGGCGCCGGGCCGCTGGCGTTCAGGCCGTGGAGTGCGCCGTCGATCCACACGATGGCGAAGGCATCGCTGCCGATGCCGTTGGAGGTAGGCTCCACCACGGTCAGGGCCGCCGCCGTGGCGATGGCGGCATCCACGGCGTTGCCGCCCTGCTGCAGGATCTGCATGCCGGCCTGGGCGCCCAGGGGCTGCGAGGTGGCGACCATGCCGCGACGGCCGAAGCTGGCGGTGCGTCGCGAAGGGCTCGGGTAGTAGCGTGCATCATGCCGCATGGAGAACTCCTTTGGTGGCTCAGGCGTCGGTGCGTCGCGCCGCGAGCTGGTTGCGTTGGATCTTGCGATTCTGGTAGAGCGAGAAGATGACCGAGGCCACGGCCAGGGCCAGGAACAGCGCCGAGAGGGGGCGGGTCAGGAAGGTCAGCCAGCTGCTGTCGAGCTCCAGGGCGCGGAACAGCTGGCGCTCCAGGTTGTTGCCCAGCACCACGCCGAGGATCAGCGGGGTCAGCGGCACCTCGGCCTTCCACAGCAGGTAGCCGAGGATGCCGAAGCCGAACAGCACCCAGATATCGAAGAGGTTGTTGTTCAGGGCATAGGAGCCGATGGCGCACAGCATCAGCACCACCGGCACCAGGATCTGCTGGGGAATCAGCGAGATCTTGGCGAACCAGCGGACCAGCAGCAGCTGGCAGAGCACCATCACCACGGCCCCGATCAGCAGGCTGGCGTAGATCGCCCCCACCAGCACCGGGTTCTGCTCGAACATCAGCGGCCCCGGCGTGATCCCGTGAAGGATCAGCACCCCCATCATGATGGCCATGGGCAGGTCGCCGGGAATGCCCAGTGCCAGGGTCGGCACGAAGGCACCGCCGGCCACGGCGCTGTTGGAGGCCTCGGAGGCAACGATGCCGTCCGGGGTGCCGGTACCGAAGCGTTCCGGATGGCGCGAGAACTTCTTGGCCTGGTCGTAGCTGATGAAGTTGGCCACCGTGCCGCCGGTGCCGGGCAGGGCGCCGACCAGGCTGCCGATCAGCGAGGAGCGCAGGGTGTTGAGCTTCTGGCCGGCCATGTCGCGAAGGATGCGGCCGTAGGGGATGGAGACGTTGGTATCCACCCCCCGGGCATCGCTCGGTTCGTCACGCAGCTTCTCGAGGTTGCCCATCAGCTGGGAGAAGGCAAAGATGCCGATCATCACCGGCAGGATCTCGAAGCCCGAGCTGAAGGCGGGCAGGCCGAAGTCGAAGCGCAGGTTGCTGTTGCGGTCGTAGCCCACGGTGGTGATCAGCAGGCCCAGTACCGCCGCGAGCAGCCCCTTCAGCAGGGCGCCGTTGGACAGCCCCGCCACCAGCGTCAGGGCGAAGATGATCAGCGCGGTGATCTCCCAGGGGCGGAAGTTCATGCTGAAACCGGCGATCAGCGGGCCGAAGAAGACCAGCACGGCCACGCTGATCAGGGTGCCGAGGAAGGAGGCCGCCACCCCGATGCCCAGGGCCCGCCCGGGTTCGCCCTTCTGGGCCATGGGGTAGCCGTCGTAGACGGTGGTGATCGAGGAGGGCGTGCCCGGGATGCCGAGCATCACCCCCGAGACGATCCCCCCCGAGTAGCCGCCGACGAAGACCCCGACCATCAGCGAGACGCCGCTGACCGGGTCCATGGCGAAGGTGAAGGGGAAGACCACCAGGATCGCCATGGTGACGGTGAAGCCCGGGATGCTCCCGCCGATGATGCCGAACAGCACGCCGACCAGGATCAGCAGCAGCACCGAGGGGCTGCCGACCTGGGCGAGCGCTTGAAGAAAGAAGTCAGCCATGGGGCTCTCCGTGGTCGGTCAGGGCAGCCAGACGTTGAGGCCGAAGCGGAAGATCACGTAGACCAGCGGCGCCAGGGTGAGGCTCACCGCCAGGTTGATGGCCCACTTGCGGCGCGAGTCGATGCCCAGCAGCAGGGCCAGCGATGCCACCAGGAAGCCGATGGTGGCGGCCAGGTAGCCGACCCACGGCAGCAGCAGGGCATAGGCCCCGAACAGCGCGAAGAGGCACAGCACGATGCGGTGGTGGGCCAGCCAGGCGGTGAAGGTGCGCCGCGGTGCCGTGCGCGGCGGCACGCCCGCCATCAGCGAGCGCACCAGGATCAGCAGTGCGAGCAGGCCGATGATGACCAGCAGGATTCGTGGAAACAGGGCCGAGCCGTAGGGCTGCCAGCTGGTGGGTGGCCGGATGTGGCGGGTCTCCGCCAGCATGACGGCGGTGAGCACCAGCATGGCCAGCGCCAGGGCGCGGTCCTTGGTTAGCGTCAACATGGGGGAGCTCTCCGGCGCCCCGCTGGCCGGACTGCCGGGCCAGCGGGTGCGCGCTGGTCTCAGTTCTGGAAGTCGATGTTCTCGGCGGCGGCGGACAGGGCGGCCTCGTTGTCGTCGAGGAAGGCCCGGTAGTCGTCACCGGCCAGGAAGCGAACCACCGAGCCGAACTCGTTCTCGATGCGGCTGCGCACCTGCTCGTTCTCCAGCGCCTGGCCATAGGCCTCGGCGACGGTGTCGAGCACCTCCTGGGGGGTGCCCTTGGGGGCGAAGAGGCCACGGCTGGTGGAGTGATCCATCTCGATGCCCATCTCGCGCAGGGTCGGCACGTCGGGCAGGCCGTCGAGCCGCTCCGGGTGGGCAACCCCCAGGGGGCGGAAGGTGCCGTCCTCGAAGAAGGCGCCGCCGGAGGGGAGGTTGAACATGGCGAAGTCGATCTCCTCGGCCAGCAGCGCGGAGACCTGCTCGCCGGTGTCCGGGTAGCCGACCAGGCGCACGTCGGCCATGTCGATGCCGGCCTCGTCGAAGAACTGCACCCAGAAGAAGTGGTCGGTGGAGCTCGGGATCATGCTGAAGCGCACCTGGCCGGGGTTCTCGCGAACGTAGTCGGCGATCTCGTCGGCGCTCTGCACCGGATGGTTGGCGTGGGCGGCGGGAATGTTGATGGTCTGGGTCAGCAGGGCGATGGGCTCGAAGGCGTCATAGGAGTAGTCCACGGTGCCGGCGAGCTTGGACAGCGCGATGGTGTCGTGGCTGCCGAGCAGGGTATAGCCGTCCGGCCGCGCGTCCTTGACGTTGCGCGAGCCCAGGGTGGCGCCGGCCCCTGCCATGTTGACCGGGACGATCGACTCGCCCAGGTGCTGCTCGGCCTCCTGGGAGATCAGGCGGAAGATGATGTCGGTGGCCCCGCCCGGACCGTAGGGAATGATCAGGCGGATGTCCTGCTCGGGATAGTCGGCCTGGGCGGTGGCCGAGAAGGCGACGCCGCCGGCGAGGCCGATGGCGGCCAGGGTACGGATCAGTGTGTTGCGCGTCATGGTGGTACACCTCGGGTCTTGTGGCTGTTGTTGTCATGCCGGCCTCCGCCGGGAGGCGGCAAGGGTGTGAGCGCGTGTTCCCGTGTCGGGTCTTGTTATGGCGTTGTCGATGACAGGCGTCGGGCGGTGCTCACCCGAGAAAGAGTCCTCCGTAGATCAGGGCGGCCAGCACCACGAAGGCCGGGTGGGTGCGGAAGTGCAGCAGGGCGATCGCCGCGGCGGCCCCGATCAGCAGGGTATGCAGCATCCCGGCGCCCTGGAGTCCCTCGCTGAGGAAGCTCCAGGTCAGCCAGGCCATCATCATGGCGATCACCGGGCGGACCCACTGGCTCATGCGCTTCACCCGCGGGGAGTCGCGGTAGCGGTAGAGCAGCCCCAGGGCGCCGAGCATCAGCAGCAGGGAGGGCACCACGGTGGCCAGCACCGCCACCAGGGCCCCGCCGACGCCGGCGATATCGTAGCCGATCTGGCCGGCCATCTTGGTGGCGATGGGGCTGGGCAGGGCGTTGCCGAGCGCCAGGGTCTCGGCAAACTGCTGGGCGCTCATCCAGCCGTAGCGACCCACCACCTCGGCCTCGATCAGCGGGATGATCGCCGGCCCGCCGCCATAGCCGATGATGTTGGGAATGAAGAAGGCGAGGAACAGCTCCCAGTAGATCATCGGCTGGCCTCCTCGGCGGTACCGGCCGGCCGCAGCAGGGCCGCCGCCAGCAGCGCCCCGACCACCCAGCCGGGATGGAGGCCCACCAGGTAGATCAGCCCCCCCGCCGTGGCCGCCATGGCCAGGCTGACCCCCCAGCCCAGCGCCAGGCGCGACTTGTTCCAGAAGTCCAGGGTCAGCTGCGCCATCATCACCATGACCACCGGGACGACCGCCTGGCCCATGCCGCGGATCCAGTCCACGTCGCGGTAGCGGCTGAACAGGCCGAGCAGCAGGATCATGGCGACGATCATCGGCAGGATGACCGCCAGCACGGCGATCAGGCAGCCCGGCAGGCCGGCCACCCGATAGCCGATGTAGCCCGGCATCTTGGTGGCGATCGGCCCCGGCAGGGTGTTGCCGATGGCGAGGATGTCGGCAAACTCCTCGTCGGAGAGCCAGGCATGGCGCTTGACCACCTCCTGCTGGACCAGCGGTATCATCGCCGGCCCTCCGCCGAAGCCGAGCAGCCCGATGCGGGTGAAGGCCCAGAAGAGGGCGCCCAGGGTCGCCTTGTCGGGGGCGCTCAAGGGGTCACCTCCAGGGAGTCGATGGCAGGGCAGTCGATGGTTTTTATTCTCATTGGTCGTCTTTGCGATAGAAAATCGATTATATTGTCTTCACCGACTATAGGGCGGCGCGGAAAGGAGCGTCAAGTGTTGGCGGGAGCGGACGTCGAGGAGGGGAAATGGCCATACCCAAACGGAAGGGACGCATGACCACGTCCAGCCGCATCTACGACACCCTGCGGCAGGACCTGGTCAACGGGCGGTTCGAGGCGGGGGAGAAGGTGGCGATCAGCTCGCTCAAGGCGCGCTACGATGTCGGGCTGAGCCCGCTGCGCGAGGCCCTCAATCGCCTCGCGGCCTACGGGCTGCTGATCCAGGAGAACCAGCGCGGCTTTCGCGTGCCCAGGCTGGACCGCGACGAACTGGACGATATCGCCGGGATGCGCCGCGAGCTGGAGGGCATGGCGCTGGAGCGGGCGATCGCACGGGGCGATGCCGAGTGGGAGTCGGAGCTGCTCGCGGCGGCCCATCGCCTCAAGCGCGCCGATCAGGCCCCGGAGAGCGGCGATGAGTGGGAGCGGCTGCATGGGCGCTTCCATCGCACCCTGGTTGCTCCCTGCGGCTCGGCCTGGCTGCTGCGCTTCATCGAGCAGCTGCACGACCAGTTCGACCGCTACCGTCGCCTGGCGCCCGAGGCGCCGGAGGTGCGCCGGGTGCTGGATGCCCAGCATGGCGAGCTGGTGGCCCTGGCCCTGGAGCGCGATGCTCAGGGGGCGCGGGCCCTGATGGATGACCATATCCAGCGCTCCTACGAGGTGGCGCTGGGCAGCTTTTCCCGAGGCCGCCTGACACGCTGAGCTGCGGTCGACGCCGGCCCTCGGGGTCAGGCCTCGACGAGCGCGAGCCGGCCGCGCAGGCGCGATTCGAGGGCGGCGAGGTCAACGGGCTGGTCGCTGGGCCAGCCGACGGTGAGCACGACGCCGTCGGGGCCGAAGTCGGCGGCCTCGACGGGGATCTCCCGGCCGCCGAGCCAGCCGCGGGCCTCGGCCTCGCCGGCGAAGTCGACCTTCAGCTGCAGGGCGGTGCGCTCGACCACCTCCCGGCGTGGCAGGGCCTCCAGGGCCTGGGCGACGGCCTGGGCGTAGGCGCGGGCCAGTCCGCCGGTGCCCAGCTTGGTGCCGCCGAAGTAGCGGGTGACCACGCAGGCGACCTGGCCGAGGCCGGAGCCCTCCAGGACCTGATACATGGGCCGTCCCGCGGTGCCGCCGGGTTCGCCGTCGTCGGAGAAGCCGATGGCGGCCTGCTCCCCCGGCGGGCCGGCGATGAAGGCGCTGCAGTGGTGGCTGGCGCCGGGGTGGAGGCGGCGCGCCTCGGTCAGCAGCGACTCGAAGGCCGCCACCTCCGGGGCGTGGCAGAGCCAGGTCAGGAAGCGGCTGCGCTCGACCTCGAGCTCGGTCTCCTGGCGCTCGCCGGGGGGCAGGTCGGGCACCGGGTAGCGCATCAGGCGGCCATCTCCCCCTGGCGAACCACGCCCATCACCAGGCCCAGCACCTGGATGTCGCTGTTCTTCAGGTAGATCGGTGCCATGCTCTCGTTGGCGGGCTGCAGGCGAACCCCGGACTTCTCGATGTAGAGCTTCTTCAGGGTGACCTCCTGGTCGTTGATCATCACCACCGCCGTCTCGCCGTTCTCGGCGCTCTCCTGACGCTCGATGATGATCACATCCCCGTCGAAGATGTTGCAATCGATCATGGAGTCGCCGCGCACCTTGAGGGCATAGGTGTTGCGTCGCACCATGCGGGTGGGCACGTGGATGCTGGCGCTGTCCAGGCAGGCCTCGATGGGCAGGCCCGCCGAGACGCTGCCGAGCAGCGGGATCTCGGTCATCGCCTCGTCGGCCAGCGCGTCGGCCGGCAGCGGTTCCCAGGCGACGGCCAGGGGCAGGTTGGGGCGGCGAAAGAGGAAGTGGGAGGTGGCCTCGGGCATGGCGTGGATCTCCTGTCGGCGGTCAGGCAGCGAACCCCTGTTGAAACGTACAGTGTTGTCGAAGCATAGCAGGGGCTGCCGATCTGGCAAGGAAGCCGATCGGCAGGCCGCTTGATGCAGGTCAACCGCGACCCGCTGACGCAGTCGGTCGACTGGTAGCAAAACGCCTTTCCGTGTAGAGTCTCGAGCCAAATTACCCCCATGCCGGAGTGTGCCTTGACCCTGCGCCTGCAAGCCCGAAAGCTGGCCTGTGAACGGGATGATCGGTGGCTGTTCGAGGATCTCGACCTGGACATCCGCGCCGGCGAGATCGTCCGGGTCGAGGGTCCCAACGGTAGCGGCAAGACCACCCTGCTGAAGATCCTCTCCGGACAGCTGGCCGACTATCAGGGCGAGCTGTTCTGGAACGACCGGCCGATGCGCCAGGCTCGCCAGGCCTTCCTCTCGAGCCTGCTCTACCTGGGCCATGCGCCCGGCGTGAAGGGCGCCCTGACGCCGCTGGAGAACCTCGCCTGGTACCAGGCGCTGGCCGGGGGGGCGGGCCACGAGGCCGCGCGCCTGGCGGCCCTGGAGTCGGTGGGTCTGGCGGGCTTCGAGGACGTGCCGGCGGCCCAGCTGTCGGCCGGGCAGCAGCGTCGGGTGGCCCTGGCGCGCCTGGAGCTGACGCCGCGTCCGCTGTGGGTGCTCGATGAACCCTTCACCGCCATCGACCGCGATGGCGTGGCGGCGCTGGAGGAGCGGCTGATCGTCCATGCCCGCTCGGGCGGCTGCGTGCTGGTCACCACCCACCATGAACTCAAGGCCTCGGGAGAGCTGCGGCGCATCCGCCTCGGGCGGGGAGGGCAAGATGCCGAGCGGTGAGACACCCATGATCGATACCGATGACAGGCCGGTCGCCGACGGGGAACCCCGGGGCGGCCTGACGGTCGCAGTGTGGGCAACGCTCAAGCGCGACCTGACCCTGCTGCTGCGCCGCCGCAGCGAGGTGCTCAACCCGCTGGTGTTCTTCGCCCTGGTGATCACCCTGTTTCCGATCGGCATCTCGCCGGATCCGCAGCTGCTCGCCACCATCGCGCCGGGCCTGCTGTGGGTGGCGGCGCTGCTGGCGGCGCTGCTCTCCCTGGACAGCCTGTTTCGCGGTGACTACGACGACGGCTCCCTGGAGCAGCTGCTACTGACGCCGCAGCCGCTGGCGATGCTGGGGCTGGCCAAGGTGGCGGTTCACTGGCTGCTGACCGGCCTGCCGCTGGCGATGATGGCGCCGGTGCTGGGGATCATGCTGTCGCTGCCGGCCGGCAGCTACCCGACACTGGCGTTCTCGCTGGCGCTCGGCACGGCCAGCCTGAGCCTGATCGGTGCCATCGGCGCGGCGCTGACCGTGGGACTCTCCCGCGGCGGCGTGCTGCTGTCGCTGCTGGTGCTGCCGCTCTATATCCCGGTGCTGATCTTCGGCGCCGGCGCGGTGCAGGCGGCCATCCTGGGCGACGGGGCCGCGGCCCATCTGGCCATCCTGGGGGCCCTGCTGGCGCTGGCGCTGATGCTGGCCCCCTGGGCGATCGCGGCGTCACTGCGCATCAGCATCAACGGTTGAGAGGTGGAAGAAGCATGTGGGCCTTCATTAACAAGTTGCGTTCCCCCAAGTGGTTCTACGCCATCGGGGCCAGGCTGCAGCCGTTCTTCTGGGTCGCCGCGGCCGCGCTGATCCTGGTCGGCACCGTCTGGGGCCTGGCCTTTGCGCCGGCCGACTACCAGCAGGGCAACAGCTTCCGCATCATCTACGTCCACGTGCCGTCGGCCTTCCTGGCGCAGTCGATCTTCGTCAGCATGGCGGTGTGCGGCCTGGTCTACATGGTCTGGAAGATCAAGGTGGCCGACATGGCCGCCGCCATGATGGCACCGCTGGGTGCGGCGATGACCTTCGTGTCGCTGTTCTCCGGGGCGGTGTGGGGCGTGCCCACCTGGGGCACCTGGTGGATGTGGGACGCGCGCCTGACCTCGATGCTGATCCTGCTCTTCCTCTACCTGGGAGTGATCGCCCTGCGCGGCGCCTTCGCCAGCCGCGACAGCGCCTCCCGGGCCGCCTCGGTGCTGGCCATGGTGGGCGTGATCAACATCCCGATCATCAAGTACTCGGTGGACTGGTGGTACACCCTGCACCAGCCGGCCACCTTTACCATCACCGGGCGTGTCGGCATGCCCATGGAGATGTGGGCGCCGCTGCTGATCATGGTGCTGGGCTTCTACAGCTTCTTCATCGCCCTGACCCTGATGCGCACCCGCAGCGAGATCCTGCGCCGCGAGTCCAACAAGCGCTGGGTGCGTGACCTGGCCGGAGGGGAGCGCTGATGGCCTTCGAATCCTTTAACGAATTTATCGCCATGGGGGGCCATGCCCCCTACGTCTGGGCCGCCTGGGGAGTGACCGGCGCACTGCTGGTGGCGATCGTGCTGCACGCCCGCGCCGAGCGTCGCCAACTGCTGCGCAACCTGCAGCGCCGGGTGCGGCGCGAGGAGCGCCTGGGCGCCAACCAGAGCGAAATGGCTGGAGTTTCACATCACATGGGTGGTAATCGCCATGACACTTAGCCTGACACCGAAGCGCAAGCAGAAGCTCTACGTCATCCTGGGGCTGGTCGCGCTGGCGGCCGTGGCCGTGGGCCTGACCCTCTATGCCCTGCGCGCCAACATCAACCTCTTCTTCAGCCCGGTGCAGATCGCCGCCGGCGAGGCGCCCTATGAACGCCAGATCCGCGCCGGCGGCATGGTCCGGGAGGGCACCGTGGTGCGCAACCCCGACAGCCTCGACGTGGAGTTCACCGTGACCGACTACGTCGACGACCTGCGCGTGCACTACAGCGGCATCCTGCCCGACCTCTTCCGCGAGGGGCAGGGCGTGGTGGTGGTCGGCCAGCTGCAGCACGACGGCTACCTCAAGGCCGACCAGGTGCTGGCGCGCCACGACGAGAACTACATGCCCCCCGAGGTGGCCCAAGCCCTGGAGGAGGCCGGCTACAAGCCGGAGGACTTCCAGCAGAAGGCCGCCGAGGTGGCCAAGCGCCTGGAAGCCGGGGAAGCGAACGGCGACGGCGCCACCAGCGGCTCGTACTGATTCGGAGTGCCCATGCTGACCCAGATGATTCCCGAGATCGGCCACTACGCCCTGGTCATCGCCCTGCTGATGGCGGCGGTCCAGGCGGTGATGCCGCTGGCCGGTGCGGCGACCCGCCGGCCGCTGTGGATGGCCTATGCCCGGCCCATGGCGGCCGGGCAGTTCCTGTTCGTGGCCATCGCCTACGCCTGCCTGACCGCGAGCTACATGCTGGACGACTTCAGCGTGGTCAACGTGGCCAACAACTCCAACTCCATGCTGCCCTGGTACTACAAGTTCAGCGCCGTGTGGGGCAACCATGAGGGCTCGGTGCTGCTGTGGAGCCTGATGCTGGCCGGCTGGGGGTACTTTGCGGCCCGCTATTCCCGGGAGCTGCCCCGCGACGTGGTGGCCCGGGTGCTGGGCGTGCTCGGCCTGGTGTGCGTCGGCTTCCTGCTGTTCATCCTGGTCACCTCCAACCCCTTCGAGCGGCTGCTGCCCAACATGCCGGCCGATGGCGCCGACCTCAACCCGCTGCTGCAGGACATCGGCCTGATCCTCCACCCGCCGATGCTCTACATGGGCTACGTGGGCTTTTCGGTGGTCTTCGCCTTCGCCATCGCCGCGC
This sequence comes from Halomonas campaniensis, assembly GCF_014193375.1. Taxonomy (GTDB): domain Bacteria; phylum Pseudomonadota; class Gammaproteobacteria; order Pseudomonadales; family Halomonadaceae; genus Halomonas; species Halomonas campaniensis. The sequence continues at coordinate 129,028 of NZ_JACHZF010000009.1, forward strand.
TGCTGGGCGGCCGCCTGGATGCCGCCTGGGCGCGCTGGGCGCGCCCCTGGACCAACCTGGCCTGGGCCTTCCTGACCGTGGGCATCGCCCTGGGCAGCTGGTGGGCCTACTACGAGCTGGGCTGGGGCGGCTGGTGGTTCTGGGATCCGGTGGAGAACGCCTCCCTGCTGCCCTGGCTGACCGGCACTGCGCTGATGCACTCCCTGGCCGTCACCGAGAAGCGCGGCGCCTTCAAGAGCTGGACCCTGCTGCTGGCGATCTCCACCTTCTCGCTGTCGCTGCTGGGCACCTTCCTGGTGCGTTCCGGGGTGCTCACCTCGGTGCACGCCTTCGCCAACGACCCGTCCCGCGGCTTCTTCATCCTGATGCTGCTGGGCATCACCGTGGGCCTGTCGCTGCTGGTCTTCGCCCTGCGGGCGCCGCGGGTCAGCAATCGCGTGGGCTTCAACTGGCTCTCCCGGGATGCGCTGCTGCTGATCAACAACCTGATGCTGGTGATCATGACGGTTACCGTGCTGATGGGCACCGTCTATCCGCTGCTGCTGGATGCCCTCGACCTCGGCAAGATCAGCGTGGGCCCCCCCTACTTCAACGCGCTCTTCGTGCCGCTGACGCTGCTCATGTGCGTGTTCATGGGCCTGGGGCCGGTGGCACGCTGGAAGCAGACCGACCCGCGCCTGCTGGTCCGCCGGCTGTGGCTGGCGGCCGTGGTGGCCATGGTGCTGGGCATGGCGCTGCCGCTGGTGTTCGCCGAGCGCTGGAGCGCGCCGGTGGCCATCGGCCTGATCGCCGCGCTGTGGATCGTGCTGCCGATGGTCCGCGACCTCATCGACAAGACCCGCCACGCCAGCTCCCCGGGGGCGGGCCTGAAGAAGCTCTCCCTGGCCTACTGGGGCATGCAGCTCGGCCATCTGGGCGTGGCGGTGACCATCATCGGCGTGGCCGTGGTCTCCAACTACAACATCGAGCGCAACGTGCGCATGGGGCCGGGGGACAGCGTCCAGGTCGCCGGCTACACCTTCACCATGATCGAACTCGCCCAGCGTCGCGGCCCCAACTTCCTGGCCGACCGCGCGGTGATCGAAGTGCAGCGCGGCGACAGCGGTCGCAGCTTCACCATGAACCCGGAGAAGCGGCTCTACCTGGCCACCGGCATGCCGATGACCCAGGTGGCGCTGCGTCCCGGCTTCTTCCGCGACCTCTACGTGGCCATGGGCGAGGACCTGGACGACGGCACCTGGGCCATGCGGGTGCAGTACAAGCCCTTCGTGCGCTGGCTGTGGCTCGGCGGCCTGCTGATGGCCTTCGGCGGCGTGCTGGCCGTGGCCGACAAGCGCTACCGCCGCCTGGCCACCGCCCGTGACCCGGAGGAGGCCGCGCTCAAGGCCGCTTCCGGTGGACGCGGCAAGGAGGCGGCCGCATGAACCGTCGCCTGCTGCTGCTGCTGCCGCTGGCCGGCTTCCTGGCACTGTCGCTGTTCCTCTACCAGGGGCTGTCGCTGAACCCCTTCCACCGGGAGTCGGCGCTGATGGCCCGCGACTTCCCCGCGTTCGACCTCGCCACCCTGGAGGACCCCGAGCGCCGGGTGGACCGCTCGCTGCTGACCACCGGCGAGCTCACCCTGGTCAATGTCTGGGGTGAGTGGTGCCCCGAGTGCAAGCGCGAGATGCCTCAGCTGCTCGACCTCTCCCAGCGCCACGACATCCGCATGGTCGGCATCAGCTGGAAGGACACCCGGGAGAAGGGGCTTGGCTTCCTCGAGGAGTTCGGCGACCCCTTCGAGATCAACATCTTCGACCCGGACAACGAGCTGGGCTTCGAACTGGGCGTGTTCGGTGCGCCCGAGTCCTTCCTGGTGGATGCCGACGGGGTGATCCGCTATCACCATGTGGGCTATATCGCGCCGGGTGACGTCCGCGACAAGATCCTGCCGGAGGTGGAAAGATGGCGCTGATGCGATCCCTGATCACGACGCTTGCCCTGCTGCTGGTGGCCGGCCTCGCCCAGGCCGCGGCCATCGAGGTGCGGGAGTTCGATGACCCGGTGCTGGAGCAGCGCTATCGCAGCCTGACCGCCTCGCTGCGCTGTCCCACCTGCGAGAACCAGGCCATCAACGACTCCGATGCGCCGGTCTCCGGCGACATGCGCGACCGCGTCTACCTGCTGCTGCAGGATGGCCGTTCGGACATCGAGATCCGCGACCACATGGTGCAGCGCTTCGGCGACTACGTGCTCTACAACCCCCGCCTGGAGGGCCGCACCTTCCTGCTCTGGGGGCTGCCCGCGGCGCTGGTGGTGCTCGGCGGCCTGCTGGTGATGCTCATCGTGCGGTCCCGCCGCAACGCCTCTGCGCAGGCGCTCTCTGCCGAGGAGCGCGCCCGCCTGCAAGCCCTGATCAATCGCGAGAGAACCGAATGACCCTGTTATGGATTGCCTTCGCCGTCCTGCTGCTGCCGGCCCTGTGGCTGCTGGCGGCCCCGCTGCGTCGCGCCCGGGCCCTGCATGACGCCCAGCGCGACCACGAGCAGAACGACCGCACCGCCGAGCAGAACGTGGCCATCTTCCAGCGCCGCCTGGCGTCGCTGGAGGCCGCCCGCGAGCGCGGCGACATCGACCAGGCACGCTTCGAGGAGGACCGCCTCGAGCTCGAGCGCAGCCTGCTCGAGGATACCGAGAGCCTGAAGCGCGCGCCGCTCAAGGGATCCGCCTCGGGGCGCCTGGCCGTGCCGGTGGTGATGGTGGCCGTGGTGGTGGCCAGCGTGATCTGGTACCAGCAGCAGGGCGCCGAGGGAGACCTTACCCTGCTGGCGGTGCAGCAGGAGGTGCAGAACCATCCGGAAGGCTCCATCGAGATGCTGGTCGAGCGGCTCGAGGAGCAGGCCGCCCGCCAGCCGGGCAACCCCAACGTCTGGATGGCGCTCTTCCCGCTCTACCGCGACATGGGCCAGGGGCGCGAGGCGATCCACGCCCTGGAGCGGCTGATCGAGATCGAGGGGCGGATCCCGTCGCTGCTCGGCCAGCTGGCCCAGATCGAGTTCTTCGTGGCCGACCGCCGGCTCACTCCCCGGGTCCAGTCGCTGGTCGACGAGACCCTGGAGCGCGACTCCAGCCAGCCGACCGTGCTGGGCGTGCTGGGTATCGCGGCCTTCGACCGCGGCGACTACGAGGCCGCCATCGGCCACTGGCGTCGCGCCATCGCCGGCATGTCGGACCCCTCCTCCGGCGAGGCCCTGCGCCAGGGCATCCAGGTCGCCCAGGAGCGCCTGGGCGTGCCCCCCGATGAGCAGGAGCTGGCAATGGCCGAGGGCCCCGGGATCCATGTGCGGGTCCGCCTCGACGATGACCTGGCCGGCCTCCTGGACGACGACGCGGCGGTCTTCGTGGTGGCCCGCGACATGGAGGGCGAACTGCCGCCGCTCGCCGTCGCCCGCCTGACCCTGGCCGACCTGCCGGCCGCGCTGGTGCTCGACGACAGCCGGTCGATGTCGCCCGAGGCGAGCCTCTCCCAGGTCAGCGAGGCCCGGCTGATGGTGCGCGTCTCGGCCAGCGGCCAGGCCAGCCCCCAGGCCGGCGACCTGTTCGGCGACCTGGCCGAGGTGCCGGTGGGCGACGTCGACGGCGAGCCGGTCGAGGTGGTGGTCGACCGTGTCTTCGAATAACCGGTCCGGGTAGCCGACGATGCGCCTCAAGTCGATACGCCTGGTCGGCTTCAAGTCCTTCGTCGACCCGGTCACGGTGCCCTTCGACGGCAACATGACCGCCATCGTCGGGCCCAACGGCTGCGGCAAGTCCAACATCATCGACGCGGTGCGCTGGGTGATGGGCGAGTCGTCGGCCAAGACCCTGCGCGGCGAGTCGATGACCGACGTCATCTTCAACGGCTCCACCGGCCGCAAGCCGGTGGGTCAGGCCTCCATCGAGCTGCTGTTCGACAACCGCGACGGCACCATGGGCGGCGTCTATGCCCAGTACGCCGAGATCGCCGTCAAGCGGGTGGTGACCCGCGACGCCCAGTCCAGCTACTTCTTCAACGGCCAGAAGTGTCGCCGCCGCGACATCGCCGACCTCTTCCTGGGCACCGGCCTCGGCCCGCGCTCCTACGCCATCATCGGCCAGGGCATGATCTCGCGGCTGATCGAGGCGCGCCCCGAGGAGCTGCGCGCGACCCTCGAGGAGGCCGCCGGCATCTCCAAGTACAAGGAGCGCCGCCGAGAGACCGAGAACCGCATGCGCCGCACCCAGGAGAACCTGGAGCGCCTGGACGATATCCGCGAGGAGCTCGACAAGCAGCTCGAGCGGCTCAAGCGCCAGGCCGAGGCCGCCCGCCGCTACCAGACGCTCAAGAACGAGGAGCACCGGGTCAAGGGTGAGCTGGCGCTGCTGCGCGGGCGTGACCTGCGCGCCCGCCAGGGCGAGGAGGAGGCCCGGGTCCGCGAACTCGAGACCGGGGTGGAGCGCGAGGTGCTCGGGCTGCGCCAGTGCGAGACCCGCCTCGAGGAGGCCCGCGCCGACCACGACCGACTCGCCACCGAGCTGGATGGCCAGCAGTCGCAGTTCTTCGAGACCACCACCGCCATCGCCCGCCTCGAGCAGGACATCGAGCACGCCCGCGCCCGCGATGCCCAGCTCGCCCGGGACCTGGAGGCGGCCCGGCGCGAGCTGGCCGAGCTCGTCCGCCTCGGCGAGGACGACGGCGAGCGTCGGCTACGCCTGGACGAGCGCCTGGAGACCCTGGTCCCCGAGCGCGAGGCGCTGGCCGAACAGCTCGAGGAGCTCGAGGCCGCCCTCGAGGAGGCCGAGCCGGAGGCCGAGGAGGCCGACGCCGCCTGGGAAGCCTTCAACGAGCAGTGGCGCGAGGCGAGCCGCGAGGCCGAGCGCAGCCAGGATCGCCTGCGCGAGCTGGAATCCCGGCTGGAGCGGATCGAGGGCGACGAGCGCCGCCGCCGCCAGCAGCACGAGGAGCTGCCCGACATCGCCCTGCTGGCCGAGCAGCGTGGCGAGCTCACCGAGCGGCTCGCCGAGCTGGAGCTCGAGCGTGAGGCCCTGGAGGCGCGCCGCGAAGCGCTGCAGCAGCATCGCGACGGCGCCCGGGAGCAGGCCCGCGAGGCCGAGGCGGCCCGCGAGGCGGATCGCCAGCGTCGCAGCGAGCTGCAGGGCGAGCTCGCCTCCCTGGAGGCGCTGATCCAGGCCGGGCTGGCCGACCATGACGAGGCGCTGGACAGCCACCTGTCGGCCCACGGCCTGGCCGACGCCCCCCGCCTGGGCGAGAGCCTGTCGGTGGAGGCCGGCTGGGAAGCGGCCGTCTCCTGGGTGCTGGCGCCCTGGCTGCGTGCCCGCCTGGTCCCCCTGGACGCGGGGCGCGCCGCCCTGGATGAGGCGCCTGCCGAGCTGGGCCTGATCGACGCCGAGTCGCCGCCGGCCCCCACGGAGAGCCTGGCGGCTCGGGTGCAGGGCGCCGGTGCCGCCGGGCGCTGGCTGATCGGGATCCGCTGCGTCGACGCCCGGGAGGATGCCTGGGCGCAGCGCGGCGACCTGGCGCCGGGGGAGAGCCTGATCACCCCCGACGGCCTCTGGCTCGGGCCAGGCTGGGCCCGGCACCGTGGCCAGGGCGAGGGGCCCGATGCGCTGCTGGTGAGCCGGCGCCGACAGGCCGAGGCCCGCGAGGCGCTGGAAGCGGTCGAGGCGCGCCTGGCCGAGCAGGAGCAGCGGCTGGCGGAGGCCGCCGAACGGGCCGAGCGGGCCGAGGGCGACCTGGAGGCGTGTCGCCTGGAGGAGCGCGAGCTGGACCAGCGCCGCCAGCAGCTGGCGGTGCAGGACAGCGGCCTGGCCAGTCGGCTGGAGCACCTGGAGGGACGTGCCGCGGAGCTGGCGGAGGAGCTCGCCGGCCTCGGCGAGTCCCGCGAGGAGGCGCTGCTGGCCATCGAGGAGAGCCGCGACCGCTGGCAGCAGGCCATGGCGCGGCTCGAGGAGGGCGCCGAGCGGCGCGAGCGCCTCGACCGCGAGCGTGGCGAGGCCCGCGAGCGGCTGGTCTCGCTGCGCGGTCGCCAGCGTCCCCTGGCCGACCAGCTGCAGCGCCTGGCGCTGGAGCAGGAACGGCTCGCCGCCGAGCGCGCGGGCCTGGCCGAGCAGCAGGGACGGGCCGGCGAGGCGCGGGAGCGCCTCGAGCAGCGCGCGGAAGAGCTCGAGGAGGAGCGCGAGCTGCTTCGCGAGCCCGAGGAGGAGCGCCGCGAGCGTCTCGACGAGCTGCTCGATCGCCGCGAGCGCGAGGAGCGGGCGCTGAATGCCGTGCGCGCCCGGGCCGCCGAACTGGTCGAGCGGCTGCGCGAGGACGAGCAGGCCCGCCAGGGCCATGAGCGCAACCTCGAGGGCATCCGCGAACGGTTACAGGAGGCGCGCATGCAGGTCCAGGCGCTGAGCCTCAAGGCCGAGACCCAGGACGAGCAGCTCCGCGAACTGGGGCACGATGCCAAGGCGCTGGCCGAGCAGCTGGACCCCGACGCCACCGAGTCGGCCTGGCAGGCGCGCCTGGAGGAGCTGGGCGAGCGCATTCGCCGGCTCGGCGCGATCAACCTGGCGGCCATCGAGGAGTACGACCAGCAGGCCGAACGGCGCGACTACCTCGAGGCGCAGCATGCCGAGCTCAGCGAAGCGCTGGAGACCCTCGACCGGGCCATCCGCCGGATCGACCAGGAAACCCGCACCCGCTTTCGCGACACCTTCGAGCGAGTCAACGCCGGGCTGCAGTCGCTTTTCCCTCGGGTCTTCGGCGGTGGAACCGCATGGTTGACCCTGACCGGCGAGGATTTGCTGGAAACCGGGGTGGCCATCATGGCGCGCCCCCCCGGCAAGAAGAACAGCACCATTCACCTGCTCTCCGGTGGCGAAAAGGCGCTGACCGCCCTGTCGATGGTCTTCGCCATCTTCCAGCTCAATCCGGCGCCCTTCTGCATGCTCGACGAGGTGGATGCTCCTCTCGATGACGCCAACGTGGGGCGCTACGCCAAGCTGGTGAAGGAGATGTCCGAGAGCGTCCAGTTCATCTATATCACCCACAACAAGATCGCCATGGAAGCGGGCGAGCGTCTGATGGGGGTGACCATGCAGGAGCCGGGTGTCTCCCGTCTGGTGGCGGTGGGCGTCGAGGAGGCGGCCGCCCTGGCCGAGGCCTGAGAGGCTTGAACGTTGGCCCCAAAAGGGGTAACAAGGAGATCAGTAATGCTGCATTGCATGGATGCACGGGGATTATCGAAGGGCGATTGCACGGGGCATCGTCGACTCACGGTGAAAAATCGCCGGGGGTTGACAAATAAAAAAATTGGCCCCTTTTTTGGCAATCGCGCTATGCTGTTGACGGACAACCATCAGGCATGGCGCCTTAGCAAAAGGCTGACGACCCATGGAACTTAGAGAGTGGCTGATCATCCTGGGGTTGGCGCTGGTGACCCTCATCGTGGTGGATGGAGTGCGTCGCCTCCAGCGCCAGAGGAAGGTCCCGCGCCTGGACGAGGTGGCGGATGATGCCGGAGGCACCGACCTCGACCCCGACGAGGCGGCCCGCGCCGCCGAACTCAACTGGGAACTGCCCAACGGAGGGGCGCGAGTCGTCAGGCCCGCGGACTACAGCCGTGTGCAACCCAAGCCCAAGCTGGAGCGCCAGGAGCATCCCGGCGCTTCCCGCGTGCTGGCCAGCTTCAGGGAGGCCCGTGAGCCCCGTGATCCCGTCGCGGCCTCCGCCGACCGTGTCGGCAAGCCGCAGGCCCGGGAAGTCGCGGGGCAAGAGGAACACGCCAGGCAGCCGGACGTGCGGGTAGAGCGCAAAGAGAAGAACGAGCGTAAAGAGCGGAAAGAAGCGCTGCGTCAGGAAGAGGTTAGGCAGGAAGCGGTTCGGCAGCAAGAGGTGCGTCAGGCACCCGAGGCGACGCCTGCCGAGGTGTCGATCGAGCCACACCGCGACGCCGCGCCCGAGACCGCATCGCGCCCTGTCGCCTCCGACGTCCCGGCCACGCCGGAGGCGCCGTCGCCGGCGTCCCCCGAGCGTCGGGAGCCGAGCCTCTCCGCGCTGGACGAGTCGCCGTCGGAGCTCGACGCCTCGCTGTCCGAACCGCTGGCGGCCGACCCCGAGGACCACGACGAGTCCCATGAGGCTGAGCGCTACCGGCTGGTGGATCTCGACGGCATGAGCGACTCCTTCAAGAGCGGCTCCAAGCGCGTCGGGGCCTCCGTGCAGCGCTTCGGCGCCTCCCTGCAGAAGACCCTGGCCGAGCGCCGCGAGCAGAAGCGTCTCGAGAAGGAGCGCCGTGACGCGGCTCGTGCCGAGAAGGCCGCCCGCGAAGCCGAACAGCGCCGCCTGGCCCAGGCCCGGGCCGAGGAGGAGAAGGCCGCCCGCGATGCCGAGCGTCGCCGGCTCGAGGCCGAGGCCATTGCCGATGCCGATGACGACGACCCGCTCTTCGCCGCGCCGCGGGCCCGCCGCCATGACGACGACGCCCACTCGGGTCACCCGGACGTCGAGGCGGAGTCGAATGCTCTGCCCGAGGCGGAAGAGCCCGCAATCAGCGACAAGGTGCGCGTGCACCCGGTGCTGGAGAAGGCCCTGCGCCACGATGTCAGCGCGGAGCACGCCCGCCACGCCCTGAGCCACGCCGACGAGATCATCGTCATCAGCGTGATGTCCCGGGACGAGGAGGGCTTCTCCGGCACGACGCTGCTCGACCTGATGCTCGCCTGCGGGCTGCGCTACAGCCGCGACATGGGGATCTTCCACCGCTTCGAGACCGAGGATCCGGAGAGCCAGCTGCAGTTCTCCATGGTCAACGTGGTGAAACCGGGCACCTTCCCGATCCACTCCATGGACGACTTCCGCACCCCGGGGATCACCCTGCTGATGCCGATGCCGGGGGCCGAGGACGCCTCGGCGGCCTTCGAGGCGATGGTCGAGACCGCCATGGTCATCGTCCGCCACCTCGGCGGCGAGCTGAAGGACGAGAACCACAGCGTGATGACCGCGCAGACCGTGGAGTTCGCCCGCCAGCGGGTGCAGGAGTTCGTGCGGCGCAACCGGCTCAACCGCTACCAGGTGAACTAGCGCCGAGCCAGCCGCTTGAAGAGGAACAACCCCATGAATTCATGGGGTTGTTCCTTTATGGGGTGCATGAAACGCGGGTGTGCGAGAATAGCCCGGCCTTTGTGACACCGGACCAGGGACACCATGAGTCAGCCCGACCAGCAGATCCGCGACGAGGTCGCGCGGCTGCGCGCCGAACTCGACGACGCCAACTACCGCTACTACGTCCTCGACGACCCGACCCTCACCGACGCCGACTACGACCGCCGGCTGCGTCGACTGCAGGCGCTCGAGGACGCCCACCCCGAGCTGGTCACTCCGGACTCGCCCACCCAGCGAGTCGGGGCGGCCCCCGACGCCGGCTTCCCCGAGATCCAGCACGCCGTGCCCATGCTGTCGCTGGACAACGCCTTCAGCGAAGAGGAGCTTGAGGCCTTCGTCAAGCGCATCAGTGACCGCCTGGAGGTGGATGGCGAGTCGCTGGCCTTCTGCTGCGAGCCCAAGCTCGACGGCGCCGCGGTGTCGCTGGTCTACGAGGCGGGCGTGCTGGTGAGCGGGGCCACCCGCGGCGACGGACGCACCGGCGAGGGGATCACCTCGAACCTCAGGACCCTGAAGTCGATCCCGCTGAAGCTGCGCGGCGAGGCCTGGCCCGACCTGCTGGAGGTGCGCGGCGAGGTGATCATGAGCCATGCCGGCTTCGAGGCGATGAACGAGCGCGCGCGCCAGGAAGACACCAAGGTCTTCGCCAACCCTCGCAACGCCGCGGCCGGCAGCCTGCGACAGCTCGACCCCCGGGTCACCGCCACCCGCCCGCTGGAGTTCAGCGCCTATCAGGTGGCGCGTATCGATCCCGCCCCGGGCGACCCCACCCACAGTGCCCTGATGGCGCACCTGGGACAGTTCGGCTTCCGCACCAGCGGCGAGCTCCGGGTGGTGACCGGCAGCCGCGGGCTGATCGACTACTGTCGCACCCTGGGAGAGAAGCGCGACGGCCTCGGCTATGACATCGACGGTGTGGTGATCAAGGTGGACGACCTGCGCCTGCAGCGCGAGCTGGGCTTCGTCGCCCGGGCGCCGCGCTGGGCCATCGCCTTCAAGTTCCCCGCCCAGGAGGAGACCACCCGGCTCAACGAGGTGGAGTTTCAGGTGGGGCGTACCGGCGCCATCACCCCGGTGGCACGCCTGGAGCCGGTCTCGGTGGCCGGCGTCACCGTCTCCAACGCCACCCTGCACAACGCCGACGAGATCGCTCGCCTCGGGGTCATGATCGGCGACACCGTGGCCATCCGCCGCGCCGGCGACGTGATTCCCCAGGTCGTGCGCGTGGTCGAGGCGCTGCGTCCGGCGGATGCCCGCGAGATCGTCTTCCCCGAGCAGTGTCCGGTCTGCGGCTCCCAGATCGAGCGCCTCGAGGACGAGGTCGTGGCACGCTGCTCCGGCGGCCTCTACTGCCCGGCCCAGCGCAAGGAGGCGCTCAAGCACTTCGCCTCGCGACGGGCGCTGGATATCGAGGGCCTGGGTGAGAAGCTGATCGAGACGCTGGTCGAGCGGGACTGGATCACCACCCCCGCCGACCTCTTCCGGCTGGAGGCCGAGCGGCTCGCCACGCTGCCGCGCATGGGGCAGAAGTCCTCCGAGAACCTGGTGGCGGCGCTGGAGAAGGCCAAGGCGACCACGCTTTCGCGCTTCATCTACGCCCTGGGCATCCGCGAGGTGGGGGAGGCCACGGCGGCCAACCTGGCCCGCCACTTCGGCACCCTGGAGGCGCTGATGGGAGCGGAGATCGAGGCGCTGGAGGCGGTGGAGGACGTGGGGCCCATCGTGGCCGCCCATGTGCACACCTTCTTCCGCCAGCCCCATAACCGCGAGACCATCGAGGACCTGATCGCCTGCGGCCTGCGCTGGGAAGAGGAGGCCGTGGGCGAGCGCCCGCAGCCCCTGGCCGGCCAGACCTGGGTGCTCACCGGCACCCTGGAGACCATGACGCGCGACCAGGGCAAGGCGCGCCTCCAGGCGCTGGGGGCCAAGGTGGCCGGCAGCGTCTCGAAGAAGACCGCCGGGCTGGTGGCCGGCGAGGCCAACGGCAGCAAGCTCGAGAAGGCGATGCAGCTGGGCGTGCCGGTGCTGGACGAGGCGGCCTTCCTCGAGCGGCTGGCCGCCTGGGAGTCGGGCGAGGGCGCCGACGGGGAGGACGACGCATGAGCGGACGCTTCGTGGAGATTCCCTACCGCATGCTGCCGGGCGAGACCCTGGACGCCCTGCTGGAGGCCTTCGTCACCCGCCAGGGCTATGACACCACCGACACCGGTGAGGGCATGCGCGGCTGGGTGGCCGAGCTCAGGCGCCAGCTCGAGCGGGACGAGCTGGTCATCGCCCATGACCTGCAGACCGAGAGCACCGAGGTGATGACTCTGGCCCAGTGGCGGGCCTTCGGCAGGGACCTGGCCGATGATGAGGAAGAAGGGTAAGACTTGGCTAACAACGCTCGAGGCTGATTCGGCAACAGCTCTCGAGGGGGCGCTGTGAACCCGTCCCTGGGCGCTACCGACGCCCTGCTTCGCTCTCGCGTCCCGCTCCGCTTGCAGGTCCGGTGCTGGCCATCCATGGCCAGCCCGTTCGGAGCAGTGCTCCTCACCCCTGGCGTAGGACCCCCTCTACGAGCCGTTACCGACGCCTCTCGCTGATGCTGAGTCATGCTTCCCTTGTATCAGGTCGCGGATCAGCCGCCGGCCGGGGTGCAGGTGGTCCACCAGGGGCTGCTCCAGGGGCAGCGGCTCGTCGCAGATCATCGAGGCGATAAGCTCCGCGCAGAGCGGCGCGCTGGCCAGCCCCCGGGAGCCGTGGGCGGCGCTGATCCAGAGCCCCTCGTGGTGGCGCCCCGTGATGTCGGGCACCCGGGTGGCGTCCCGGGCCAGCGCCGCGTAGTCCTCCCGCCACGCCTCGGCGTCGGGCACCGGCCCGGCGTAGGGCGACTTGTCGGGGCTCGCCGCCCTTACGCCCACCCGGCCGGTGAGCCGTGCGGGGGAGAGGTCCGCCCCCGCGGCGCGCAGCGCCTCGACGAAGGCGGGCAGGCCCCGGGCCAGCTCGGCCAGGTTGGCGGCGTGGTCCGCCTCGCGCGCCGCCGGGTCGGTCTCTCCCGGGGCAAAGGTGGCGCCGAAGTTGAGCACACCGTCCGCCGCCGGCGGCACATAGCCGCCGGCGCACACCACCCGACCCAGGGTGGGGGCGACTTCGGGAACCGCAAGCTGACTGACCTGGCCGCGCACCGGCTGCAGGGGCAGGGCGGCGGTCTGGGCGAAGCCGGCGGCCTCGCTGGCCCCGGCGACCACCACCTGGTCAGCCCGAAGCCCCTCGCCGTCGGCCAGGCCCAGGCGCCAGCCGTCGGCGTCCCTCTCCAGCGCCGTCACCTCGCCCTGCCGGAAGGCGACGCCCGAGGTGGCGGCCAGGTGCGTGCAGAGCGAGAGCGGCCGGACCCAGGCGGCACAGGGGTAGTCCAGCGCGGGCCCCGGCACCTCGATGCCGGCCACCGCGCTGGCCGCCTCGGCGTCGAGGCCGCGCACCACGCTCTCGGGCAGCGGGTGGTTGGACAGGAAGCGCGCCTGCCGCGCCTGCTCCCTCTCGCTCAGGGCCAGCTGCAGCACGCCGCTGGGACGCCACAGCCGCTGTTCGGGGTCGAGCCTCTCGAGCCAGCGTCGGCTGTGCAGCAGCCCGGCCAGGTAGGTGCGGCTCTGCAGGTTGGTGTCCACGGCCAGCTTCACGTAGAGCGCCCCCTGCAGGTGGGTCTCGCCGAGGCTGGCGCGGTCGAAGCGGTCGATCAGGGTGACCGCGATGCCGCGCCGGGCCAGGGCGGCGGCGGCGCTGGCCCCGGCGATGCCGGCGCCGATCACCGCCACATGGCGCGGTGGCCGGGCGGCGGGGGGCGTGAACCAGGGGGTGCGGGTTCGCCGCTCATCCAGCGGTGGCGCGGCGATCTCGCCGGCGAGCATCTCCCGCTTGCGGCCGAAGCCCGGTACCTTGCGCCAGGCAAAGCCTGCCGCGGCCAGGCCGCGCTTGACGACCCCGGCGCAGGTGAAGGTGGCGAAGGTGGCGCCGGGGCGCGAGCGGGCGGCCATGGCGGCGAACAGCTCGGGGCGCCACATCTCGGGGTTCCTGGCCGGGGCGAAGCCGTCCAGGAACCAGGCGTCGACCCGGCCGTCGAGCAGCCCCAGCCGCTCGGCGGCATCGCCGAAGTGCAGGTCGAGGGTGACCCGCTCATCCAGCCACAGGCGGTGCACGCCGGCCACCGGCTCGGGCCACTGGGCGACTAGCGTCGCGGCGCGGGGGCCGAGGTCGGGCCAGGCGGCGAGCGCCCGGGCCAGGTCCTCGCGGGTGAGCGGGAAGCGTTCGGTGGAGAGCAGGTGCAGCCTCGCGCCCGCCGGGGCCTGGGTGTCGAAGCAGGCCCAGGCACAGAGCATGTTGAGGCCGGTGCCGAAGCCGGTCTCGCCGACCACGAAGGGGCGTGCCTCTCGCCAGGCCCGGAAGCGTTCGGGCAGGCGGTTGGCTGCGAGGAAGACGTGCTCGGTCTCGGCGCGGCCGTCGTGGCGCGAGAAGTAGACGTCGTCGAAGGCGGTGGAGCGGGGGGCCGCTTCACCGCTGTCATCGCGCTGCCAGTCCAGGCGGGCGGTCTCCAGGGCGGCGAGCGGGGGCAGGCCATCGGGGGCAGCGGTCACGGGGGCTCCGTCGGTGGGCGTGGCTGGTCAGGATCTGATCAATGGTGCCGCGGCGGCCTGTGATCCCGGCTGGGGAAAGTCATCCGCGGCGTTTCAACAGTGTTATCCACAGACTCTGTGCAAAACCCGCCTGTGGACAGGGCAGCGTGACGGGAGCGGGTCAGGGCATCACCTTCTTGAACGGCTTCACCGTGACCCTGGCGTAGACCCCGGCGATCATGTAGGGGTCGGCGTCGGCCCAGGCCTGGGCCTCCTTGAGGCTCTCGAACTCGGCGACCACCAGGCTGCCGGTGAAGCCCGCCTCGCCCGGATCCTCGCTGTCGATGGCCGGGTGGGGGCCGACCAGCACCAGGCGGCCCTCGTCGCGCAGGGCCTCGAGGCGGGCCAGGTGGTCCGGGCGCGCGGCCAGGCGCCGTTCCAGGCTGTTGTTCACATCTTCGCTGATGATGGCGTAGAGCATTGCTGTCGCTTCCTCGGATGGGGCGGCTCGCGCCGCGAGAAACCGCTGGGTGCGGCATTGACCGTCGCCGGCCGGGCGCGCACCATGGAAAGCCATTCTGACAAAGTCGTCTGCCGGCGTCATGCCAATGTATCCACTCCCCGCCCGCTTCGAGGGTGACCCCGCCCCGCTCTCCATCGACCTGCACATGCACTCCACCGCCTCCGACGGGGCCCTGCCGCCCGCCGAGCTGGTGTCGCTGTGCCGGGCGCGAGGGCTCACGCACCTGGCGCTGACCGACCATGACACCGTGGCCGGCGTGGCCGAGGCGTCGGCCGCCGCGACGCGGGAAGGGCTCGTGCTGATCCCCGGCACCGAGCTCTCCACCCGCTGGGCTGGCATCAACATCCACGTGGTCGGCCTGCTGCCCCGGGGCGCCCGGGGGCCCCTGGTCGAGGGGCTGGCGAGCCAGGCGGAGGCCCGGACCCGGCGCGCCGAGCGCATCGCCGAGCGCATGGAGAAGGTCGGCCTCGCAGATGCCCTGCAGAGGGCCCGCGAGCAGGCGGGCAGCGACCGTCCCCTGGGGCGTCCCGATTTCGCCCGGGCGCTGGTCGCCGCGGGCCTGGTGCCCGACATCGGCACGGCCTTCAAGAAGCACATGGGCGACGGCAAGGCCGGCGACGTCAAGGCGCTGTGGCCGGAGCTCGCCGAGGCGGTGGGCTGGATCGTCGCGGCGGGGGGCGTGGCAGTGCTGGCCCACCCGCTGCGCCACGGCCTGACCCGGCGCAAGCGAGGCCTGCTGCTGGACGCCTTCCGCGCGGCCGGCGGCCAGGCCGCCGAGCTGGTCAGCGGCTTCCAGAACGCCGACGTCACCCGGGACCTCTCCCGCCAGCTGCAGGAGCGCGAGCTCTACGCCTCGCTGGGCAGCGACTTCCACTTTCCCGGTGGCCACCTGGCACCGGGCAGCATGAGCCCCGTGCCGCGCACGGCCACCCTGCCGGTGTGGACCCACCCCCGGCTCGCCGACGTCGTCGGCCTGCCGCGGGCGACCCGGGACGCCGGCGCGCTATAGTCACCCCATCCCATCATGGCCACTGCACAGGGAGCGCCCCCATGAGCCAGTTCTTCCAGATCCACCCCGATAATCCCCAGAAGCGCCTCATCGACCAGGCGATCCAGATCATCCGCGACGGTGGGGTGATCGCCTATCCGACCGACTCCGGCTATGCGCTGGGCTGCCACCTCGGTGACAAGAAGGCCATCGAGAAGATCAAGTGGCTGCGTTCCCTGGACGACAAGCACAACTTCACCCTGGTCTGCTCGGACCTCTCCGAGATCGGCACCTACGCCAAGGTGGACAACGCCGTCTTCCGCCTGCTCAAGGCGCACACGCCCGGCGCCTATACCTTCATCCTCAATGCCACCACCGAGGTGCCGCGGCTGCTGCTGCATCCCAAGCGCCGCTCCATCGGCGTGAGGGTGCCGGACCACCGCATCACCCTGGCACTGCTCGAGGCGCTGGGCGAGCCGCTGATGAGCGTGACCCTGATCCCGGTGGGCGAGGAACTGCCCATGACCGACGCCGAGGAGATCCGCGAGCGCTTCGGCGCCCACCTGGACCTGATCATCGACGGCGGCGCCTGCCACCTGGAGGCCACCAGCGTGGTGGACCTGCGCGACCTGCCGCCGACGATCCTCCGCGAGGGGCGCGGCGACGTGGCGCCGTTCCGCGAGTAACCGCCCCGCGCCGCCGGCCTGAGCCGGCGGCGTCGCCTCGCCCTCCTTACCCTTATTTCCTCTCCTTCCCCTTGCGGGCCTGCCACCAGGCCGCCTGCTCCTCCTCGGAGAGGTGCGGGTCGGGGGTGTCCTCGTCGAGCCAGGTGCCGCACTTCAGGCAGTAGAGGGCGCCGCGCTCGTGGCGGTCGTGGCCGCATCCCGGGCAGGCCTCGTCGGAGTAGCGCTCCTCGCGGATCGAGCGGATCACCTGGGCGGAGAAGACCCCGGTGGGCACGGCGATGATCGAGTAGCCGATCAGCATCAGCATCACGGTGATCGCCTGGCCGATGGGGGTGGCCGGCACGATATCGCCGTAACCCACCGTGGTCAGGCTGACGATGGCCCAGTAGATGGACTGGGGGATGCTGGTGAAGCCGGCCTCGGGGGACTCGATCAGGTACATCACGGCGGCGAAGATGGTCACCACCATGAAGATGGCGAAGAAGAACAGGAAGATCTGGCGGATGCTGCGCCTGAGCGCATCCATCAGCAGGCGCCCCTCGCCGACGAACTGCATCAGCCGCAGCACGCGGAAGATCCTCAGCACCCTCAGCAGCCGCACGATCACCAGCGCGTGGGCGCCGGGCAGGATCAGCGTCAGCCAGGTGGGCAGGATGGCGATCACGTCCACCACCCCGTAGAAGCTGCGCAGGTACTGCATCGGGCGCTCGAGGCAGTAGAGGCGCACCGCCAGCTCCAGGGTGAAGGCAATGGTGAACCCCCACTCCATCCAGAAGAACAGGGTGCCGTAATCCGCCCGCAGGCTCTCGATGCTTTCCAGCATCACCACCAGCACGCTGGCCAGTATCAGCACGATCAGCGCGATATCGAAGCCCTTGGCCGCCGGCGTGTCCGACTCGAAGATGATATGGAAGGCCCGGGTGCGCAGGCCCTCGCCACCGGGTTTGAACTCGAGCGTCATGGCAGGTTTCCTTGGACGGGTCGGGAGGGGGGGTCAGGCGAGGTCGCGGTCAGCGGGCAGCCGGCGGGCCAGGCGCAGGGCGGCGAGCCCGAAGGCCGGCGTCGGCCAGTCGGGCGCGTCCAGGCCCCGGGCCAGCTCCCGGGCCTCGGGAGCCCGGTCGGCCAGCGGCGCCAGCGCCTCCCGGGCGGCCTCCCGCCAGGTCGGCTCGCCGGTGTCCGCCAGGGCATCCAGGGCCACCACGGCGCGATGCAGGAGGTCGGCGGTGCTGTCGCCCCCGGGTAGCGTCCAGCCCCCGGCCAGCAGCGCACCACCCCGGGCGGCCTTGCTGGTATCCGAGGGGCGCAGGGGCACCGACTCGGCCAGCGCCTCGGCCAGCGACCAGAGGGCGTCAGGCGCGCCGGCCTTGAGCTCCAGCTCCAGCTCGCGGATGGCCACCCGGCGCTCGCCGGCGAGGATCTCACCCTCGTCCAGGGCCAGCTCGATGCGGCTGCCCGCATGGGCGATCTCGCGAGTCTCGCGGCGGAAGTCGGTGGTGAAGCGGGGCGCGAGCCGGGCGAGCACCTCGTCGCCCAGCGCGGCCGGCGGCAGCCCCGCCAGGCCCTCGAGGTCCAGCCCCGGGCCGGGCACCTCCCACTCCCATTCGCCGCGGGTGGAGAGCCCGCCGCCGCCCTGGCCGCGGGTCTTCACCGTCTGCAGCACCCGACCGTCGACCCGGCGCAGGCGCAGCGCCATCCGCGCACGCTCCAGCGCCCCGTCCGGGGTGTCGAAGTAGGTGTTGCCGAGGTGGGACACCCGCACCGGCAGCGCCGCCAGCAGCGGGTGGCGGCGCAGCGCCGCGGGGCCGTCCTGGCCCAGCGCCAGCTTGAGCTCTATCTCCTGACTCATCGGATTGCCACCTCGATCGGGTTACGTCTGGATGATTTTTTCATGACGGAGCGGGGTGGGGTCACTATACTGTCGCCGCCATTTCCCAAGGGCACACGACGCCAATGGTAACTCCCAACCCGTTTTCCGCGATGTTCGGTCGCTCGCCATTCCAGCCGCTGCTGACCCATATCGTCAAGGCCAACGAATGTGCCGACCAGCTGCTGCCCTTCTTCGAGGCCACGCTGGCCGAGGACTGGGACGAGGCCGGCCGGATCCGCGAGTCGGTCACTCGCCTCGAGCACGAGGCCGACGAGCTCAAGACCGACCTGCGCCTCAACCTGCCCAACACCATCTTCCTGCCGGTCTCGCGCACCGACATCCTCGACCTGGTCAGCGTGCAGGACAAGATGGCCAACAAGGTCCGCGACATCACCGGCATCATGCTCGGCCGCAGGATGCGGGTCCCCGAGCCCCTGGCCGAGCCGATGCGCGACTACATCCGTACCGCGGTGGCCTGCGTGGCCCAGTCGCGGGAGGCCATGGAAGAGCTCGAGACCCTGCTCGAGTCCGGCTTCGGCCGCAACGTCTCCGACGTGATGCATCGCCTGATCCGCGAACTGCACGTGCTCGAGCACCAGGCCGACAGCCAGCAGATCGACATCCGCCGCCGGCTCTTCGAGCTGGAGAGCGAGCTGCCGCCGGTGGACGTGATCTTCCTCTACAAGATCATCGACTGGGTCGGCGAACTCTCCGATCGCGCCGAGCGGGTGGGCAGTCGCCTGCAGATCCTCACGGCCCGCTGACTCCTCTTGCGTGATGCGCCCGGCGATCCCGGGCGATCTCGCGCACGCCACTCCCGACAAGCCACATAGGACGAACTCCCTATGTCGATCATCGCGCAGCACGGCGAAATCTTCATCATCCTGGCCTGCCTGTTCGGCTTCTTCATGGCCTGGGGTGTCGGTGCCAACGACGTGGCCAACGCCATGGGCACCTCGGTGGGCTCGAAGGCCATCACCATCAAGCAGGCGATCCTGATCGCCGTGGTCTTCGAGTTCCTCGGCGCCTGGCTGGCCGGCGGCGAGGTCACCTCGACCATCCGCGGCGGCATCGTCGACCCGGCCCTGCTCGAGGCCGACCCCCAGTTCCTGGTCTACGGCATGCTCTCGGCGCTGCTGGCGGCGGCCATCTGGCTGCTGATCGCCTCGGCCAAGGGCTGGCCAGTCTCCACCACCCACTCCATCGTCGGCGCCATCGTCGGCTTCGGCGCCGTGGGCCTGGGCATGGAGGCGGTGGCCTGGGGCAAGGTGGGCACCATCGCCTCGAGCTGGCTGATCTCGCCGCTGCTGGCCGGCACCATCGCCTTCGTGCTCTTCAGGTCGGTGCAGCACCTGATCTTCGAGTCCCACGAGCCCTTCGCCGCGGCCAAGCGCTACGTGCCGGGCTACGTCTTCCTGGTGGGCTTCATCGTCGCCATGGTCACCCTGACCAAGGGGCTGAAGCACGTGGGGCTGGACCTCAGCTTCGGCCAGAGCTTCCTGCTCTCCCTCCTGATCGGCGTGGCGATCATGGGGGTGGGCATCGTCATGCAGCGGCGCATCAAGTACGAGCGCCGTGCCGACGACCACTTCGGCTTCAGCAACGTGGAGCGGGTGTTCGGCGTGCTGATGATCTTCACCGCCTGTGCCATGGCCTTCGCCCACGGCTCCAACGACGTGGCCAACGCCGTCGGCCCGCTGGCGGCGGTGATCAGCGTGGTGCGCAGCGACGGCGTCATCGACAGCGCCGCCCTGGTGCCCTGGTGGGTGCTGGTGCTGGGCGGCGGCGGCATCGTCGTCGGCCTGGTCACCTATGGCCACAAGGTGATCGCCACGGTGGGCACCGGCATCACCGAGCTGACCCCGAGCCGCGGCTTCGCCGCCACCCTGGCCGCCGCCACCACCGTGGTGCTCGCCTCGGGCACCGGCCTGCCGATCTCCACCACCCACACCCTGGTGGGGGCGGTACTGGGGGTGGGGCTGGCCCGTGGCATGGCGGCGCTCAACCTGGGCGTGATCGGCACCATCGTGATGTCCTGGCTGATCACCCTGCCGGCCGGTGCCGGCCTCTCCATCCTGTTCTTCTTCACCTTCAAGGGGATCTTCGGCTAGCCGCCGGCACCCCCTGCCAGCATCGGGCCCGCGCTGTCGCGGGCCCGGTCGCTTTCCGGGGCGGTGCCGCGGCTTTCCCCGCTCTGCTATCCTCGACTCTCGTTTCCCTGCAATCATCGCCCCCGGAGAGAGGTCCTTGGACACACGCTTTCCCTTCGTCGACTGGTTCCGCAACTCGTCGCCCTACATCAACGCCCACCGCGGGCGCACCTTCGTCATCCTGATCGAGGGCGAGGCCATGGCGCGAGGGCGAGGGGAGCAGCTGATCCAGGACCTGGCGCTGCTGCATACCCTGGGCGTGCGCCTGGTGGTGGTGTTCGGTATCCGCCCCCAGGTGCAGCAGGCGCTGGACGAGGCCGCCATCGTGCCGGGCCTGCACCAGGGGCGCTGGATCGCCGACGCGCCGGTGATGGCCTGCATCGAGCGGGTCGCCGCCGAGCAGCGCCTGTGGCTGGAGGCGCGGCTGTCGCTGGGGCTGCCCAACACCCCGATGCACGGGGTGGAGCTCACCGCGGTCTCCGGCAACCTGGTGATGGCCAAGCCGCTGGGGGTCCGCGAGGGGGTCGACTTCGACCGCAGCGGCGAGGTGCGCCGGGTGCGGGCCTCGGCCATCGAGGGGCTGCTGGAGAAGGGCTCGCTGGTGGTGCTGCCTCCGCTGGGCTTCTCCAGCACCGGCGAGGTGTTCGATCTCAACGCCTCCGACGTGGCCCAGCACGCCGCCATGGCGCTCGGCGCCGACAAGCTGATCCTGCTCGGCGAGGCCAGCGGCCTGTTCGACGCCAGCGGCCAGCTGCAGCGGCAGCTGACGCCGGCCGAGGCGGAGCCGCTGCTGCGCCAGGCCGCCCCCGGCAGCGAGCTGTCGCGCCACCTGGAGGCGGCCTGCGCCGCGGCCCGCCACGGGGTGGCGCGCACCCACCTGCTCTCCTGGCACGACCACGATGCCCTGCTCGGCGAGCTGTTCACCCGTGACGGGGTGGGCACCATGATCACCCAGCACCGTTACGAGCAGCTGCGGCCGGCGGAGCTGGCCGACATCGGCGGCCTGCTGGAGCTGCTCGAGCCCCTGGAGCGCCGCGGCATGCTGGTGCCGCGCTCCCGGGAGCGCCTCGAGCACGAGATCGACGACTACCTGGTAATCGATCGCGACGGCATGATCATTGGCTGCGCCGCCCTGCATGGCTTCGGCGATGCCGAGATGGGCGAGCTGGCCTGCGTGGCGGTGCATGACGACTACCGGGGCGGCAGCCGCGGTGAGCTGCTGCTGGCCGAGATCGAGCGTCGGGCGCGGCGCATCGGCCTGTCGGCGCTCTTCGCGCTGACCACCCACACCACCCACTGGTTCTTCGAGCATGGCTTCCGCCTGGCCGACATCGATTCGCTGCCCCCGCTCCGGCGTGACACCTACAACCACGCCCGCAAGTCGAAGATCCTGGTCAAGTCGCTGGGCTGAGCCCGGCGGCCGGCCGTGGGGCCTCACGCCAACCCCGCAGGAGGGAGTGCCAGCGCCATGTCCGAATCGCCTTCCCTGATCGGCCGGCAGCGGGCCGCCGGCGATCCCCGCACCCTGGGCCTGGCCCTGGGCCGGGCGGGGCGTCGCGCGGTCCATGAGCACCTGCTGCCCAGCGCCGACTGGGCGGCGGTGATGGACCCGGCGCACCGTGGCCACCTGGCGCGCATGGCCGACACCACCCGCCGCCACTTCCCGGCCATCTGGGCCGAGCTGGAGGGGCTCGCCGAGGGCCTGGGACTGGCCCTGGAGAGCGTCTTCGCCTGGAACTGCCGGGGCGACCTGCTGGCCAGCGTGCCGGATGGCTGCACCACCCTGGTGGTGCCGGGGAAGAGGCCGCTGATCGCCCACAACGAGGACGGCCTGCCATGCCTGCGCGGGCACTGCTTCCTGTTCGAGGCCAGGCTCCGGCAGGGGGGCGGGTTCACGGCCTTCTGCTACCCGGGCTCGCTGCCCGGCCATACCCTGGCCATCACCCGGGGTGGCCTGGTGCAGGCGGTCAACAACCTGCGCCTGAGAGGCGTCTCACCGGACGTGCCGCGCATGGTGCTGGGCCGGGCGGTGCTCGACCAGCCCGGCCTGGACGAGGCGCTCGCGCTGCTTCGCCGCCACCCCGGCAGCGGCGGCTTCCACTTCACCCTGGCGGCCCCGGGCGGGGGTCGGATCGTCAGCCTCGAGTTCGGCGGGGGCGAGGTGTCGGTCCGCCCGGTGGAGGCCCCGCTGGTCCACGCCAACCATGCCCTGCACCATCGTCGGGGGCTCGCCAGCCAGGTCATCACGGCCTCCTCCGCGGACCGCCAGCGCCGTGGCGAGGCCCTGATCGAGGCGGGCATCCTGGCGCCACTGGCGATCCTGCATGACCGGCAGTCCGCGGGCCTGCCGATCCTGCGCCTGGACCCCGAGGACCCGGATCACGAGAACACCCTGGCAACGGCGGTCTTCGAACCGGGCCCCGACGGGGTGGCGTGGCGGCTGTATGACCGGCCGGACGCCGCTCCGGTCCATGCCGGCTTCCACCCCCGCCACCCCGCTGGCTGAGGCGCCGACGCGCTTCCTGTCGCTCATGAGCGTCGGCCGCTGTCGCGATGTCTCCATTTGCCAACGTTTCAACCCCTTGTCTGTAAAGAGCTTTTCTAAAGGCAGGAAAAACCTGTCGCCAGTTGGCAACGAAAATGGCCGTTCCACCCCCTCTCGAGCCCGTCATTTCGTCCCCTGTTCCCCCATGCCACTTTCTGACCACTTTTAATCTGTTGAAAAGTAAGGCTTTCAGGGTTTTCTGGCACGGCTATCGCAATAGTCAGGGTGAGCAACGGAAGCGGTTCACTACGGCTCGAACCGCTTTCGATCGCCAAGGGAGTTCGGGCAATCACTGCCCTGTGCGCCCGGCCCCCGAAGCGATCAGCGTCTGCTCCTAGCGATGTGTGACTTAAGGTTGCGATGAGACGGGTACCGACGCGGTCAAGGACGTGTACCTCAAAGGGCAAGGATGCTCTGGCATGGATGCCTCTCCCCCACGGCTTCGGCCTCACGGGGGATCGAACAGCGCAGCATCGCCTCCGGCCCGGCCGGGGCGGTGGTGCCAGGAACGAAGCAGGGCGGTGTACCACGCATGGTTCGCCACCCGCATGTGAGACCAGCCCCTGGTGGCAGATGGCCTTACATGGCTTCGGGGCCTCTGGCCCATGGCAAGACAGGCGTGCGCACCGACCAGGCGGTCGAACGGCTCTCTTTCCAACCCTTCAGTTCCCTGCGTATTGGGCCGGCTCTGCCGGCCCTTTTTTTCGCCGCACCCGGCCGGGGAGCGGAGAGGAGGAGCGCCGATTGGCAGAACTCTGGTATCCTGAGGGCGACAAGATGGCGGCTTCTCCCGCTGGCCCGCCGCGAACCTTCCTGCAAAGAACGCTGGTCATGACCACCCGTGTGTCGCGTCGCTGGCGCCCTCGCTCGTTGCTGCAGCTCGTGCTGCTCGCCTTCCTGGTGGTGATGCTGCCGCTGGGGGTGCTGATGTTCCAGGCCGGCCAGGCGCTCTCGGAGCTGTCGCGCCTGGCGGATGTCAGCGCCCGCCAGGCCGTGGAGGAGACCCGGCGTGCCCGTACCCTCGGCGCCCTGGCCCTGGAGATGGAGCGCAGCGCCCGCCAGTACGCCGTGGTCGAGCAGGAGAGCCTGCTGGAGATCTATGACGAGCGGCTGCTGGAGTATCGTCAGCTGCTCGCCCAGCAGCGCGAGCTGCTGCCCAACGACCCCGACGTGATGGCCCTCGAGGCACAGCTGGTCGACCTGGCCCGCCTGCCGGGCCTGGAGCTGGAGGAGTTCGAGGCGCGTCTCGACCTCTTCCCGCCCTTCGCGCAGCGCACCGAGGCGATGCGCCGCGCCACCAACCGCCATATCGACAACCGCATCGAGACAATCCGCGAGCGTGCCGAGTCGGTGCAGGCCCGGCTATGGTTCCAGACCGGCGCCCTGGTCTCGGCGAGCCTGGTGCTGATGCTGCTCTTCTCCTGGCTGATCATCCGGCCGGTACGCCAGCTGGAGCGGCGGATCCTGGGGATCGGCAGCGGCACCCGCAGCCAGAAGGTCAAGCCGGTCCAGGGTCCCGCCGAGCTGATCCAGCTCGACCAGCGGCTCGACTGGCTCGCCTCGCGCCTCGACGAGCTCGAGGCCGAGAAGCAGCAGTTCCTGCGCCACATGTCCCACGAGCTGAAGACCCCCCTGGCCAGCGTGCGCGAGGGCTCCGCGCTGCTGGCCGACGGGGTGGCCGGCGACCTCTCGCCGCGCCAGCTGGAGATCCTCGAGCTGATCGATGCCAGCGGGGGCGAGCTGCAGCGGCTGATCGAGCAGCTGCTCGACTACAACCTGCTGCAGCACAGCCAGGTGGAGTGCGAGACCATCGACCTGGCCACCGTGGTCAAGGAGGTGCTGGCCAAGCACCGCCTGGCGCTGGACAGCAAGGGCATGCGGATCGACACCTTCGACGGCCCCCTGGCGTGGACGGTCGACCGCACCGCCACCGTCCGCATCCTCGACAACCTGATTTCCAACGCCATCGCCTACGGGGCGGATGGCGGCGACCTCGAGATCCGTGCCCGGCGCTACCGCGATCGCCTGGAGGTCGAGGTGGCCAACAGCGGCGAGCCGATCGCCGAGCAGGACCGCCCGCGGCTGTTCGAGGCCTTCTACCAGGGGCAGGCCCGCCGCAAGGGCCCCCTCAAGGGCTCCGGCATCGGCCTCTCGGTGGCCGCCGACTGCGCCCGCCTGCAGGGGGGGCAGCTGGCACTGGTCGACGACCCGCGCCTGGCCGTCTGCTTCCGCCTCACGCTGCCGCGTCACGCCCCGGCATCGGACGTGGCCACCGACGACACCTCGACGCTCGCCGGAGAAGCGAGCCTTCACGCAAGGAATTGACGACATGCACCTTCGCCCCCTGCTGGTCTGCCTGGCGGCCACCTGGCTCGCCGGATGCGAACTGTTGCCCGAGGCCCCGTTCGGCCAGCCGGCCAGGTCGTCCTCCACCACCTCCGCGGCGGCCGCGGCCACGGGCTGCCATGCCGGCATGCCCGGCTTCGCCAACGAGGAGTGCCTGCTGAACGACTGGGTGGCCTTCGGCCTCGCCTCCCAGCGCGGCAACCGCGCCTGGCGCGATGCCATGCTGTCGCGCCTGGAGGGCCCCGGTGCCGAACGGCGCCTGGCCCGCGCCGTGGCCCTGGCCTGGGGCAGCGAGGGCGAGTGGGACCGGGCCTCCGAGCTCTACAAGGCCGACCTGCATGCCGCGCCGGTTGAGCTGCAGCCGCTGCTGCGCTACTGGCTCAACGAGCTGGAAGGGCGCCGCGCCATGGCCGGGCGTCTCGCGACCTCCAACCAGGCCCTCGCCGACCTGGAGGAGCAGACCGCCGCCATGGAGGAGGAGAACGCCGCCCTGGCCGAGAAGCTCGAGGCGCTCACCGCCATCGAGCAGAGCATCAACCTGCGACAGCAGAACGAATGATGGGAGACGACACGTGAAGCATCCGACCCCCCTGCAAGCGCGAACCCAGGGCGCCCGCCTGCCCGGCGCGAGGGCGGCCGGCCATCGTGCGGCCGGCCCCCACATCCTGCTGGTGGACGACGACGTCAGCCTGCTCAAGCTGCTCGGCATGCGCCTGGAGAGCCGCGGCTACCGCGTGACCACCGCCGAGAGCGGCCGCGAGGCCCTCAAGGTGCTGGACACCGACCGCCCCGAGCTGGTCCTCACCGACCTGCGCATGGACGAGATGGACGGCCTGGCACTGTTCCAGGAGGTCCAGCGCCAGGCCCCCGGCCTGCCGGTGATCCTGCTGACCGCCCACGGCTCGATCCCCGACGCCGTCAGCGCCACCCGCCAGGGGGTGTTCAGCTTCCTCACCAAGCCGGTGGACCGCGACGAGCTGTTCGCCGCCATCGAGGAGGCCCTGGCCCAGGCCCCCGGCCAGGTCGCCGAGGGCGACGAGTCGTGGCGCGCGGCGATCATCACCCGCAGCCCCGAGATGGAGCGCATCCTCGAGCAGGCCCGCATGGTGGCGGCCTCCGACGTCAGCGTGCTGGTCACCGGCCCCTCTGGCTCGGGCAAGGAGCTGCTGGCCAACGCCATCCACAAGGCCAGCCCCCGGGCCGGCAAGCCCTTCGTGGCGATCAACTGCGGGGCCCTGCCGGAGCAGCTGCTGGAGAGCGAGCTGTTCGGCCACGCCAAGGGCGCCTTCACCGGGGCGGTGAGCGAGCACCAGGGGCTGTTCCAGGCCGCCGACGGCGGCACCCTGTTCCTCGACGAGATCGGCGACATGCCGCTGCCGCTGCAGGTCAAGCTGCTGCGCGCGCTGCAGGAGCGGCAGATCCGCCCGCTGGGGTCGACCACCTCGGTGCCCATCGACGTGCGCATCATCTCGGCCACCCACCGCGACCTCGACCGGGCCATGCGCGAGGGGGAGTTCCGCGAGGACCTCTATTACCGCCTCAACGTGGTCAACCTGCGCCTGCCCGCCCTCAAGGAGCGCGCCGAGGACGTGCCGCTGCTGGCCAAGCACCAGGTGGCCCAGGCCGCCGCCCGCCACAAGCCCTTCGTCAAGGGCTTCTCGCCGGAGGCCCTCAACCTGCTGGCGGCCAGCGCCTGGCCCGGCAACGTGCGCCAGCTGGTCAACGTGGTGGAGCAGTGCGTGGCGCTGACCAGCTCGGCGATGATCCCCGAGGCGCTGGTGGCCCAGGCCCTGGCCGCCGAGGACAACGCCCTGCCCACCTTCAACGATGCCCGCGCCGCCTTCGAGCGCAGCTACCTGATCAAGGTGCTCAAGATCACCGAGGGCAACGTCACCCAGGCGGCGCGCATCGCCGGGCGCAACCGCACCGACTTCTACAAGCTGCTGGCCCGCCACGACCTGGAGCCGAGCACCTTCAAGCCGGCCGCCCGCCACGCCGAGGAGTAGCCCTCGACGCCTTGCCGTCTTGCCGCCCGAACGAAAGCGCCCCCTGCCGGAGCAGGGGGCGCGGGAGCCACGAGACGCGCCCGTGGCGCTTGCGGGTCGGCGCTGCGGCCTTACTTCGGCAGCTTGGTCTTGCGCAGGTACGGGAAGATGGTCTCGAACTCGCCGAACTTGGCCTTGGCGTCCTCGTCGGAGACCGACGGCGGGATGATCACGTCCTGGCCCACGGTCCAGTCGGCGGGGGTGGCCACGCCCTTGCTGGTGGTGGCCTGCAGGGCGTCCAGGGCGCGCAGCACCTCGGCGAAGTTGCGGCCCACGGTCATCGGGTAGGTCATCGAGAGCTTGAGCTGCTTGTCCGGGCCGATGATGAACACCGAGCGCACGGTGGCGCTGTCGGCCGGGGTGCGGCCGTCCGGCAGGTAGGCGTCGGCCGGCAGCATGTCGAACAGCTTGGCGACCTTCAGGTCCTCGTCGGCGATGATCGGGAAGCCGACATCGCAGCTGGCATAGCTTGAGATGTCGTTGATCCACTTCTTGTGATCCTCCACGCCATCCACCGAGATGCCGATCACCTTGGTGCCGCGCTTCTTCCACTCCTCACTGAGCTTGGCGACGGCGCCGAACTCGGTGGTGCAGACCGGGGTGAAGTCCTTGGGGTGAGAGAAGAGGATCGCCCAGCTGTCGCCGATCCACTCGTGGAAGCGAATGGGGCCCTGGCTGGTGTCGGCCTCGAAGTCCGGTACGACATCATTGATACGCACTGACATGGTCTATCTCCCTGGTCGGGTGGGCGATGCCTCCCCGGTCGGCCGGCGGTCGGGCTCGGGGAGGCGTCTGGTTCCTTGACGTATCAGGCATGGAGCCCGGTGCGTCAAGGTGTCGTTGGGAACAAGCTTAGTTATCATCAGTTGGAATATACATATTCCAAAATCTATCAATTCGATGGGCTACCCGAGCGAGGCAGGTTGTCGCATACCGCTTGTCGCTTGACCTCGAGCTCGATCCGCCCCTCGCCCAGCCGGGCGGTCACCGTCTGGCCGGGCGAGGTCTCCCCGGCACGGCGGATGACCTGGCCCTGCTCATCCTCGAGGATCGCGTAGCCCCGCCCCAGCACCGCCAGCGGGCTGACCGCCTGGAGCTCCCGGGCCACCGCCGCCAGGCGCTGCCGATGCAGGGCCAGCGCCCGCGGCATGGCGGCGTGCAGGCGATCCCGGGCGCCGGCCAGCCGCTGGGCGGCCTGCTCCCGCTGGCGTCCCGGCGGGTGGGCGGCCAGGCGCTGGCGCAGGTGATGCGCCCGACGCCGCTCGGTGGCGAGCCGGCCCTGCATGGCACGGGCCAGGCGTCCCTCCAGCTGGGCCAGGGTAGTGCGCTGGCGCGCCAGCACCTCGTCCGGGTGGCGCAGGCGGGCGCGCAGGTGGTCCAGGCGCTGCCCCTCGCGATCGAGCCGCCCCTGGGTGGCGCGCCGCACGCGCCCGGCCAGCACCGCCAGGCGCTGGTCGAGGTCGTGTCGGTCGGGCACCAGCTGCTCCGCCGCGGCGGACGGGGTGGGCGCCCGGGCATCGGCGGCGAAGTCCGCCAGGGTGACGTCCACCTCGTGGCCCACCGCCGACATCACCGGCAGCCGCGAGTGGAAGATGGCGCGGGCCAGGTGCTCGTCGTTGAAGGCCCACAGGTCCTCCAGGCTGCCGCCGCCGCGAGTGATCAGGATGGCGTCCCGGGCCGGGTCCAGCGCCTGCTGGCGGTTGAGCAGGCCCAGGGCGGCGATCATCGCCGGCGCGGCCTCGCGGCCCTGCACCGGCACCGGGATCAGCGTCACGCTGGCCAGCGGCCAGCGGGCGGTCAGCACCGCCAGCACGTCGCGGATCGCCGCCCCGGTGGGCGAGGTCAGCACCAGCAGGTGGCGCGGCGGGCAGGGCAGGGGGCGCGCATTGGCGAACACGCCCTCCTCGGCGAGCCGCGCCTTGAGCCGTTCGAAGGCGGCCAGCAGCTCGCCGACGCCAGCCGCCTGCACCGCCTCGACGATCAGCTGGTAGTCGCCGCGGGGCTCGAAGATCGACAGCCGACCCCGCACCTTGACGAGGTCACCGTCGCGCATCGGGGCGCCGACGAAGCGCGCCCGGGCGCGGAACAGCGCACAGCGCAGCTGCGCCCGCGCGTCCTTGAGGGTGAAGTAGACGTGTCCCGAGCCCGGCCGCGAGACGCCGGAGAGCTCGCCCTCCACCCACAGCTCGCCAAAGTCGCGCTCCAGGGTCTGGCGCGCGCGGCGGTTCACGTCGCTGACGGAGAGGGCCTGGGGGGAAGTCGGGGAGGGGGTGTCGGGGTCGAACAGGGACATGCGGGGCTCGCAGGACGGTTTGCCCAAGCCTACCACGTCCGTCGCCGGGCGCCGTAACGACGTGCCGCCGGGCACGGGGCCCGGCGGCAGTTCGGTCTTCTCGGGAGGGCGATGGCGGGGGTCAGTCGTTGGCACCCACCGCGTCGCGGGCCGCTTCCCAGGCGCGCTGGGCGTTCTCGCGGGTGGTCTCCCAGGCGCGCTCGGCCCCTTCCTGGGTGGTCTGCCAGGCGCTCTCGGCGCCCTCCTGGGTCTGCAGCCACGCCTCGCGGGAGCGCTCGCGGGCCCGTTCCCACCAGTCATCGCTGTAGACGGGGTAGCCCTCGATCTGCTCGGCGCTCGCTTCCAGCATCACGCGGTGCTCGGTGTCGCCATCGTCGTCGCGGTGGGTGGTCAGGGTGAACTGGCCGGGCTCGACGATGAACTCGCGACCGCCGAGTCCCAGCACGCTGCCGCTCTCGACCACCAGGGCGGTGACCTGCATTGCCTCGTCGAAGAGGATGTCCTCGACCTCGCCGACCCGCTCGTCGGGGTCGCGGGTGAGGTAGACATCGGCGTCCAGAATGTCCTCGGCGGAGTAGAGGCCCTGGGGCTCGTAGGCCGGCTGGGCCTGGGCGCCGAGGGCGAGGCCGCCGGACAGCACGGCAACGGCGAGGGTCAGTGTCTGCTTGCGCATCATGTCGTCACTCCTTTCCTTGGGTGGGCTGACTGACACCTAACACCCTAGCCGAGGGGCGACGGCCTGACAGTTATTCCGTGTGTGCCAATGTAGTCGCCGGTTACCCGCTCGAGACACGTCTACCCCGTGACGGCACCCGCCCTTGGCCGTTATAATGGTCGATTAACTTCACCTCCCTCCTTCCCACCAGCTCACTGGGTGTTGCCGATTATGCTACGTATGGCCCAAGAAGCTCTTACGTTCGATGACGTATTACTCGTGCCCGGCTACTCGGAGGTCCTGCCCAAGGACGTCAGTCTCCGGACCCGCCTGACCCGCGACCTCTTCCTGAACATTCCGCTCGTCTCCGCGGCCATGGATACCGTGACCGAGGCCCGCCTGGCCATCGCCATGGCCCAGGAGGGCGGCATCGGCATCATCCACAAGAACATGACCATCGCCCACCAGGCGGCCGAGGTGCGCAAGGTCAAGAAGCACGAGAGCGTGATCGTCAAGGACCCGGTCACCGTGGGGCCCAAGGCCAAGCTGGCCGACCTGCTGGCCATGGCCGAGGAGCACGGCTTCTCCGGCTTCCCGGTGGTGGAAGGCGAGACCCTGGTGGGCCTGGTCACCGAGCGCGACATGCGCTTCCAGCCCAACCACGGCGACAGTGTCTCCGACATCATGACCCCCCGCGACCGCCTGGTCACCGTGCCCGAGGGCACGGGCCTGGATGTCATCAAGGCCAAGATGCAGGAGCACCGCGTCGAGAAGATGCTGGTGGTGGACGACCGTTTCCACCTGCGCGGCCTGGTCACCTTCAAGGACATCGAGAAGGCGCGCACCTTCCCCCATGCCGCCAAGGACGGCGACGGCCGCCTGCTGGTCGGCGCCGCCGTGGGCACCGGCCCCGAGACCCCGGACCGCGTGGCCGCCCTGGCCGAGGCCGGCGTGGACGTGGTGGTCGTCGACACCGCCCACGGCCACTCCAAGGGCGTGATCGACCGGGTGCGCTGGGTGAAGGAGCACTTCCCGCAGATCCAGGTGATCGGCGGCAACATCGCCACCGCCGCGGCGGCGCGTGACCTCGCCGAGGCCGGCGCCGATGCGGTCAAGGTGGGCATCGGCCCCGGCTCCATCTGCACCACCCGGGTCGTCGCCGGCGTCGGTGTGCCGCAGATCACCGCGGTCTCCAACGTCGCCGCGGCCCTGGAGCCCTTCGATATCCCGCTGATCGCCGATGGCGGTATCCGCTTCTCCGGCGACCTGTCCAAGGCGATCGCCGCCGGCGCCAGCGCGGTGATGGTCGGCGGCCTGCTGGCCGGCACCGAGGAGGCCCCGGGCGAGATCGAGCTCTACCAGGGCCGCACCTACAAGGCCTACCGCGGCATGGGCTCCATGGGCGCCATGTCCCAGAGCCAGGGCTCCGCGGACCGCTACTTCCAGGACAAGAATGCCGGTGCCGAGAAGCTGGTGCCGGAGGGCATCGAGGGCCGCGTGCCCTACAAGGGCATGATGGGCGCCATCGTCCACCAGCTGATGGGCGGCCTGCGCGCCTCCATGGGCTATACCGGCTGCACCGACATCCAGGAGATGCGCACCAAGCCGGAATTCGTGCAGATCACCGGGGCCGGCTTCGCCGAGTCCCACGTGCACGACGTGCAGATCACCAAGGAAGCCCCGAACTACCGGGCGGGGTGATCCCGCACACCGATCTGACGCGGCGGGGGCAACCCCGCCGTTCGCTTTTGGATCCGGCTTGCCGCCATACCGAGACGCTTTCATGACCGATATTCACGCCCACAAGATCCTGATCCTCGACTTCGGCTCCCAGTACACCCAGCTGATCGCCCGCCGCGTGCGCGAGATCGGTGTCTACTCCGAGATCCGCGCCTTCGACATCACCGAGGCCGAGATCCGCGAGTACAACCCCAACGGCATCATCCTCGCCGGCGGCCCGGAGTCGGTCACCGAGCTGGGCTCGCCCCGCGCCCCCCAGTGCGTGTTCGAGATGGGCCTGCCGGTGCTGGGCATCTGCTACGGCATGCAGACCATGGCCGAGCAGCTCGGCGGCGCCGTGGAGGGCTCCCACGTCCGCGAGTTCGGCTACGCCCAGATCCGCGTCGACGAGCCGACCGCGCTGTTCCGCGACATCTCCGACCATATCGACCACGCCACGGGCAAGAGCCTGCTGGACGTGTGGATGAGCCACGGTGACAAGGTGGCCAGGGTGCCCGATGCCTTTACCGTCACCGCCTCCACGCCGAGCTGCCCCATCGCCGCCATGGCCTGGGAGGAGAAGCGCTTCTACGGGGTGCAGTTCCACCCCGAGGTGACCCACACCCTGCAGGGCCAGCGCATCCTCGAGCACTTCGTGCTGGAGATCTGTGGCGCCGAGCGCCTCTGGACCCCGGCCCAGATCATCGAGGACCAGATCCATCGCGTTCGCGAGCAGGTGGGCGACCGCCACGTGCTGCTCGGCCTCTCCGGCGGCGTCGACTCCTCGGTGGTGGCGGCCCTGCTGCACAAGGCGATCGGCGACCAGCTGACCTGCGTGTTCGTCGACAACGGCCTCTTGCGCAAGGCCGAGGGCGATCAGGTGATGGAGACCTTCGCCCGCCACATGGGCGTGAAGGTGATCCGCGTGGATGCCGAGGAGCAGTTCCTCTCGCGCCTCGAGGGCGAGGCCGACCCCGAGGTCAAGCGCAAGATCATCGGCAACACCTTCATCGACGTCTTCGACGCCGAGGCCGCGAAGATCGAGGGCGTCGACTTCCTGGCCCAGGGCACCATCTACCCGGACGTCATCGAGTCCGCCGCCGCCAAGACCGGCAAGGCCCACGTCATCAAGTCCCACCACAACGTGGGCGGCCTGCCTGAGACCATGAAGCTCAAGCTGGTGGAGCCGCTGCGCGAGCTCTTCAAGGACGAGGTGCGCAAGCTCGGCCTGGAGCTCGGCCTGCCCTACGACATGGTCTACCGCCACCCCTTCCCGGGACCGGGCCTGGGCGTGCGCATCCTCGGCGAGGTGAAGAAGGAGTACGCCGACATCCTGCGCGATGCCGACGCCATCTTCATCGAGGAGCTGCACCGCGCGGACTGGTACCACAAGACCAGCCAGGCCTTCGCCGTCTTCCTGCCGGTGAAGTCCGTCGGCGTGGTCGGCGACGCCCGCCGCTACGAGTGGGTCATCGCCCTGCGCGCCGTGGAGACCATCGACTTCATGACCGCCCGCTGGGCCCACCTGCCCTACGAGCTCCTGGAAACGGTCTCCAACCGCATCATCAACGAGATCACCGGCGTCTCCCGCGTCACCTACGACGTCAGCAGCAAGCCGCCCGCGACGATCGAGTGGGAGTGAGTGCCACCAAAGATTGACCCTCCTGTCAGTCAGGGGGCCTACCAATGGGTAGGCCCCTTTTTTTGCATTTCGTTACAGGGTTCGTTGTACTGAAGCTAACGTCACTTGAGATGACCGCCAGTGGCAAGTGGTAATGGACTAAGGATCTGTCGAAGGGAGGTGGCATGCGGGTCTATCACGCCTATCGGAGCCGGACGGTACCATGCTTTAGAGGGCGCTGGGTGGGCAAGAGGTATGGATAGAAGCATCCTCCATCGGCAGTTGGCCCCGGAAGCCTGGCATCAACCAGGCCTGTCACCGCTCAACAAGCTCATCTGTATCCTGATCCTGCTGGCCTCGCTGGTTGCCATCCTCGAGACCGAGCCGAATGTGCGCCGTTTGATACCGGGGGTGCTCTCCTTTCTCGAGGTGGTATTCGTCTCACTCTTCATCTTAGAATATCTGCTACGCCTCTATGTGGCAGGAGAAGATCCACGGTATCGCGGAATTGGCGGCCGCATACGCTATGTCTTCTCCATCTGGGCCCTGATTGATCTAGTGGCCATCCTGCCTTTCTTCTTGGGCTTTCTCACTCATAGCAATGCCTTTCTGCTGCGGTTGCTACGCATCCTTCGCATATTGCGCCTTTCGCGTCTGGGACGATTCAGTCGAGCTTGGTCGGCACTGGCCGAAGCCCTGAATGCTCGTGTCCATGAACTTCTTCTCAGCGTAGGAGTGGCAGCCCTACTGTTGTTGTTTTCTTCTGCCTGCCTCTATGTGGTGGAAGCCGCAGAACAACCTGAGGCATTTGGCAGCGTACCGAGGGCCCTTTGGTGGAGCATCGCCACACTGACCACCGTGGGCTATGGCGACGTCACACCTATTACCGCCCTTGGCAAGATATTTGCCGGCATGACCGCCATAGCAGGCATTGGCATCATTGCTATGCCAACCGGTATCTTGGCCGCTGCGTTCAGTGATGCCTTTCAAAATAATGATAATACGCAAGGAGAGTGACAATGGAACGGCCTGATTTCGCAAAGCGTGGAGATGTAGCACGACTGATTCCCGTCGTTGCAGATACCAATCGCGAGCAACGTGCGGCATCTGTACTGCTTGCTGCTCTGCGTGGGGTGCATGAGTTCCGACAGCAAATGCTTCTTTCCCTGGGAGTGCGAGTGGGAAGACGTGCCATATTGGGAGCCTGGACCGAGATCGTTTTGGAAGCCGATCCCGGCGTGCCCAAGAGTGACCGCCCAGATGGGTTGATCTTACTGCAGACTGGGCGCAAGTCATGGAGTGCCTTGGTCGAGGCCAAGATCGGGAATGCTGAAATTGGCGAAGAGCAGCTTAAGCAATACCTTCAGCAGGCAAAGAAACATAAAGTGGATGCGGTGATTACCGTCACCAACCAATTTGTTGCCATGCCCTCGCATCATCCAGTGAAAGTGCCAAAATCGATGCTCAAGGGTGTTGAGCTATATCACTGGTCTTGGATGTATGCAGTAACTCAGGCAACGTTGCTATTGGAGTCCGGCGAAATCACTTCGCCAGATCAGCGATTCTTACTGGAAGAGGTGCTGCGTTACCTCGGCCATGAATCCAGCGGCATCTCTCGTTTTGACAGCATGAACCGCGAGTGGAAAGAGGTGGTCGGCAAGGTAAAGAGTGGCGCCGTATTGGGCAAGGGAAGCGAGGAGGTGGAGAACACCGTCTCGAGCTGGCACCAAGAGCAGCGAGACCTTTGCCTCGTGATGAGCCGCAAGCTGGGCAGGCCGGTAAAGCTGAAGCTGCCCAGGGCCCATCGTACAGATCCTGTGAAGCGGCTGAAGGACGATTGTGAGGTGCTGTCTAAGGAGAAGGTGCTCAATTGCTGTTTGGAAGTGCCTGATGCCGCCACCGATCTGGACGTAACAGCTGATCTGACCAAGCGAACTATTGTCTGCTCTATGCGCCTCTCTGCGCCGCAGGACAAGAAGCGTAGCACCGCGCGTGTAAACTGGCTTAC
Source organism: Halomonas campaniensis (assembly GCF_014193375.1). GTDB lineage: Bacteria > Pseudomonadota > Gammaproteobacteria > Pseudomonadales > Halomonadaceae > Halomonas > Halomonas campaniensis. The sequence goes on from NZ_JACHZF010000009.1 coordinate 164,229, forward strand.
TAGGCAGTTAGCCAAGGCTGAAACGGAAAACATGTTCGTCAAGGCGGTTCGGCCTGGCCGTGCCGAGGAGACCCAGAAGCCACTCGCCCAGGTAATCGAGGACGCGGCAATCATTGAGTCCTCGACAACCAATGTGGTGCCTAGTGCCTTCGAAGTGTTCTATATGGCTGATCTCGGCCATCGCTTTGCCGGCAACAAGATATTTATCGAAGAGTTGGAAAAAGCGGTGCCGCATTTTTACCAGCAGGTCGGGCAAAGGCTCAGGGCTTGGGTCGCCCCCCCGCCTCGGCTGCACCGGAACGACCCAGTCAACAAGAAAGGCGATGTTGATGATGAAGAGTCGGAGGCAAGAAAAGCGAATGAAGAAGGTTTGAATTCGGCGGAATAAGAGGGGCTGGGAATAGCCGCCAATGCGCAAATGATTGGGAAGGCCGTCCGTCATTCCGCGAGCCTCACCACCAGCATTTATAGTGATATGGAGTCCGCTTGCTCGCCTTCGGTATCACCTATTCCCTTCTTCTGATTCTCTTCGGCCTGTGCGCCGAGGCGCGCTGGCGCGTCGGCGGGGCGGTGGCGGTGCTGCTGCTGGCGGGGCTTGTCGGCTATGCCACCTGGCTCTTCGTGGTGCTGGCGCTGGGCTATGTGGCGCTGACCGCCTGGATGCGGGGGCAGCGGCTGCCGCCCTGGCTGCAGGCGGCGAGAATCGCCGTCTGGCTGGTGGCCAGCACCGGCCTGGTGCTGCACGCCTGGCCGGGGTACGACGGGCTGGCGCTGGCCGAGGGAATGGTGTGGAAGGAGGGCAGCCTGCCCACCGGCCTCTACTTCAACCACGACAAGGTGCTGGTGGCCTGGGCGCTGCTCGGGTGGGTGCCGCTGTTCGGGCGCAGTCTGTCTCCACCCGGGCCGTTGCCGCCCTGGGCGCTGTCGCTCCTGGTGGCGGGCGGGGTAGGGCTGCTGATGGCGCTGGCCGCGGCGCTGGGGCTGATCGACTGGCGGCCGGGCCTGCCCGCCGGCTTCTGGGTCTTCGCCGTCGCCAACCTGCTCAACACCTGCGTGGCCGAGGAGCTGTTGTTCCGCGGCATGCTGCAGCGCTGGCTGATGGCCCGTTGGGGCGTCGCTCTGGCCCTGGTGGCGTCCAGCGCCCTGTTCGGCATCGCCCACCTGGCGGGCGGTGGCGCCTTCGTGCTGGTGGCCTTCGGTGCCGGGCTGCTCTATGGCCTGGTCTATCTCTGGACCGGGCCGATGCCTGTCAAGATTGTTGGAACCTGGAATCAGGCGGCTTCTAATCGCTGATGCGTTGAACCAGCGGGTCTTCCTGGTCCGGGTTCAGCCAGACCGTCCGGCGCGGTGTCCAGTTCCGAGTGGAACCGCTCCACCGACCGGGATGTT